>NZ_CP035424.1 GCF_004123675.1 Leisingera sp. NJS204 | reverse complement strand
TGCGGTTTGATTTCGACGGCGGCACGCTTTACGGCTCCAGCCCCTGCAGAAGTTTCACCACAACCTTCGGGCCGGACCTGCAGAACATCATGTTTTCGCCGCTTCAGATCGGCGGCGGGCTGTGCGGCGAAACAGCGATGATCGCCGAGCGTGATTTCCTGCAACAGGTCGGCCTGGTCAACCGGATGGAGCTGACCGGGGACGGGCAGCTGGTGATGTATAATTTTGAAACACCTCTGCTGTGGGCTAAACGGCTGGCCGGCTGATGCGGCATAGGTTTCGCTGCGAAACCTATGGAATTATCGCACTGCCGGCATGGCAAAAGGCATAGCGGAAATGGAAAACCCCGGCCCAGCCAGGCCGGGGTTTCGCAGCGAAACCGGGATCTGCGCCCGGCCCTATCCGCCGTGCTCCAGCAGGTGGCGCACATTGTCCATGACCGCATCAACCAGTTCAGCCGTCACCTCGCCGCCGGAAAACCGGATGGCATAGCCGCCGGGCCCGTATTCGCGTTCGATTGTAATGCCGCTGGCGACGCGGGTCTTGCGGGTGCGCTCCACCTTTTGCGCGGTCTTGGGGCGCCCTCCCCGGCTGGGGTCCTGCGGGGCGCCTTCAGCATCCTCAACCATCGGCAGCATGGCCTCCCATTCCTCAGCCGCCGAGCGCCCCTCGGCCCGCTCCAGCGCGGTCCGCAACCGTTCAGCCCAGCCGCTCCGCAAGGCGGCAGCCAGACGCAGGCACTGGCGTTCATTTAGACCGGTGGCATGGGCCAGCATATCGCCCAGTTCTTCGTGGATCAGCGCAAAGGAGCGGATCTTGGAGCGCTTGGCCTTGGAGGCATTCTGAAACAGCACCGCAACCGCTTCGTCTACCGTCGGGAACACCCCGTCATGCACCGCTGAGGCCGCCGCCCTGCCCCGTTCGTACTGGCTGAGGCCCGAGCGGATTTCATTTTCCTCGATCATCGAGACCAGCGCATTTGCAAGGCTGCCGGGCTCGCGGATGAACGCCGGGATGGTCTGGAACCGTTCGCCGCCGCTCAGCCCGTTCAGGCGGCGCAGGGCTGTCAGGCGGCGATAGCCGGAGACCAGCGCGTATTTGCCCGCGTCTTCGGGGTTGAGCGGCTCGAACACCTCGATCGGCAGGCGCAGCCCATTGACCGAGACCGAGGTCATCAGCTCTTGCATTTCTTCCTCGTCCAGCACGATCCGGTCGCGGTTCAGGGCGTCTGCAGTGATCTCTTCCAACGGGATTTCCACCGCCACCAGCCCTTTGCTGGTGGCGTCGCGCAGGCGTTCGGCGTCTGCCTTGTCACGGGCTGCTGCCTCGCGGTCGGCCTGCGGCATCGGGTCCGCGTGGCGGGCGGCATCGGCCACAACATCAGCAATCGGAGGCCGCAGGCCGGGGCCGCGCGACAGGTCGCGGTCAATGCCTGCTTCGATCTCCTTCAATGCCTCGGGCGAGGGGGTCTCAAGCTGTCTGCGTCTGGCCATCTTCGCTCTCCTCAGTGTGTGCTTCTGCCTGCTGCATCTGCTGATCGCGCCACCAGCTGCCGATCAGCAGTTCCTTGAATTCCGCATAGGTGCGGTCGAACACCTCGCGGCCGCGCACATAAGTATCGCGGTTGAAGTTGCGGTAATCCGCCTCGTAAATACCCGACACGCTTTCGCCGGCCTGGCCGACCATGGCGGTGTAATCCTGCCGGTAGGCGTTCATCATGTCGCCGAAATAGGCCTGGATCACATTGGCCAGATCGGTCTGCTGGCTGGCGTCGAACCGGGTGATCAGGGCGCGCACCACGTCCCATTCGAACTTCATCTCCGGCAGGCCCGCGCGGCGGCGGCCGGCGTTTTCGCCGTCCTCGATCGAGGCGAATGTGGAATAGAGCATGTCGAAGAACCGGCCGGTCGAGTCGAACTCAAGGAACGAAGCGCCAAGCGGCACCATCAGGATGTCGGCGGCGGCCAGGGCGTTGATGGTCAGGTAGCCGAGGGCAGGGGGGGTATCCAGCAGCACGATGTCATAGTCGTCGAGCGCGCCGCCCTGATCCAGCGCATTGGTCAGCGCGTCCCACAGCGCCCAGTTGCGCAACCCCATCCGCCAGACCGGGATTTGAAACTCGGCCCAGTAGAGGTTCAGCTGGGCGCCGATCAGGTCGATGTTGGGCCAGTGGGTTTTCTGCACCACGTTTCGCAGCGAAACCTCCCGCGCTTCGGTCAGGGTTTCGTCCAGCGGAATGGGATCGAGGCCGGAGGCGGCGCGGACTTTGTTTTCAGCCTCCACCGCCTCGGCATAGTCGCGGGCCAGCAGCGGGAAAACGGTTTGCCATTCGTCGGCCACCTGGCCGCCCATGATCGAGGTCATCGAGCCCTGGCTGTCCAGATCGACCACCAGCACCTTGTAGCCGTCAAGGGCTGCCGACATTGCCAGATGCGCCGCGGTGGAGGTTTTGCCGACGCCGCCCTTGAAGTTGGCAACGGCCACCACCTTGGCGGGCAAGCCTTCGGGGCGGTAGGGGCGGTATTCCTTGGTGCTGATGCCTTCTTCGGCGAAATAGTCGCGCAGTTTCAGCACGTCTTCCAGGGTGAACCAGCGCGAGCCGCTGGCGCCCTCGCCCTGGGGCAAGTCCGGGTTTTTGTTCAGCACCCGGCGCAGGTGGGCGGGGGCGACAGGGATCAGGTAGCGGCAGACCTCCCATGTGGAAAAGCTGCGCAGACGTTTGCGCCCGTCGGGGGCGTAGCCGCGTTTTGCCAAGTCGTCGCGTCCGCGGCCTGCGAAAGCTGCCGCCTTGGCAAATCTGGCGGTATCGACAAGCTCGCCGAGCTTGGCCGCCGCGGCCTCCGGATCCAGGTTGAAATAGGGGGGCAGGGGGGTGTCAGGTTTTTTTGCCATGTGACGGGTGCCTCGGGTATATCGCCTGTTTGGCGTGTTATCACCGCTTTTGTGGCACATCCTGGGAAGAGTGTGAATCATATTCTGGCAACGCATCTGTTTTCCGCTGCCGTCCGTATCCCGCGGATATATGTAAGCTTTTCCCCAAATCTACTATGGCACAAACAAGTTGAAATGTTGTGAATCTTTGATTCAGTTTAGAATCTTTGGATTCAAAATACCGAAGTATATCAGTCTCTTATGTATCTTTGGGGACCTGTATTCAGTATCAATGGAACCCGTTTGCAGGATCATTGGTACCCGTTTGCAGGGGGAAGGGCCCTGATTCGCAGGAAGACAGGCACCTGCGACTCGCAGGCCGTAAATCAGGCGGTTTCCGGATCCATAATAGCCGGAAAACGGTGGAAACCAGCGTAGAATGGCGCCTGAAATCGGGGAGACCGGGTAAAGGTACCCGTTTGCGGGACGAGGCTTTCCCGTAAATGGGTCCCCAATGCAGGATTGAGCGCGGGTTCCTTTTAAGCCATAGTACCGCCAAAGCAGGCCCCGCAGAGTCGCAAAGACCGGCAAGGGGGCAGGAGGGCAGGGCGATGGACGCCAAAGACATCCCGCACAACAAGCTGACAGGCCCGCTGCGCCGGGGGTCGGTGAAGAAGAACGTGGCGGCCATTCATGTGTCCGGCAAGCTGACACTGCTGCAGCGCAAGCTGTCGAATGTGCTGCTGCTGAATGCCTATGACACGCTGATCACCAAGCCCAAGCACCAGATCGATGCGCAGACGCTGTGCATGATGGTGGGCTATAACTCCAATGATATGGAGACGCTGAAGCAGTCGCTGCGCAGCCTGGCAGAGACGGTGGCGGAATGGGACATGCTGGATGAGCAGGGGCGGCAGGAATGGGGGGTCAGTTCGCTGTTGTCCTATGCCAAGCTGGCGGGGGGCGTGTGCGAATATGCCTATTCTCCGGCGCTGGCGGAGAAGCTGCATGACCCCAAGGTCTTTGCGCTGATCAATCTGAATATTCAGCGCCGGTTCACCTCCGGCCATGCGCTGGCGCTGTATGAAAACTGCTATCGCTTTGTGCGCACCGGCTCGACCGGCTGGTGGGACATTGCGCTGTTCCGGCGACTGATGGGGGTGGATGGCAGCGCCTATTATGAGAGCTTCAAGCATCTGAATGCCAAGATCATCAAGCCGGCGGTGGCGGAGGTGAACAAGACCTCGAACATCCTGTTGACGCCGGAGTTCAAGAAAATGGGCCGGCAGGTGGCCGAGGTGCGGTTCCTGATCAAGGAGAACCCGCAGCTGGCGATGCTGGACATTGATGACGGGGCAGGGGTGCGGCAGGGGGCTGTTTACACCCAGCTGATCGGCCTCGGCGTCAGCGACCGGCTGGCGCGGCAGTGGATTGCCGAGCACGGCGAGGATTATGTGGCCGAGAAGGTCGGCTATCTGAAAAGTAAAAAGGGCGTGGACAGCCCGGTGCGCTATCTGAGCGCGGCGCTGCGCGATGATTACAAGGATACGCCCGCGGAGACCGCGAAGGCGCTGCCGCCCGAGGTGCTGGCGGCGGCAGAGGCGCGCCGTGCGGCAGACGCCGAGGCGGCCCGGCTTGCGGCGGCAGAGGATGCAGTCAAGGCGCGGGAGCGGTCATTGCGGGCGCAGCGGCTGGAGCGGATCCGGGACCTGGCCGCCGGGCGCTCACCGACCCAGCGGGATGCCGACAAACGGCTGTTCCTGAGCCGCCTGGATACAGAGATCGACCGCGAGGAATTCCGCAACCGGGGCTGGGCTGCGGCGCTGCTGGCCGGTGAGATGGCGGAATTCTGGGAAGAACTGATCCCCGGCGCGCTGGAGGATCTGGCAGGGTAGGGCGGGCCGCTTATGGCAAGCGGCCCTGCAGGATCAGGTGGCGGGCCTGACCCTGGCCCCGGTTTGCAGATGGCGGAGGGTTAAACCCCCGCCATTTCCTGTTTCTCGACCCCGCGGAAGAAGATCAGGTAGAACACCGGCGCCGCCACCAGGGTAAGCACGGTGGCAAAGGCCAGGCCGCCCATGATTGTGATCGCCATCGACACAAAGAAGGCATCGGTCAGGAGCGGCGCCATGCCAAGGATCGTGGTCACCGCCGCCAGCATTACCGGGCGCAGACGCGACACCGAAGCCTCGACGATGGCTTCGCGCAGGGGCAGGCCGGTTTCGCGCACCAGGTCGATTTCCTCGACCAGAACAATGCCGTTTTTGATCAGCATCCCCGACAGGCTGAGCAGCCCCAGAAGGGCGGTGAAGGTGAAGGGGAAGCCGGTGCCCAGAAGCCCGATCACCACGCCGTTCACGGACATCGGCACCAACAGCCAGATGATCACCGGCTGACGGATCGCGTTGAACAAAAGCACCGAGATCAGCACCATGATCAGCAGCGTCACCGGCAGCTGTTTACCCAGCGACTCATTCGCATCGCCCGAGCTTTCATGCTCGCCGCCCCATTCCATCAGGTAGCCCGGCGGGATGTCCATTGCCTCGATGGTGTCCTGCACTTCGGCAAAAACGGTGGCGGCGGTCTGATCCGGCGGGATATCGGCGCCGACGGTCAGGGTCGGCAGCCGGTCGCGGCGGTGCACCAGGGTGTTTTCCATGATCACATCAACGCCGTCGATCATCTGTTCCAGCGGCACGAACTTGCCGGCCGAGGAGGAGAAAACCACCTGATCATAGATATTGTAGGGCTCCTGCGGTGCGAGGCGCACGATGATCGGGATCAGCCGGTCGCGTTCGCGGACCACCCCCACTTGCAGCCCGTCGGTGGAAAACTGCAGCGCGTCGGCGATGCCCTCGCGGGTGACGCCGGCGGTTTGCGCCCGGTCGTTGGCATAGGCCGGTTTCAGCACGGGTTCCTGTTCGCGCCAGTCGTGGCGCGGGATCAGGATATTGGCCGAGGCCGCTTCCAGCCGCTGAATGGCTTCCTCGCCCAGCCGGCGCAGCACGCGCGGGTCGGGGCCGGAAAAACGCACCTGGATCGGATCGCCGCCGCCGGGGCCGAACACCAGACGCTTGGTGCGGAATTCGCCCTCGGGGAACTGCGCCTGGCCGAACGCTTCGAGTTCGGCCTGCAGCGGCGGGATCGCATCCAGGGTTTCGGTGCGGATGATCAGATGCCCGTAACTGGGGTTCGGCTTTTCGGCCGAGTAGGTCAGCATGAAACGGGTGGCGCCCTGACCGGAGAAAGAGGCAGTCGAGACCACATCATCGCGTTCGGCGAGCCAGTCCTCGAACACCTTCAGGTGCTGGGACGTTGTCTGGATCGAGGTGCCCTGCGGCAGCTTGTAGTGGACAAAGAACAGCGGTGTGTTGGAGTCCGGGAAGAACTGCTGTTTCACCTGACCAAAGCCGATGAAACAAACCACAGTAATGCCCGCCAGCCCGGCCACCACCAGCCAGCGCAGTTTCAGCGCGGACGCCAGGATCTTGCCATAGGTGCGGAACAGAAGGCCGCTGTAGGCATCGCTGCCGCCGTCCTTGCCCTGTTTGAAGAAATAATGCCCCAGCAGCGGCGTTGCGGTCAGCGCCAGGAGCCAGCTGAGCAGCAGTGAAATCGCGATGACTGCAAACAGCGAGAACAGGAATTCGCCCGTTGAATCAGGGCTGAGGCCGATGCCGGCGAAGGCCATGATGCCGATGACAGTAGCACCCAGCAGAGGGATCTGGGTTTTTGATGCAGCGTCATGCGCGGCCTCGCGCGAGGTTTTGCCGCGCTGCATCGAGATCTGCATCCCCTCGGCAACCACAATGGCATTGTCCACCAGCATCCCCATGGCGATGATCAGCGCGCCGAGTGAAATCCGCTCCATCTCGATGGAGAACATGTTCATGAAAAACAGCGTGCCGACCACGGTCAGCAGCAGGGTGGACCCGACAACAACAGCGGCGCGCCAGCCCATGAACAGGGCCAGGACCACCACCACGATGCTGACCGACATCGCCAGGTTGACCAGGAAGTCGTTTGAGGCCTGATCGACCACCACATGCTGCTGGTAGATCGGTTTCAGGTCCACGCCATAGGGGATCCGGCTGTCCAATGCGGCCAGTTTGGCGTCTACGTTCCGGCCCACTTCGACGATGTTTTCGGTGGCAAGGCCGGCAATTCCCAGGGTAAAGGCCTCAACCCCGTCGAAGCGGATCAGCAGGTCCGGGTCGCTGATGCGGCCTCGGTGAACGTCGGCCATGTCGATCACATTGACCACTTCGCCCTGCGAACCGATGGTGAGGCCCGCAATTTCCGTGACCGAGTCCGAGCCTTCCGGGGCGCTGAACCGGGTGTCCGCCGGCCCGGCATCAAGACTGCCGGCCGGGCGGACCGAATTGGCATTGGCCAAGGCGCTGCCGATGGCGTCAAACGGGATGTTCTGGTTGACCGCAACGGCCATTTTGGGTTCGACAAAGACGGCCTCGGGCGGCAGGCCAGTGATTTCCACATCGGCCACGCCGTCGACCGTCAGCAGCTCGCGCCGCAGGTAGGTGGCCAGCTCGTGTTTTTCGGCGTCGGTGTAGCCCTCGGCGGTGACCGCGTAGAACAGGCCGAACACATCGCCAAAGCCGTCATTGACGTAAGGCTGGCTGACGCCATCGGGCAGGGCGCGGGCCGCATCGCGGACCTCGGCGCGCAGTTTGGTCCATATCGCCGGCAGTTCGGTGCCGTCGTAAGTGTCCTGCATCTCCACTTCGATCAGCGAAGAGCCGGGCCGGTTCACTGAGGTGATCAGTTTCACCTCGCCCATTTTCTGGATCGCGGATTCCAGCGGTTCCGAGACCTCCAGCGCCACCTGGGCACTGCTGGCGCCGGGGTACTGGGTCGCGATGACTGCGGATTTGATGGTAAAGGCCGGATCTTCCAGGCGGCCCAGGTTCAAAAAGCCCCAGATCCCGCCAAGCAAAGCCGCCAGCATGATGAGCCAGGTGTAAAGCGGCCGGTTGATCGACCCGCGTGCAATGTCCATGCGCCCGCCCTCAGTTGCCGAAGCCGGTGAAGCGGCTGACCTGCTGGCCGTCTCTCAGCGCGGTGCCGCCGGTCAGCACGATCTCTTCGCCGCCGCTAAGGCCGTCCGCAATCCGGAAGTCGCCGTTCTGGGTCGCTTCAACCTTCACCGGGGTCCAGGTGACGGTGCCGTCCACGGCGCCTGCCGGGGCAAACACCATCACCCCGGTGCTGCCATCGGCAGCGGCGACCAGCGCGGTGCCGGGCACCCGGATCGCCGCATCGCCGGTGTCAACGCGCACATTCACCGTGGCCGAAGCGCCGGGCAGGATCTGGCGGTCGTCGGGCGGGGTCAGGCGGAAGGTCACCCGGTAGGTCTGGCCGACGCTGCTGGCCTCAGCGTCGAATTCCAGAATTTCCAGCGGATAGTCTGTGTCCTGGCCGGGGAATTTGGCCACAATCGTCAGCACATCGCTTTGATCGGCCTGCTGGAACAGAACCTCGGGCACGTCCACCTTGATGTGCAGTTCGGACATGTCGTGCAGCCGCACAATCGGGGTGCCGGCGCTGACGGTGGTGAATTGTTCCACCTCGCGGCTGGAGACCAGCGCATCAAACGGGGCATTCAGGGTTGCATGGCCAAGCGCATAGTCGGCATCCCGCAGGGCGACACGGGCCAGGCCTGCCTCGGTTTCGGCGTCGTCGATCGAGACCTGGCTGACGGTGCCGCTCAGCTTTTCCAGCCGCACCACGGTGCGGTCGGCCTGTTCCTTGCGCAGCTGCGCCTGTTCCAGCTGCAGTTCGAACGGCTCAAGATCCAGTTCGGCAATCAGCCCGCCCTGCGCGACAGAGCCGCCTTCGGTGACCGGGAATTTCAGGATCTGCCCGCTGACCTGGAAGGCCAGATCAACCGTCTGTTTGGCGGCAACCTGGCCGAAAAACTGCCGCTCCAGCAGCAGGGAGTCCGATGAGGTTTGCAGCAGTTTCACGGGCTTCAGCGGTTCCTGTGCCGCGGCGGCCGCGGATAGGGCGGCAATACCGCCCGCAAGGGCAAGGGATCTGCTCCAACGCATTCTAGTCACTCCTTCCGGGCGGTTTTGCCGCCTGTCCGCATCATTGTCTTGTTCGCTGCCACGCCCGGCCGCGCAATCAGCCAATACCCGCTCTGCCGGGGAATTTGCGGCCTATATCCCAGTTGCAGGAACTTTCCTGTGAACGAGTTCACAATGCAACGGTTTCCAAAGGGCATGCGGTTTTCCTGCCGCACAATAGCGCAGGCCGGGGCGTGTATCCGTGCGCGGCGCAAGAGATGGTGTTTGATGACATGACAAGGCGTTTGCCTTCTTCGGCGGCTGTGAGCGATACCTGAACCGCGGCTTCTATTGCTGTCGAGAGTAGGGGGCCGACCCATCTCTTCCACCATCTTTTCCCTGAAGACTTCTGCCGGGGTCTTCCGCCCCAGGCATTTCCGGGGTGTGTTGTTGAGGCGGTCGCAGAGCATCGTCAGTTCATGATCTGAGACTGCCGCCAAATTGAGCTTGCGAGGCAGCGCCGCAGCCGCCGGTTTGTATTCCCGACAGTGCCTTTCTCCCAGGGCGAAGACGGATCGCAAAACCAGGTTTGCGTTCCTGTCCCGGCTTGCAGATGCGGCCGGCTGACACGCTTGACCAGCGATGCCACATTCGATTGCCCAATGCGTTGTTTGAACAAGACAAGATCAGCCTCCCAATGCTCAAACTGGCGCCGGTGTGCGACATCATCCGGGTGGAATAGGATGCTGACATCACGGTCGAACTTGGGCTTCTGGCTCTTTCTGGCGCGGCGTGGCCGCCGAGACTTCCGGTGTTCGGGCAGATACCGCCAGAGCTAATCAGTCATGCCTTCTTTGCAGTAGATGGGTGTTGCTGCAGAACTCTGACTTCTGAGGATTCACATCACGAATCCATGCGGTTAGACGGGGCAGATAGCAAGCCCGCACCTGCCCGCAACCGCACGACGAACTGGTCCAGCTGCAACGCCGCGTTGCGCAAGCGGGGCTCGCTGCTGATCTGGGTGAACAAGGACATGACCTGGCGCGCGCCGCAGGCAGGCCGCAGGGATGGTGTCGAGCCTGCTGCGGCTGGCAGGTCTGGATCGGCCCGTGTCCGGCTTCTCCACCCTCTGCCGCAGGCAGAAGACACTGGCGGTGCAGATCCCGTATCGCCGCATTGACGGGCCGCGTAACCTGCTGGTCCCCTCTCGTGACATCACTGCGTGATGCACTGCCGGGCAGCGGACAGCACCGGGATCATGTTCCTTTGGGATGGCGAATGGCAGGCCCGCAAGCCGCATCGAGGTCAAGGTTCGCTGCCTCAAGGCCTTCGGCGAGCGCATCGCCGCAAGAGACCCCGAGCGCAAGACTGCCGAAATCCACATTCGCATCGCTCTCATGAACCGCTTCAACGCGCTCGGCACCGCCGAGATCGTCCGGGTGGCATGAAGTTAGTGGGGAAAGGTGAAGTCACACCTAACGTGTGAGTTCTGCAACAATGCCCTTTGCCACCGCCTATCTGCCCGAAGGTGCCGGCAAGGCGGTGGTGATGGCCAAGCTGGACACCCGCGAAGAGCTGATCCTGGTGATCGACAAGGAAGAAGCCATCAGGCGCTTTGAACTGCCCGGCGACCGTATCGGCGACATCGTGATGATCTCCGGCGAGAATATTTGTATCGGCACCTCCGCTCACCGCCACGACCTGGCGGCGCTGAAAGAACCGCTGCGCAGCCATGGCGGGCTGACCGAACAGGAAGTACCGTTTATTGTGAACCGAGTCCTTGATCTGCCTGGCCAGCCCGAGGAATTGCGCAACTTTGACGCCTTCTTCTATGCCACCGCTGCGGCGGCTCTCTGATCCATGGGTGAAATTATGACCAATACTGAGATCCGGAATGAAGGGATGCGGATCGGCGGCGAGATCGTCTTTACCGATGAAACTGTCCCGGTTCATTACCCCTATACTAATGAAGTTGTTGGATATGTTCCTGCCGGCAAGGCCGAACATGCCCGCATGGCGTTTGAGGTGGCAGCGAACTACACGCCCAAACTCACTCGCTATGAGCGCGGCCGGATCCTGCAGCGCGCGAGTGAGCTGATCGGGGAGAAGCGCGAGTGGCTGGCCAAATGGCTGACGCTGGAGCTGGGCATCTGCCACCAGCACGCGATCTATGAAACCAAGCGCGCCCAGGACGTCTATCAGTTTGCCGCGGCCGAGGCGCTGAAGGATGACGGCGAGATCTTTTCCTGCGACCTCACCCACAACGGCAAGGCGCGCAAGATCTTCACAAAGCGCGAACCGGTCAAGGCGATCTCGGCGATCACGCCGTTCAACCACCCGCTGAACATGGTGAGCCATAAAATCGCACCGTCGATTGCCACCAACAACTGCATGGTTTGCAAACCGACCGAGCTGACGCCACTGACCTGTATTGCACTGGCCGATATCCTTTATGAGGCCGGGCTGCCGCCGGAAATGTTTCAGGTGGTCACCGGCTGGCCTCAGGACATTGGCGACGAGATGATCACCAATGAAAACATCGACATCATCACCTTCACTGGCGGCGTGCCGGTAGGCAAGATGATCGCCGAAAAAGGCGTCTACAAACGCCAGGCGCTGGAGCTGGGGGGCAACGACCCGCTGATTGTGCTGAACGACCTGTCCGACGCCGATCTGGATAAGGCCGCCGCCATCGCCGTGGCCGGCGCCACCGGCAACTCCGGCCAGCGCTGCACCGCGATCAAGCGTATTCTGGTTCAAGAGAGCGTCGCGGACCGCTTTGTGCCGCTGGTCCTGGAAAAGGCTCGTGCGATCAAATTCGGCGACCCGCAGGACCCGGCCACCGAGCTGGGCTGCGTCATCCACGACAAGGCCGCCGAGCTGTTCGAAAACCGTGTGCTGCAGGCCGAAAAAGACGGCGCCGAGATCCTGTACCACCCGCCCCGCCAGGGCGCGCTTTTGCCGCCCATCGTGATTGACAGGGTGCCCCACGGCAGCGAGCTGGTGATGGAGGAGACCTTTGGCCCGATCGTGCCCATCGTCCGGGTGCCGGACAATGACGCCGAGGTGATGAAGATTTCCAATTCCACCGAGTTCGGCCTGTCGTCAGGCGTCTGCACCAATGATCTGAACCGGGCGATTGCCTATATCAACGGTTTGGACGTGGGCACCTGCAACATCTGGGAACAGCCCGGCTACCGCATCGAAATGTCCCCCTTCGGCGGCATCAAAGACAGCGGCAATGGTGTCAAGGAAGGCGTCATAGAAGCCATGAAGTTCTTCACAAATGTGAAGACCTACTCCCTGCCATGGCCGGAATAGCGCCGCCTGTGAGTTAGGGGTCCGGCCAAGGCCCGGCAGAGACACTCCCTGCCCGCCGGAGGGGAAGCAGCCTTGGCCGTCCCATCCCCTGCCGGCCCAACCGCCCCGAACGTGCACAGATGGGGGTTAAGAGGAACACAAGGAGAACTCACGATGGGGTGACCGTTCGCTGCGCGTTGTTCGAATTGGTAAAATGCGGACTTGGACGAAACCGCTCTCGCGGTACTGGCACTTGTGGCGTGTGTTGCGCGTTGATGTGAGTGGCGTGGATTTTGCGAACTGACGCACCTGTCTGACGATTGGGACCTTCTCTATCTAATGACAGGAGGGCCTGATGACCGGTCAATATGTTCCCAAGCTGCGCCAACGCTTTCTTGAAGATATGCGGATCAAGGGTCTGCAGCCGAAGACACAGACGATGTACCTGCGTGCGATGCGCGATTTCACGCGGTTTCCGGGGCATGCGCCGGATATCGCGACGCAGGAGGAACTGCGCGCCTTTCAGGCCCAAGGGGCCTGAACGTGGAAAAGCGGCCAAATTTAAGAACATTTGTGAACGATTGATGTTGCGCTGACCTAAAAACCCGTAACCAATTGCTTTCATGTTGTATTTTGGAGTTGGGCAGATGGCTAACAACGCGGCACGCGATTGGAGCTTGTCCTTTCAGGATATGGATTCTCTATCGTCGCTGCCCCAGTCTGTTTGTCTTGAGGTGGCACTACAAACTTGCAGCGCTCGCTGCGCAGGCAGGTTTGTCGAAGACTGGGCCAATGTCGATGACAATACAGTCGACTATGTCGCCTCCCAACTCGACATGCAGGCTATTCGCCTTCATCGGTTGTTTTCTGACCGGACTGCTCGCCGCTATCGGCTGGAGATCGCCAAGCACCTTGGTCTATCCCGAACACAGGCGAAACATCGCGCTGTGCTCGAAGTTTGGTTGCGTGATGTAACTGGCCCAAATGGTGGCTCAATTGGTGACATGCTTGACCAATGCTATCGCTGGTTTCGGGAAAGACGTTTGCTCCCGCCAGCCGAAGGCATCCTGGCGCGTTCCGTTCGAACCGCACGGGTTGCATTTGTAGATGGTCTATTAGCTGGCATCGCAAGGGCGCTGCCACCAAATGCGTCAGAAGCATATGAGGCCAGCCTGACAGATCCGCGTGGCAGTCATGGGTTTCAGCGTTTGAAAGACGATGTTGGCGCTGCAACGCTGGAAAGCGTACTGGATGCTGCTGACCGGCTTGCCTTTATTCAAGGTCTCGACTTGCCGTTTGATATGATGTCCAGCGTTGATCCGTCATGGATCAAGATTCTGGTGCGCCGGGTTGAGGGAGAGACTGCCTCTGAGATGCGGCGGCACAAACATGAAAAACGCCTTGGATTACTGGCTATCCATATAGTGTCGCGTAGAGCAAAGCTGATTGATCGGCTGGTGGACTTGCTGATTGATGTCGTGCACCGGATCGGGACGAAATTCCGGCGCAAGGTGATCGGCAAAATTGCCGCCGACATCGAGAAGGTACACGGCAAGGAACGATTGCTGGTTGATATCGCCACAGCTGCGATGATGACCCCGAATGGCAGGGTCTCGGATGTGATCTTTCCTGTTGCGGGTGCTGCGAAACTGAAAGTGATCATCGACCAGCACCGTGCAAAGGGTACACTGGATGCGCGGATTCAGATGGAAATGCGGGGATCCTGGGCCAGCCATTACCGCCGAATGCTGCCTTGTCTGTTAACGGTGCTGAATTTCCATTCGAACAATGAAAGCTGGCGCCCGATCCTTGATGCACTGTCTTTGCTCGCTCGCCTGAACGAAGAAGGGCGACGCATCGCTCCGGCATCATTGGCTCCCGAGGGGTCCATCCCGCGCAAATGGCGTGACACCGTTTTTGATCACCGGAGCCGGTTGAATGTCATTTCCTACGAACTCTGTGTCCTGACGCAATTGCGGGACCGTATCCGGGCGAAGGAAATCTGGGTCGAAGGCGCGGACCGCTATCGCAATCCAGACGAGGACCTGCCCAGAGATTTCCCCGAGAAACGGGGCGCCTATTATACTGGATTGAAGCTCACCCAGGACGCGCAGGAATTTTCCCGGTCTGTGCGAGACCAGCTGGGGCATGAATTGTTCCAGCTGAATTCGACATTGCGCGCCGACGACAAGGTTCGGTTGCGATGGCCCGGTGAAAACCGGATCTGCATGACGCCCTTTGTTCCCGCTCCGGAGCCCAAAGGGCTTCTCAGCCTCAAATCGGAAATTGGCAAATGGTGGCCAATGACGGGATTACTGGATACGTTGAAGGAAACCGCGCTGGACACCGGTTTTCTTGATGCTTTTGAAACCTCGGCCAGCCGTGAAGCTCTGCCGCGTCACCTTCGAGATCAGCGGCTTCTTCTTTGTCTATATGGCCTGGGCACAAATGCTGGCCTGAAGCGCGTCGCCGCTGGCGTGCCGGAGATCAGTTATGACGAACTCAAGCACATTCGCCGCCGTTACATCGATCCTGCCTCTCTTCGAACCGCGGCTGCCCGCGTAGCAGATTCTACTCTGGCTGTTCGGAACCCAGAAATATGGGGCGATGCGGGAACAGCCTGTGCGGCGGATTCCACCAAATTCGGAGCTTGGGACCGGAACCTGATGACCGAATGGCATGCCCGCTATGGTGGGCGCGGTGTCATGATCTACTGGCATGTCGAACGCCAGGCGACCTGTGTTTATTCTCAACTGAAGCGCTGCTCTTCATCCGAGGTGGCGGCAATGATTGAGGGTGTTCTGCGGCACTGCACCGACATGGAAATCCAGCGCCAGTATGTGGACAATCATGGCCAGAGCGCGATTGGTTTTGCTTTCCGCCATCTGCTCGGATTTGATCTGACTCCCCGCCTAAAAGCCATCGCGCGACAGAAACTGGCATTGCCAAATTCCGGGATGAGAGGGCAGTTGCCTAACCTTCTGCCGATCCTGTCCGGAACCATCGACTGGGCTGAAATCGAACAGCAGTACGATGAAATGGTCAAATACGCTGCGGGCATGCAACATGGCACAGCAGAGCCGGAAGCGATCCTGCGCCGGTTTGCCCGCGCCGATGTGATGCATCCAACCTACAAGGCGCTCGCTGAACTGGGCCGCGCTATCAAGACAATCTTTCTGTGCCGCTATCTACGCTCAGAAGCCTTCCGCAGGGAAATCCATGAAGGACTGAATGTGGTCGAGAACTGGAACAGCGCTACTGGTTTCGTATTCTTCGGTAAAGGCGGTGAGATTTCAAGCAACCGGATTTCCGATCAGGAAATCTCCGCTCACGCCCTTCATCTGCTTCAGGCATCATTGGTTTATGTAAACACGCGTATGGTTCAATCGGTATTGGCCGAGCCCACTTGGACGGATCATCTGTCCGAGCGCGACTATCGCGGCCTTTCCCCGCTGATCTATTCCCACATCAATCCCTATGGCCGGTTCGATGTCGATCTGAATAAGAGGATCGATTTTGAAGCCATGGCTGCGTGATCACCGCGTCACAAAAGGGTACACCCGCAGGAGACAAAGTGATGTGACACGCCCTGTGACCTTCGTCGCTATCTGACGTGGTTTCTTCAGCTTTCGATGGCGCTTAGTCGCGTTGGAAAACCCTTGGCGCCGGAGAACACCCAGACATTATCCGTCCCGACTGAAGCGTTCTACAACCCACTGCCAGTGCCTCAAAACGTCTGGGTTATTATCCCACCAAGAACACAGGCGTGCGGTCGTCAGAATGGCTCCAACGACACGTTCGCGCTCCGGTTCGAACGGACCCTTGCAGTTGATAGTCGGGGTCGGAAGTTGCAGGGCAAGCGTTCCTACTCGACCCACCTGCCGTAATGTGATCCCGGTGTTTTCGAGACCTCCGGTGCGTTGGATTTCGGTAACATGCCATCCCCACTTGGGGATCATCAGCTTCACGTTTGCCTCTACGAACTGAAGGAATACCTTCGGCTTTGGTAATCCGACGTGCAAGGTAAGGCTCTTCGGAACGTCAAGGTGAACCGTGTGCGACCCCTTGTTCCGGTCGCGCTTCTTCTCTGTAATCTGAGGCGCGATCTCGGCACGTAGCGCCCCGAAGCTCTGAAAGAAGGCGGTCTGTACATCGCTTGGGTTTTCAGGTGGTACTTCGGCTTGATCTATCGCAGCCGCCAGTAAATCGTAATCCGACCCGGAGAATGCAGACAGGAGGCTCTCGTAGGACAGCGTCTTGTCAAACATCGAAGCCTTCACCGATTTTCGCAGGTACGACCTCGGTGCCAACAAGACCGTTGTTCCACAATAACCGGTACCTGACCTTATATAACGCTCCGGCTGAGCAACCCCGTTCACATGCGACCAGCACGCGCTGATCTTGTTTTCGATCAGCAGACGATTTCCAGAAAGAACTACGTCAAGGTCGATTGTACCGGAATCACCAAAGTGGCCTTGTTGGGTGCCGACCTGTTTCGCTGTGCCGGAACCGGTCAGATCCAAACATTCACGCACTCTATCGCAAAATTCCGGAGAGGTTTGGAACGCTTTGGCAAAAAGGTCATCAATCTCCCGTTCTTTTATGCGTGGTTGCAGGCCTTGGCCGTCCATCTTCCCCGATCCTTGATACACTGGTTGGGATAAGTGCTTGCCATGGCCAAATTGGGGCGGTTCTGAAAAATTATCCTTCGATTTCAGCGGCTATGTTTTAGTCGAATTCACGTTGATCTTTTCGGTTCGTTTGAGAACCCTGTAAACGGTTGGTCGCGACACGTCGAACAGCTCAGCCAGATCACTGATCGAATAATCGCCTGTATCATACATGCGGCGCAACTCAGTCTGGCGACGATCCGACAGTTTTGGCTTCTTACCCTTCAGCTTGCCCTTGGCGCGCGCAATGGCCATGCCTTCACGGGTGCGCATACGGATCAAATCGGCCTCGAACTCGGCGAAGGTAGCCAGGATGTTGAAAAACATCTTCCCTATCGGATCGGCCGGATCGTAGACACTGCCACCCAGAGCCAGTTTTACACCCCGGCTCTCCAGCTCATCGGCGATTGCGCGCGCATCCGGGACAGAACGGGCAAGTCGGTCAAGTTTCGACACGACGAATGTATCACCGTCCCGAACAGCTGCCAGTGCTTGCGCCAGTCCGGGCCTCTCGCGTTTGGTGCCGGTCAGGCCATGGTCCGTGTAGATGCGCTCCTCTGAGACACCGAGGTCAAGCAGTGCCGCGCGTTGCGCTGCGAGGTCCTGTTTGTCGGTAGAACATCGTGCGTATCCGATGCGGGTTTCTGTCATAGTCCTGTCCTTGAGCCGGAAGTGGCCGAGTTTTGGTTCGGACGGCATGAACTGTAATACATGACACCCCTTCAGTGATAATATCAACGGACCAATCAAATGAGAATCGTTTTCCTTAAGGAATGTTAGAATCGGATGGCGCTGATAACGCTGTCCGCACAGCGACCCTCTTACGGACACCAGCCAGGAGGCAATGATGGACGATGCAATGCGGCGCTTTGCTGTTCTTAACCACATCTGGAAGACGGCGTGTCTTTGGCTACTGCGGCACGGGCCGCAGGTGTTCCGATCCGGACAGCGCAACGGTGGCTGGCACGCTACCGGAAACTTGGGATGGAAGGTCTGGCGCGTCAGGCACGATCAGATGCGAAGTTGCACAAATTCCCGAAAGAGCTGGTGCAATTGATTGAGGGGTTGGCTTTACGCAAACCGCGACTGTCTTGCGCAGCGATCCACCGACGTGTTGCGGCAATTGCAGACGCTCAGATGTGGCGAGCACCTTCCTACAGCACCGTCCACGCCATCATCCGTGATCTTGATCCGGGGATGGTAACGCTCGCACATGAGGGGGCTGCTGCCTACCGAGATCGGTTCGAGTTGATCCATCGGCATCGCGCTCTGGCACCAAACGCGCTCTGGCAGGCAGATCACACGATGCTCGACATTCTAGTCCTTGATGCGAACGGGACGACCGCCCGCCCATGGCTTACCGTGATCATGGACGATTATTCACGTGCTATCGCGTGCTATCTGGTTTTCCTGGGCGCACCTTCAGCGCTGCACACCTCTCTCGCGCTACGGCAGGCCATTTGGCGCAAACAGAATTCTGAATGGCCCGTCTGCGGCATTCCGGATGTCCTTTACGTGGACCATGGCAGCGATTTTACATCCGAACATCTTGAACAAGCAGCAGCCGCATTGCGGATGCAGATTGCCTTTTCGACCGTGGCACGACCTCAGGGGCGTGGAAAGATTGAACGGTTTTTTGGAACCATCAACACGGAAGTGCTTCCCGAACTGCGTGGGCATCTGGCGAACGGCAAGCCTTCGACGTCACCAAAGCTGTCACTTGGCGATCTGGACACGGCCATCGGCGACTGGTTCATTGCCACCTACAACACCCGTGTTCATAGCGAAACGGGTCAGGCCCCGGTGGCGTCATGGCGCGGTGACGGCTGGCTGCCGCAGATGCCGGACAGCCTCGATGACCTCGACTTGTTGCTGGTCATGGTAGCCAAACCGCGTGTCGTTCGGCGCGATGGGGTCCACTTTCAGGGCTTGCGGTTCATGAGCCCAATCCTGGCACCATATGTCAGTGAGACCGTAACCATTCGCTACGATCCCCGCGACCTCACCGAGATCCGGGTGTTTCACCAAAACCGCTTTCTCTGTCGCGCAATCAGCCCGGACCACGAAACTGAAAGCGTTTCCCTCAAAGACATACAAACCGCACGATCCGCTCACCGGCGCGCCCTGCGCCACCAAATCAAGGACCGGGTTGGGGCCATTTCTGAGTATCTGCCCGAACGGGCCAGGCGCAGGTCGCCTGCCACAAAGAGAGTTATCAAACAACCCAATCGGCTGCGCATTTATGAAGAGGGTGACTGACTATGACCGGGCATCGCATGGGCAACTTCATTGCCACCAAAGAGCACCGGCGCTTCGTCGAGTTTGTGACGGCCGTGCGAAAACACCGATATATCGGTATTTGTTTTGGTCCGGCAGGCGTGGGAAAAACAGTCTCGACCCAACGACATGCAAAGTGGGACAAGGCTGGCCCCCTGTTGGACATCTGGGGACCGCGTGATCGATCGGACATGATCGCCTATAAAGCCCTCGCACAGTCGCGCGCTGCGTTCTACACGCCGATGGTCAGTGAGCCAGCGCGCCAAACCCGCGATAATCTGAGCAGACTGATGACCCACATTGAAGGATGTATCGAACTGGCGCAACATCCGGAACGTAGGCTGCCTGATGGCAAGGGGCCTGATCTGATCCAGCTACTGGTCATTGATAAAGCTGAAAGATTATCAGCCCAAGCGTTGGAGCATGTCCGGGACTTATTCGACCGCACAGGCATCGGTGTTATTCTGATCGGTATGCCGGGGTTGGAAAAACGCCTCGAACGCTATCCCCAATTTTATAGCCGCATCGGTTTTGCTCACCATTACCGTCCGCTCCAAGGTGATGAACTGACCTTCGTCCTCACACGGCATTGGCGGAAACTGGGCATGACGCTCGACGACGCAGACTTCACCGACCATCAGGCCGTCGCATCCATCGCCCGAATAACCGGTGGAAATTTCCGTCTTCTGCACAGGCTGTTCGTTCAGATTGAGCGTATCCTTAAAATCAACGAGTTGTCCCTCGTCACAGACGAAGTGGTCGAAGCTGCGCGGTCGACACTCGTCATTGGTGCCACATAACGCAATTTAAACTACGCCATTCAACGCTGAAGGTCACAACGCCCAAACGTCACAAATGAGTGGCCAATGGACAATTGTTACAGTAACAGGGTCCAAGCCACCCTAATGTGACAGAATACTATACCAAAGATCGGATATGCTCGCGTCAGTTCATCAAGTCAGGACCTCGATATCCAGAAAGCCAAGCTGAAGGCAGCCGGCTGTGAGGTCATCCGCTCGGAAACGGTATCCGGTGCGTCCCGCGATGATCGTTCCGAGCTGGCGACGGTGATGGAGTTTCTTCGTGAAGGTGATGAGTTGGTTGTCCACCGCCTGGATCGCCTCGGCCGTTCCACCCGTGATGTTTTGAACCTGGTACACGAGCTGGACGCCAAGGGCGCTTCTCTTCGTGTACTGGAACCTGAAGTCACCACTGCCGGTGACATGGGTCGAATGGTAATAACTGTGCTCGGAATGGTGGCCGACATGGAACTCAAGTTCATCCGTGACCGGCAGCGAGCTGGAATCGAAGCCGCCAAGGGTAAGGGTGTTTACAAGGGGAGGCGGAAATCCGTTGATGATGAGGAAATCCGGCGATTGGCGAGTGAGGGCACCGCAAAAGCCGAGATCGCTCGTGATCTTGGCGTTTCAAGAATGACCGTCTACCGGGCGCTCGCTGATGACGAGACCTGAAGCCGCCGTTCGTTCATAGTGCGGCGGATTCAAAGAGATGAACTTCGTCCCTGTTCCCGGACACCGTGGTAATTTACCCCTGTCCACGGAAGGAGCATGGAATGGGACAATCGAGACGAACGTTCACAGATGAATTCAAAGCCGCAGCTGTTGGCCGGCTTTATAAGCCTGGTGCCACACAATGTGGCGTGGCCAGGGAACTGGGTGTGACGAGTTCCCAGCTGAAGACCTGGCACTCGGAGGCCGAAGCGGCAGGATCAATGGCGGCGCTGCGCAGGCAGCAGGCGGATGCAGCGGAACTGGATCGTCTGCGGAAGGAAAACAAACGTTTGAAGCTGGAAAATGGGATCCTCCACAAGGCTTCCGCTTTTTTCGCCTCAAGGACAGCGAAGACATGAACGCGAAACATGCATTTGTCGCTGCCCGCAAGACTGTTTAGCCGATCGCTCAGCTCTGTCGCATTGCTGGCGTTACGCGCAGCTGGTTTTACGGCTTTGTCCAGCCGCAACCTGCCCGGGATCAGCGGCAAAAGCTGCGGGACACCCGGGACGCCGCGTTGCTGCCAAAGATCAAAGCGGCGTTTACTCAAAGCAAAAAACGATATGGGGCAAAGCGGGGCCACCAGGATCTGAAAGCCGATGGCGAGGACGTTTCGGAGCGGCGCGTGGCCAGAATAATGCGTGAAAACAATGTCTCACCGTGCCTGTACAAGCGTCGAAAGCGGCGCACCACAGACAGCAATCACAGCCTCAAACCCTCACCAAATCTGTTGGAGCAACAGTTCGATTGCACCGTTCCGAACCGTGTTCGGCTCGCTGACATCACTTATGCCGACACCGCTGAAGGCTGGCTCTACGTGGCTGCCATCAAGGAATGAGACCTTGTTCGCCATTGGTTCGAGAACAATGGTCGAATGCCACGCGTGAAATCGTGGGCTGGGCCATGGACGATCATCTGCGATCGGAACTGTGCTGTGATGCCTTGAACATGGCCCTTGGGCGCCGTGGCCCGGTACCAGGGCTCATCCGCCATGGCGACCGCGGCGTGCAATATGCAGGCGGAGAATACCGCAAGTTGCTTAGGGCGGCACGCATCACGCAATCCATGAGCCGCACCGGAGAATGCCTGGAGTTCAAGCTGGTCCGCGCCAGCGGATCAAATGGTCTGGGGGACCATTTGAAGGCGCAGAACGCACCGATGGAGAGTTTCTTTGCGTCCCTGAAAAAGGAACTGGTCCACCGGGAGCGCTTCAAAACGCGTGCCCAGGCAAAGGCTGCGATCTTCGAATACATAGAGGTCTTCTACAATCGCCAACGGCGTCATTCCGCCATCGGCTGCCAAACACCCGCGCAAGCATACGAAACCATGACTTGGAGAATTGCCGCATAGGATCAATAATCAAACTGTCCGGAAATTGGGTCAAACTCCACTTTCTCCGAATCTCCATAGCCGTACAGTGCCGGAAGACGCCTTCAATCATGGCCGCCACTTCCGAGGATGAACACCGCTTCAATTGGGAGTAGACACAGGTCGCCTGACGCTCGACATGCCAATAGCTCATGACGCCCCGCCCACCATACCGAGCGTGCCATTCTGTCATCAGATTCCAGTCCCAGGCTCCGAATTTGGTAGAAACTGCCGCGCAGGCAGTTCCTGCATCACCCCATACGACCGGATTCCGAACCGCCAAAGTGGCATCCGCAACCTTTGCCGCTGCAGCCCGAAGCGAGGCCGGGTCAATATACCGGCGGCGAATGTGCAAGAGTTCATCTTAGCTGATCCCAGGCACCCCGGCGGCCACTCGTTTCAAACCGGCATTGGTGCCCGGACCGTACAGACACAAACGCTGGTCTCTGACTATGCGGTCAAGCGCCTCACGGCTCGCTGAGGTTTCAAAGGCGTCCAGAAACCCGGTATCCAGCGCAGTCTCTTTTAGCGCATCCAGCAGGCCCGTCATCGGCCACCGTCTACCGATTTCAGCTTTCATTGAAAGGAGACCGTGCGGTTCAGGCGCTGGTGCATATGGCGTGACGCAAATCCGGTTTTGGCCAGACCATCGAAGCCGAACCAGGTCATTGGAAGGCAAAGTCGCATTCAGTTCGCGCAGCTCGTGTTCCAATTGCTCACGGACTGAGCTGGTAAACTCCCGCGCATCCTGGGTGGGCTTCAACCCGGCATAGTAAGCCGCACGCATTTCTGAGAAGTCCTTTGGCAAGTCGTCATTCGGATTGCGATAGCGGTCCGCGCCTTCGACCCAGATTTCCTTCGCCCGGATACGGTCCCGCAATTGCGTCAGGACACAGAGTTCGTAGGAAATGACATTCAACCGGCTCCGGTGATCAAAAACGGTGTCACGCCATTTGCGCGGGATGGACCCCTCGGGAGCCAATGATGCCGGAGCGATGCGTCGCCCTTCTTCGTTCAGGCGAGCGAGCAAAGACAGTGCATCAAGGATCGGGCGCCAGCTTTCATTGTTCGAATGGAAATTCAGCACCGTTAACAGACAAGGCAGCATTCGGCGGTAATGGCTGGCCCAGGATCCCCGCATTTCCATCTGAATCCGCGCATCCAGTGTACCCTTTGCACGGTGCTGGTCGATGATCGCTTTCAGTTTCGCAGCACCCGCAACAGGAAAGATCACATCCGAGACCCTGCCATTCGGGGTCATCATCGCAGCTGTGGCGATATCAACCAGCAATCGTTCCTTGCCGTGTACCTTCTCGATGTCGGCGGCAATTTTGCCGATCACCTTGCGCCGGAATTTCGTCCCGATCCGGTGCACGACATCAATCAACAAGTCCACCAGCCGATCAATGAGGTGCGATTTGAGAGACATTATTCATAGGACCAGAAGCCCGATCCGTTTCTGCTGGGTATGACGGCGCATTTCATAGGCCGTTTCACCTTCAACACGGCCGCAAAGTGCTTGAATCAGGACGGATCGACGCGATCTGTTACACCAAATGGAAGATCAAGATCCTCTATAAAGGCCAGCCGGTCTGCTGCCTCCAGAACTTTATCCGGCGTCGCGGCCCCAACATCATCCTTCAGCCGCAGAGACCCATGATTGCAGCGTGGATCAGCAAGACATTCTTCCAACGCCACTTTGGTTTTCTTTGAAACTTTGCCCGAGACTTCTGTCAGAAACCCTGCCTGGAGTGCATGCAGCGCGGAGCGAACGGAGCGCTCCATGATCTTCCGCGAGGGTTCGAATATCGCGTTCTGCGACGCCCATCGGAATCCAAAATCAATGGGAGGTTCAATGGCCGGGCCTGTTCTTGAGCTTTCCAGAACAAGCACAGAATGCAGCTTCGCGCGATCTCGCTCTTTCGCCCGCCGAAACCCGAGATGGCGCAGAATATCAAGGCGGTGAAGGCGGGCAGCGTCTGATTGCAGATCGTATAGATGAACATGGGCGTCCAACTGTTCCTCGGCATATTGGATGCGCTCGCTAGCGATTTCTTGCAATGCCTCAGGAAAATACCGCAACTGCGAAAATGAACCAGCTGAAGCGCCAAGCCCGCGCGCAGCGCGCGCCGGTATCCCTGCACAAAATCCAATTCGCCAAACGAGAGGCTCCACGCTTTCAGCTCTTCTCGCTCCATCCGAGTGCCCCTTGACCAAAAGCGTGAACTTCCCGAGGAATCAGAAAACCGTCAAGCGCGCTCTCGTTCCACTCTTGTTCCTCATAGTCCTCATCTGTGCACGCTTCGGGCGGTTTGGCCAAAAAGTGCAACCGCAAAAACCCTTAGCCGGAGCCTGTGTTTGCGGGTTGCGGCGCCGCGGCGATTCACTACATTGCTCTTAGCTTAGTAAAACAGTAGGGAATTTGGGAATGCTCACCGACACCGGCCGCTTTGACACCCCGAACGGGGCAAAATACCTGCAGCAGCTTTGCAAGCATTTCTCCCATAAGGTCGAGGTGCAGTTCGACACCGCCGATGAAATCGGCCAGGGCACCGTGGCGCTGGGAATGGGGCCCGCAACCCTGCATGCAACCGGTCAGGATCTGACCGCCAAAGTCACCGCCCCGACCCCCGAGGAGCTCGATCATGCGCGGCAGATCATCGACAATCACCTCGCCCGTTTTGCCTTTCGTGAAGAGTTCAAAAACATGACCTGGCAATCCGCGACAGCCCCGGCCTGATCTTTACCGTATTCGGTAAATTTCTTGAGAGTCCCCCGTTCGCAATCGAAATTTATCGAAAACGGTAAAATCTGTTGATTCAGCTCCGGCGATAGGGCATATTTACCGTATTCGATAAACCGGAGCCCGCATGACAGATCAGAAGCAGCCAGAGCTGATCGGCCTCGGCCAGTCCATCCGCAGCATCCGCAAGACCAAGGGGCTCAGCCTGACCCAGCTTGCGCAATTGACCGGGGCCAGTGTTTCGGCGCTCTCCACCATCGAAACCGGCACCCGCGACGCGCGGGCGTCGACCCTGTACCGCATCGCCAAGGCCCTGCGCGTGCCGGTGGCCGAGCTGTTCGGAACGCCCCATGACGCGGCGCCGCACGGCGGCACCGCCAGCGGATACGACCTTGGAGACCTGGAATGACCCTTCAGGTTCCGGTTTTTTATGCACAGTTTCTGGTTGGCAGCGTCGCGGTGCATGACGACGGCAGCACAGGGTTTGCCTATACGCCGGAATGGATAAACACCCCCCGCGCCTTCCCCATCTCGGTGCTGATGCCGCTGCAGCCTGATCCGTTTCCGAACCGGATCGTGGCCCCCTGGCTGGCAAACCTGCTGCCCGAAGAACAGCAGCTGGAAACCCTCAGCCGGTCCCTTGGCCTGTCGAAAACAGATGCGGTTGCCCTGCTGCGCGAAATCGGCGGCGACACTGCCGGGGCGCTGTCCTTTGACAGCCCCTCCCTGCCGGACCAGTGGGACTATGTCCTGCTGACAGATTACTACCGCACCTCTTGCCCCGAAGACGCGCTGCAGGCGCATTTCAACGACCTGGCCCAGCGGCCTTTCCTGGCCGGTGCCGATGGTGTCCGCCTGTCGCTGGCCGGCGGGCAGCAGAAATCCGCCCTCGCCGTTCTGGACGCCGGCGGCCGCCCGGTGCTGCAGCTGCCAGAAGACGGCAGCAGGCTGGCCATTCCCAGAAACGGCGCCCCCTCCACCGTCATCCTCAAGCCGGACAATCCGCGGTTGCCGGGCATCGTTGAAAATGAGCTTTACTGCCTGACCCTTGCGCAAAAAACCGGCATCCCCGCCGCGCAGGCGGCCTCCCTCGCCCTGGGGGCCCGCTCGGCCATTTGCGTCCTGCGCTATGACAGGCATTTGTCCGCCGCCGGACATATCCAGCGCCTGCATCAGGAGGATTTTGCCCAGGCCACCGCCACGCCGCCGGGGCGCAAGTATGAGGCCGGATCGGTGCCGGGTTTCACCCTTGCCGATCTGTTCACCGCCGCCGGGCATCTTGAACCACAGGACGTTCTCACCCTGTTTGACCAGTTCGCCTTCAACATCCTGGTGGCCAACACCGACGCCCACGCCAAGAATTATTCCATGCTGCACCGGCTTGGCCCGTCGGTTGAACTTGCCCCGCTTTACGATGTCTCAACGGTTCTGCCCTGGCCTGCCGTGAACCAGTATTTCGCCCAGAAAATCGGCGGCCGCAAACGCAAGCCCGCGGACGTGACACCGGATCACTTTGCCCGCATCGCAACCGAGCTGGGCTTCCGCCCCGCCGAAGTCCTGAACCGGATCACCCGGCTGGTGGATCTGATGGTGGAACACCGGCCCGCGGCGGAGCAGCATGTGGCCCGCCTGCCCGGCACCGCGCCGGGCTATGTGGAGCAAGCCGCCCGCTGCGCCGAACAGAACGCCCTCAGGATCCTGGGCCGGATCCCAAGGAGCTGATTCCATCGCGCCGCTCTGCTGGCCTGCTGCGGCGGTTCAGCCGCCGGAACCGCAGGCCGACGCTTGCTTGCGGTACTGGCTCGGCGTCGCCCCCTCCCGCTGCCGGAAAGCACGCTCAAAGGCCGAGACTTCAGAATAGCCCAGCCGCTCTGAGATTTCATGAAGCTGCGCCCCTGGCGCCAGCAGCATACGCTTGGCAATCTCCATCCGGCAGCCCGCCAGCAGCCGCGAAAACTTCTGCCCCTCCTCCTCCAGCTTGCGCCGCAGGGTCCGGCGCGACATGCCCAGGGCCGTGGCGATAGCGGTCTGCTCGAAACTTTCGCGGCCAATCCGCATCAGCAGCTCGCGGCGCACCCGTACCGCAACCGGTGCTTCACGCTCGCTTTGCCGGGCGCTGCGGACCATCGACTGCGAGGCGGCCTTGAACGCCCGGCTTTCGCTGTCCGCCAGCGGCAGATCCAGCATTGCCGCGGGAAACACCAGCGTGTTGGACGCGGCGGCAAACTGCACCGGGCAGCGCGGCCCGGCACTGCTGCGGCTTTGCAAGGCGCTTGATTCGTGCTCCAGCGACAACAGATCAGGCCGCCAGTCCGGACCGGCGGCGGACTTCACCAGGTTATGGAACACCGACAGCGTCAGCTCCGCATCCTGCTGCCGCGGCCAGATGCGTGCATCCAGGATCCGGTAAGTCAGCAGCGCCTTGTCCGCCTCAATCGCCAGCCGCATTTCCGAGTCGCTTTGCACCATTGGAAAGGCATTGCGGAACAGCGACAGCGCCGCTCCCAGCGTCGGCGCCTGTTTGATGAATTCTCCAAGCGTGCCAAGATTTTGCAAATCGAACACCGATCCCACCCGCCAGCCGAAATCGGGCAGCCCCAGCTGGTCCGATGCATGCTCGCAGAAGTCCACGAATTTCTTCAGGCCGATCTCGCCATCCAGGTCTTCGGGGCCGATCCCGGCAGTGCGGAAAATCCTGCCAGGATCGCCGTTCATGAACTCAACAGCCCGCAGCGGGTCGTTCAAGGTCGTGGCCGAAATCCGGGGCTGATAGTTGTGTGGCATCGCGCAATTCCTCAGGATTGCGCCAGAATACCGTAAAAACCGGCCATTCCAGAAAAATCACTGCAGACAGGGCCGCATCCGCCGATTCTGTCCGGAAATGTCGGCTTGTTGTCCGGATGCGTCCGCCACAAGCACCGCCGCCACAGTGCAGCTTATGTAAATGGCACCTCAATTTGGCACCTTTGACATTGCAATCGCAGGCGGCGGCCCGGCCGGGTCGGTGGCCGCGATCCTGCTGGCGCGGGCCGGATACAGCGTGGCGCTGGCCACCCTGCCGCCGCGCGCCGCCCGGTTTGAGGGCATGTCCGCCCGTATCGCCGCAATTCTGCAAAAACACTGCCTGCCGCTGGCGGGCATCGGTCCGGCCACCCAGCGCCATGTCAGCTGGGGGTCTTTTCAAGGCGGCCAGAACAGCGAGCATCTGGCCGACCGCAACCAATTCGACACCGGCCTGCTGCACGCCGCCGGGGCTGAGGGCGTCGCAGTGTTCTATAAAGCGGTGGCCAGTGTCCGCCCGGATGCGGGCGTAATCCGCCTGGCCGGCGGGAAAAGCCTCACCGCCAGCCTGCTGTTTGAGGCCCGCGGCCGCCGCGCCCCGCGCCAGCCTGCAGAACAAAACAGGGCGGACCTTATCGGGCCGGACACGATCTCGGTTGCCGGGTTTGTACCGCCGCAAGCCGGATATATGGACACCCCGCGGATCGAAGCCCGGCCCGGCGGCTGGATCTGGTCTGCTCCAGCCCGGCAGGGTCAGCTGTGGCTGCAGGCGGTGGGTGACACAGGTGCGCTGGATAAACGGACTGGCGGCAAGGCGGCTGTGGCGGCGCTGTGGCAAACGGTGGCGGCGCACACCCCCCTGCCCCGCTCCCCTGCCATTCATGCCATCGCACCGCGGCTGACCGCGCCGGAACTGGACCCGCGCTGCCCGCGGCTGGGCGATGCGGCGGTGGCGCTGGATCCTTTGTCCGGGCACGGCATGTTCTGGGCTGTGTCTTCGGCACTGATGGCGGTTCCCATCGCACGGGCCTTGCTGAACGGCGACACCGGGCTGGCCCGCGATTTCTACCGCAACCGGGTGGCCGGGACCTTTTGGCGGCAGGCCCGTGTGGGCCGCGATTTCTACCGCGAGGCGGAATTTGCAACACCGTTCTGGCAGCAGCGCACCGCCTGGCCCGATGATATCCCCGCCCATGATACCGACATCCCCCCGCACATCGCCCGCCGGGTAATCGTGCAAAACGGCCACCTGGCGCGGCGCGAGGTGCTGATCACCCGCGATGCCCCCGGCGGTGCCGCCTTTGCCGCCGGGCAGGAGATCGTGCCGCTGCTGCGCCGCCTGAACGGCCAGCCGCTGCCGGGCGCGGACGGTTTTCACAGCGCAGTTCTGCCCGGAGCCCCGCCGCAGGCCGCCCGCGCCATCCACCAATGGCTTTTGTCGCAAGGCTTTACCGAGGGGGCGCAGATCCCCTGGGACACACCAAACAGGGAGACTAACCCATGCAACTAAGACCCCGCGGCCTGACGGCTGCACTCCTGATATCAGCCGCCAGCCCGGCCCCTGCGCTGGCCAGCGAGGAGCTGGTGCAAAACATCTGCTCCAGCTGCCACACCGCAGAAGACGGCGGATTGAGCCGCATCAGCGGCCAGCGCAAGACGCCTGAAGGCTGGATGATGACCATCGTCCGGATGCAGCAGGCGCATGGGCTGGAGATCAGCCCTGAGGACCGCCGCGCCATCGTGCAGCATCTGTCCGACAGCCAGGGTCTGGCGCCGTCCGAGACCGCCCCTTTCCGCTATGCGCTTGAGAAAGATCCGAACGCGCAGGAAAGCTTTGACGAACCCTTTGCCTCGATGTGCGCGCGCTGCCATACCGGCGCGCGGGGGCTGCTGCAGAACCGCACGGCCGAGGAATGGACCCTGCACATGGATTTCCATGTCGGCCATTTCCCCACCATCGAATACCAGGCGCTTGGCCGCGACCGCGAATGGTACCAGATCGCCCGGACCGAGATCGCCAGCTATCTGGCCGAACAGAACCCGCTGGAGACCGCCGCCTGGACGGACTGGCAGGCGGCGGACAAGCAGCCGGTGGCAGGCGATTGGGTGGTCATCACAGACCTGCCCGGCATCGGCGAGGCCTACGGGCGGCTGACAGTCATCGGCGAGGCCTCTCCCTATCAGGTCTCGGGCGAATTTGTGACCGCCGACGGCAGCACGCATCCCGCGTCGGGCCAGATGAACCTTTACACCGGCTATGAATGGCGCGCCAATCTGGACATCGGCGGCACCGCTTACCGTCAGGTTCTGGCGCTGTCAGAGGATGGCAACGCCCTGCAGGGCCGGCAGTTCGACCGCAGCAACGACGCCCTTGGCGCACCGTTGACCGGCGCCCGCGCGGGTGCAGGCAGCGTTATCCTGGGCACCGTTCCCTCTGCCGTTCCGGCGGGTGAGGCACAGGTGCAAGTGGTCGGCACCGGGCTCGACAGCCTGGCCAGTTCACACGGCGATGCAACGGCAAACAGCTTTGGCGCGGCGCTGATGCTGGCGGCTGAGGGCAATGGCGTGGTTACCTTCAACGCAGGCAGCGCCGAGGGGCAGATCGCCCATTACACCTCGGTCGACAGCCTCCGGGTGGAGCCGGAATTCACCATCGCCCGCGTTGGCGGCGGCAGCGATGCAGGGCCGCCCCCGGTGCCCGCCTATTTCAATGCCATCGGCATGTGGAACGGCCCCGACGGCAAAGCGGGAACCGGAGACGATGTGCGCATCGGCCAGATCGCGGCGCAGTGGACCGTTGCCAATGCGCATGATCACGCAGCCCACATGAAGGACACCGAGTTTGCAGGCGAAATGCAGCCAAGTGGCATTTTTGCACCTGCCATTGCCGGCCCCAACCCCGACCGCCCCTTCAGCGCCAACAATGCAGGCGAGCTGAAAGTCCAGGCCAAGGCGATGGGCCAGCAGGCTGAGGCGATGCTGATCGTCACCGTGCAGCGCTTCATTGATCCGCCGATCCGCTGAAGCACAGGGAGAAAACCCATGAAAGACTTTCACTATCAGCCCGCCAATGCGCATCGGGTATCGGTCGAAGGGCGCGAGGTTCTGTTCCACGTCCCCACCACCTCGATCTTCGAGATGGACACCGCCGACCGCGATATCCTTGACTATGCGGCGCAGGCGCAGGCCTTCACCATGGATGAATTCGAGACCCGGTTTGCGGCCACGGACGCCGCCGACCGGCTCGACGGTCTGGTGCGGCTGGACATCGTCAACGACGGCCGCCCGCTGCAGCCCGAACGCCCGCCGATCGAGATCGAAAACTTCCCGCTGACAACCATCGTCCTGAACGTCAACACCGGCTGCAACCTGGCCTGTTCCTACTGCTACAAGGAGGATCTGGCGGTGCCCTCCAAGGGCCAGAAGATGGCTTTTGACACCGCGCGCAAGTCGGTCGAGATGCTGCTGGCCGAGAACCCGGACCGCGACAGCTATAACGTGGTGTTCTTCGGCGGTGAGCCGCTGTCGAACCAGCCGCTGATCCGGCAGGTGGTGGACTGGGCCGAACCGCATTTCGCCGCCCTTGGCAAGGCGGTGAACTTCAGCCTGACCACCAATGCAACCCTGCTGACGGAACCGCTGATCGACTGGCTTGACCAGCATAAATTCGGCCTCACGGTGTCCATCGACGGCCCCAAGGCGCAGCACGACCTGAACCGCAAAACGGTTGGCGGCAAGGGTACCTATGATGCGGTCGCCGCCAAGGCCCGGCTGCTGCTGTCGCGCTACACATCGAAACCGGTCGGCGCCCGCGTCACCCTGACCGCCGGCGTCACCAACATTCATGAGATCTGGGACCATCTGATCAACGATATCGGCTTTGCCGAGGTCGGGTTTTCGCCGGTCACCTCGGGCGACATGGATGCCTTCAACCTCAACGGCGCCGAACTGCTGGAGGTGTTCGAGGGCATGAAATCCCTTGGCAGGCTCTATGTCGAAGAGGCGCTGAAGGGCCGCAACATCGGCTTTTCCAACATGCATCAGATGATGAACGACCTTTACGAGGGCCGCTCCAAGGCGCTGCCCTGCGGTGCCGGTGTGGGCATGCTGGCGGTCAATCACGACGGCGCGCTGAACCTGTGCCACCGCTTCACCGGATCGGACATGGACCAGTTCGGCACCGTCGATGAGGGCATCAAGCGCAAGGAGTTGTCGGGCTTCATCAAGGCGCGCTCCGACCGGACTGAGAAGGGCTGCGCCACCTGCCGGATCCGCAACCTGTGCGCGGGCGGCTGCTACCACGAAAGCTATGCCCATTTCAGCGACCCGATGATGCCGACCTATCACTACTGCGACCTGATGCGCGACTGGATCGATTTCGGGGTCGCCGCCTATGCCGAACTGATCGCCAAGGCACCGCAGTATTTCCACCACCACGTTGCACCAAGGAGGGCGTTTGGAAAATGAAACCGCTCAATCAGAAAGCCGAACGCGTCCAGCAGGCCGCAACCGCAAGCCAAATGGAAGAGGTCCGCGCGATGCAGACCGTAACCGCCGGCTGCGCCACCACCTTCGATCCCGGCTGGGAGGTCGATCCTTTCGGCGGCCTTGCCGCCTTGTGCCAGCCGATGGAGGCGGACCTTTATGGCTGCTCCGACCCCTGCTGGTGGCCCGCGCAGGTGCCCGACATCATGGTCAACCACCAGAACTGGGACGAAGGCGCGCCCAACGCTGCCAAGGACTGGCGCGCGCTTGGCGCCACCTACCCCACCGACGCCGAAACATAAGGAGACCCGCATCATGAAATCCGCGTTTTTTGCTGCTGCCGCGTTCTGCGCCTCCGCCCTGCCGCTGGCTGCCGGCGACCTTCTGGTGACGGTGGCCCGGCCCTCGAACCTCTATGTCTTTGATGCTGATACCCGCTCGGTCAAAGCCGACTGCGATTTGGGCGCCAATGTGACTCCCGGCGTCATTGCCATGTCGCCGGACAACCGCATCGCCTATGTGCTGCTGAACCATTGGCAGGATGTGGTCGGCGTTGATATCGGGACCTGCGAGAAAGTGTTCCACGCCGCCCAGTCCGACGGCGACGTAAGCCGCCGCTCGCTGGCCTCGCTCGCCGTCTCCAAGGACGGCAGTCAGATCTACACGGTGCGCAATCCGGTGCGCAAACTGACCGACCGTTACGAGGTGATGCAGCCGGAGTTCGCCGTCTATGATGCAAGCGCCGGGCTGGAGGCTGAACCCGTAGCTATCCACCAGGCGCCGCGCCGCTCCACCCTGATGGCCAGCGACCGCAACGGTCAGGTCTATGTTGCGGGACATGACATCTACCGGGTTGATCCGGCCACCGGCAAAACCGAGGTGGCGATTGCCAACGCCAGCTGGGACCGCCCGGCCTATAGCCCGCCGGATGTGCTGGCCTTCTGGCCCACCGGCAGCCAGAACGACGAAATGCTGCTGATGTACACGGCGGCGGTGTTCACCGACGAAACCCAGCAGGAGATGGCGGATTTTGTCTGGGGCTACCAGTCGGTTGACCTGACAAGCGGCGAGACCGAGATCGCCGATTTCGCCTCTTTCGAGGTGCTGATGTTCTCAGCCGCCCGCAGTGCCACAGACCCCAAGCACCTGTACGGCGTCTATACCCAGCTGTCCAAGCACAACCTGGAAACCCGCGAGCTGGTCAAGCGCGTGGACCTGCCGCACACCTATTACGTCATCAACGTCTCCAGTGACGGGCAAGAAATCTATGTCGGCGGCACCAATGACGACATCGGCATCTATGACAGCGAAACGCTGGAACGCCTGGGCGAGATCCGGGTGCCCTCCGGCGGTGACATGTCGGTCTCCACCCTGCACGTTGTGCCGCAGGGATGACTGGGCCTGCCGCCAAACTCTCCCCCCAGCCGGGCGGCCCTGCGGCTGCCCGCCCCTGGCCGCGCCTGCAATCCCGCGCAGGTGCGGCGCTTTTCACATCCTCCACTGCGGCCTGGCTGCTGCCGCTGCTGCGCCCGCACCGCCACCGGCTGGCACTGCTGCTGCTGATCAGCTTTGCCGCCGCCGCGATCGGCTTGCTGCCCCCCTATATCAGCAAGCTGGTGATCGACCGCGGCCTGATGGCGGGTGATGCCGCGCAGCTGATCACATGGTCGCTGGCGCTGTTTGCCATCGGCCTCCTGGCCACCGCCACCGGCGCCCTCAGCAATATCCTGCACATGCGCGCCTCGGTCCGGATGCTGGCGCAGCTGCGGCGGCGGCTGCTGTCCCGGCTGGCCGCCAAACCCTCCGGCTGGTTCGCCTCTCAGCGCGCGGGCGAGCTGCTGGCCCGGATCGACGGCGATGCGGCAGAGGTGCAGAAATTCGCCTTTAACGCAGTGCTTGGCGGCTCCTCCTCGCTGATCCGGCTGATTGGCGGCTCCGCGATGCTGATGCTGCTGGACTGGCGGCTGGGGTTGCTGACCGCATTGCTGGCCCCGGCTGAGCTGCTGTTCCTGCTCTGGGCCCGCCCCCGTACCGAACGCCACGCCGCCGCCGTGCGCGGGATGCAGGGGCGCTACGCCGCCGGCCTGTCGGAAACCCTGTTCGGCCTGCCCGCGCTGCAGGCCGCCCGCGGCACCCATTGGGCGGAACGGCGCAGCCTGCGCGACCACGCCGGGCTGAACCGCCGCCTGATCGCGCAGAACCTGTGGGGCGAATTCACCCGCGCAGTGCCGGTGCTCTTGTCGGCGCTGACCCGCGCGGCGATCTTTCTGGCGGGCGGGCTGATGGTGATCCGCGGCGACTGGCCGCTGGGATCCCTGATTGCCTTCATCGCCTATATGGGTTTCATGACCGGCCCGATGCAATCGCTGCTGGGCCTGTGGCACGCACAGGCGCGGGTCAAGGTTGCGGTGGCGCGCCTTGATACGGTGATGCAGCCCGCCGCCCCCCGGCCCGCCGCGCCCTTTGCCCCCGCAGGCCATGCCCTGCAACTGAACAATGTGACCGTCTCCCGTGGTCAGGCAGCCCCGCTTGGCCCGCTGACCCTCACCATCCCCCAAGGCACCAAATTGGCCCTGAAAGGCGCCAGCGGCGCCGGAAAAACCTCTTTGATCGCGGTGCTTTGCGGACGGGCGCAGCCCCTGTCCGGGCGCATCACACTGGGCGGCGCGGACCTGGGCCAGCTTGGCGGCGCCACTCTGCCCGATCGTGTGGCCTATGCCGGCCAGCGCCCGCTGACCCTGCACGCCAGCCTACGCGATAACCTGTTTCAATCCCGCGCCTTCTGGGCCAGCCCCGGCAGTGAACCCCATGTCTGGCAAATGCTGGATCTGTTCGGCCTGGCCGAGCGCTTCCGCAGTGCAGACGGTCTTGACACGATGCTGGGCGAAAGCGGGTTGACGCTGTCGGGCGGCGAACGCCAGCGCCTTTGCCTGCTGCGCGCCCTGCTCACGCCCTTTGATATCCTGATCCTGGACGAGGCCCTGTCCGAGGTCGACCCCGCCGCCGCCACCCGGATCCTCAACCATATCGACAAGAGTTTCCCGCATTCCACCCGCATCATCACCGCCCATGGCGGCGCCGCGGCTGGCGGCAAATTCGACATGGAGATCACCCTGGACGAGGCCGGCCCATGACCCCTGCCCCGCTGATTGCCCTGATCGACGGCCCGCTGGCTGCAGACACCCCTGGCCTCGCCGCCCGCACAGACTTCTGCGAACTTCATCCCCGCGCCGCCGAAAGCCCGGCAGCGCAACACGCCGGTTACATGGCCGCCGCCATCCGCGCCAATGCACCCGCAGTGCAAGTCCTCAACCTCACCATCTTTCCCGGCCGCCTCGCCACGTCCCTCGCCACCGTGGCCAAGGTCCTGCACCACGCCGCCTGTTCCAAGGCGCAGATCGTCCACTGCTCCTTTGGCCATGCCAGTGCCAGCCCAGAACTGGTTGAGGCTGTGGCGGCGGTGCTGCAGGCAGGCAAGCTGCTGGTCGCCTCCGCCCCGGCCCGCGGCGCGCCGGTCTACCCCGCCGCCTGCATCGGCGTTCACTCGGTGCAGGGCGACGCCCGCTGCGCCCCCGGCCAATGGTCGCAGCTCGACCTGCCCGGCGCGCGCTACGGCGCCTGCCCCGGCGGCCCTGGCATTCCGGTACGCGGCGCCAGCCTCGCGGCGGCGCATTTCACCGGCCTGCTGGCCCGCGCCGGAACCGGCGGCAGGGGCAAGGCACTGCTGCAAACCCCGGCCTTCACCGGCCGCGAACGCATCGCCCTGCCGCCGGGCCATGCTTCTCTATTTCAATCCAACAACGCAGACACATAAACAGGGAGAACACCAATGGACTACCGCATGCTCATCAACGGCGAACAGGTTTCGTCGGAACAGATGATCGAGGTTATCAACCCGGCAACCGAGGCGGTCTTTGCCCGCGTGCCGCATGCTTCCGAGGCGCAGCTGAACCAGGCCGTTTCCGCCGCCAAAACCGCCCAGCAGGCATGGGCAGACACCCCGATGGCCGAACGCCGCGCCAAGGTGGAAGCACTGGCCGCCGCCATCGGCGAGGAGGCAGACGAATTGGCCCGGCTGATCACACTGGAGCAGGGCAAACCGCTGCCCGAGGCCCAGGGCGAGGTTGCCTGGTCGCAGGGCTATCTGGGCCATACCGCCACGCTGGAGCTGCCCGACCGCATCATCCAGGACGACGCCGAATTCCGGATTGAGACCCGCCACAAACCGCTCGGCGTGGTGGCGGGGATCATCGCCTGGAACTTTCCGCTGCTGCTGTGCTGCTGGAAGATCGGGCCGGCGCTGATGGCCGGCAATGCCATCGTGCTGAAGCCCGCGCCGACCACCCCGGTCACGGCGCTGAAGCTGGGCGAGATTTGCGCCCGTATCCTGCCGCCCGGACTGGTCAACATCATCACCGACGCCAACGACCTTGGCCCCAAGCTGACCGCGCATCCGGATGTGGCCAAAATCGGCTTTACCGGCTCGTCGGAAACCGGCAAGCGGATCATGGCCAGCGCTGCGGACACCATGAAACGGGTGACGCTGGAAATGGGCGGCAACGATCCCGCCATCGTGCTGCCCGACGTGGATGTGAAAGCGGCTGCCGAAAAGGTCTATGGCGGTGCCTTCCTCAATGCCGGGCAGGTCTGTCTGGCGGTGAAACGCGCGTATGTGCACAGCGACATTTACGAGGAGTTCTGCACCGAACTGGCCGCCCTTGCCGAACAGGCAGTGGTCGATGACGGCATGAAACAGGGCACGACCATCGGCCCGATCCAGAACAAAGCCCAGTTCGACAAGATCAAGGGCTTTCTGGAGGACGCCCGCGCCAGCGGCCAAATCATTGCCGGCGGCAGCCCCAAGGACGGCCCCGGCTATTTCGTGCATCCCACAATCGTGCGCGATGTGACAGACGGCCAGAAAATCGTCGACGAGGAGCAGTTCGGCCCGATCCTGCCGGTGATCCGCTTTGACAACATTGATGATGTGGTCGCCCGCGCCAATGCCTCGGACTACGGGCTGGGCGGCTCGGTGCATTCGGGCGATACCGCCAAGGCGGTTGACGTCGCCACCCGCATTGAATCCGGCACCATCTGGGTGAACCAGCAGCTGAATATCGGCCCGCATATCCCGATGGCCGGCTTCAAAGGCTCCGGCCTTGGGGTGGAACAATCCGTCGAGGGGCTGGCGGAATACACCCAGATGCAGGTGATCAACGTCGCCCGCGGCTGATACCGCGCTGAACCGGTGACTGGCGGGTACACTCCCAGAGGCCCGCCAATTGCCCAGCCGTCAAGGCAGATTTACGCGGCTGGAGCAGGCGGATATTAAAGCAGGCTGATATTAAACCGGTGCGCCGCGCGCGGAAAATCTATTCCGCCGGGCGCCCCTCCCCCATGTACAGCTTCTGCATATCCACGAAATGCCCGGTATCAAGCCGCTTGCGGATGGCGTCCCAGCCCTCCGGGTTGCCCTCGATCACCCTGTACAGCTCCGCCGGCACGGTCATGTATTCGATGTATTTCTCCGATGCGGTCTCCAGCCAGGCAAAGACATAGCCATCGCTGTCTTCGTCGGTATTCACCAGACGCAGCTCTATGCCCTCGGCCATCGGCACCGATTCAACACTGCGCAGGATGTGCAGCTTCATCATTTCGACAATCACGTCGTCCAGCCCCAGCTGCCTGACCAGCAGCTTTTCCCGCACCGCCGGCCAGCCGAAGGTCAGCCGCACCGCCAGCCCGCTGCCCACATCCCGCGCCGCCGCCGGAGCGTTTGCGCCATAACTGGTGTCAAACAGCGCCCCGGCCTCATCTTCAATCTCCAGATGATCCCGCAGGCGGCTGGCAGGCATCGCCGCAATCCACTGGCCGCGGCCGGCATCCAGATAGTTGAACTGCGGCTGCAGCCGGAAGCTCTCGCCGCAGGCATCGCAGGTCACATCCTGAAACCGGTCTTCCAGTATTTCGTCCCGCAGATCGGGGCGGCGGTCTGCGTTCACACTGCCCACGGCCATCATGGTCACCGGGGCCTCGCATTGCGGGCACACCAGATTGACGGGGTGAAAAAGCGACATCGGTCAACAGCCTTTCAATGGATCAGATCAACGGGTCAAAGTTTGGCCAGCCAGCCAACCGCCGGGTGGTTCGGCTTCAGCTTGCCGGAATGATAGGCGGCATACAGCTCCGAGAACCATTCCCCCGGCGCGCGGAACTGATAGCCGGTGATCCCCTTGGCCCGCTCGCCCAGCAGATAGGAATTCCAGGTGTTCGGATAGCTTTCCTGATACACGACACCGCCGATTTCGATCTTCTTGGCAATTGCCATGCTGGACCAGGGCTGGGCCGGTTCGGACGCCATGTCGATATGCGCCTGCATCTTGATGCGGCGGCTTTCCCATTCCTCGTCCGTGCAGGTTTCATCGGCCGGCTTGTCCGGCACATGCGCGCCTTTGTTATGCGCCATATATTCGGTGGCATAGGCCTTGTCATAGCTGAATTTGGCGGCAATTTTCTCAGCGATGGCAGCGATGTCCATGCCGTGTTCGGTCCAGCCGCCGTATTCCTTTTTGCCGCCGTTGCTTTTCATGAAGCTTTGTTTGTCGTCAACCGCATGGCCGACCTCATGCAGGGTGTTCCAGTTGAAAAACGTGACAGGCTCCTCGTTCGCCGGTTTGCATTTTTCCAGCTCGGCGCGTTCTTCCGGGGTGGCGGCATCATCCAGGCTGCCCACCGCATCCTCGCTGCCAAAGGCATAATTGGACGACGTGCCCGCATCGCCTTCATGCATCACAATCCGCTTTTCATTGCCCTGATACATTGAGCCGCCCTTGGCAGCTTCATTGACCGCGAACTTCTGCAGCGAGTCATTGTTCAGCGTGTGATCCAGCGGCAGATCCTGCATCGCCTTGTAGAAGGCGACAATATTCGGCCCCTTCAGATTGGCATCGGCTATTTCCGTGGCCGGCGCCAGGTTCTCATTATTGAAGTTCTTGATATCGCAGCCAAAACGCGCCTTGAAGGCCACTTTAACCACTGCCCGCTGCGCCTCGGGCTCCAGGTTGTCGATCATCGCGTCCAGCTCGTCTGTGCCATTGGGGCGCGACAGGATTTCCTTGATGTCTTTGTCCGTGGGCGGCGTGTTGGCCCGCATTTCCGCCATCACAAAAGCGCTGGTACCGATGGCGCGCGCCTCTTCCAGCAGCTTGATGGCATCGCCCGGTTTCTTGCCGGCCACTGCCACAGCGGCATCCGCCAGTTTCTTGCGCATGGTGTCGATGCTGGGCTTGATCGCATAGCGGTGCTCATGCCCTTCCAGCACAGCCAGCCGCGGCTCCACCTCCGGTTTGGCACGCAGATCCTTGTATGCCTTGTGCTGTTCCGCCATCTCCAGCGCAGCTTTGGTCTGGGCAATCGCCGCCTCGATGTCCGCACTGACCTTGGCATAATTCTGCCCGCCCTTGGCAGCAGTTTCAGCATCCTTCAGCAGCTTTTCAACCGCGTCGGTCTCATCCTTCACATAGGCCGCCTCACCGTGGCCTGTAACCGGGGTCAAAGCCGCCCGGGCACGGGTGATTTCCTGTTCGATGAAGGCATATTGCGAGATCACCTCATCCGCCGTGTTGCAGGCCTCCAAAGCGGCCAGCAGATGGCCCTTGGCGGTTTTGGCGTCCAGCCCGTCCTTGCCGCAGTTTTCAATCTCGGCATTGGCGGTATCCAGATGCGGCTTGGCCACGGCGGCGTTTTCACGGCTGCCGACCACCTTGATCGACAGTTTCGCCGCCTGCACCTGCGGCCACCAGGGGGCGCTGTCCTCATCGCCGCCAATGGCCGAATTCACCGCCTCCAGTATGCTATGGGTATTGGCCGAGCTGATCGCCTCCTCAGCCGAGGCCGTCACCTCTTCGGCCATGGTCTTGGCGGTTGCGTAATCGCTTGGCGCCAGCTTGACCAGATTATCGTATTTTGCGGTCAGCCGGGTCAGCTGCGCCGCGATCGCATCGGCGTGCTTATGCCCCTTTGCCTCGGCCAGCTTGGCCTCAGCCGCAGCCCGCGCGGGTTCATAAGCGGACGAGCCCTGGATTGCGGTCAGCAGCGCCTTGGCGTCATCGGTGATCTGCTTCAGCAGCTTGATTGCCTGGGAATAATCATTCTCGCCCAGATCGGTCCTGGTTGTATCCAGCTTGGCCGCGGTCAGCCGGTCCGCCACTGCCTTGATCCGGTCCTTGGTGGCATCGTTGCGTTCCGATGCCAGCGCATCCACCGCCGCCTGCGCATCAATGACAGCCTGGTTGTACGGGGCCGCCGCCGCAATCAGCCGCTGGCACGCGGTGATTTTCTGATAGGCCTTCTCGAACATGCCTTTGGCAGCCGAATAGGTATGCGCCGCCTTCGCCGCCTCGTATTTGGCGAAATCCGCATCCGCCCGCGCGATCTGATGCACACCGGCCTCGTTGCCCGGCCCGATCAGCGCCGCACGGGGCACAACGAAATACTGGTTCTCCCAGCCAAGCACCGTCTTCAGCGTCTTCAGATCCTCATCCGTGGCTTTTTCCCAGCCCGCAGCGGCCTTGGCCTTGTCCGCTGCCCCTTGGAAGTCCCGCGCGGTCTGCTTGGTGGTGCTTTCATCCAGCAAGTCCTGGATCTCGGTCTTGCGATGGGTCAGCTGGGTTTCAACCGCGCCGCCTTCGGTGGTGATCTTGCCGATCACTGCGGTGGCCTTGGCCCGGTCCGCCTTGATGGTCTTGTACAGCTCGCCGTCGGCGCGGGCCTGCTCTGCCATCTTGCGCGCCGCCGCGATTTTGGCCTCGGCGCCTTTGTAGTCATAACCCTCCGGCTTGATCAGATCATCCGCTTCCCCGGTCAGCCGGGTGATGTCATCCAGATGCGGCTGCAGGCAGGCGGCATCGTTCAGCGGCGCCAAAGCATTGGCCTGTGCCGCCAGCGAGGTCTTCAGCTCGCCATAGGCGCGATGCTGATGAACCAGCACCATGGCCATCTTCAGGTTTGCAATGGCACTGTCCAGATGCGCCCTGGCATCGTCGTATTTCTTAGCTTTCTTGGCCGTTTCCGCCTCCGCCGCAGGCAGTTGCGCCTTGGCAATCAGCGCGGTGAAGTCATTGCCCGCATCCGCCGCAACAACCTTGTCGCGGATATCGGTAAAGACTTTGAACGCCGGGTCCCATTTCTTTTTCAGATCATCAAGCGCTGCCGTATCGGTCATCCCGTCCAGCTCGACCGAGGCTTCCGCCGCCGCCTTGGCGCTGTCCACCCGTTTTTCCGCGTCCGCCACACAGGTGTTTGCCGTGGTGAAATCCAGCTTCAGCGCTGCCGCCGCCGCCTCGGCCATCAGCGCCTTGGCATCCTCCAGCATCGGGGCCGCCTGGGCCACATTCTTCAGCGGGTCGATCTTGCCCTGAACCGCCACCCGTTTGTCCTTATAGGCCTTGCAGGCATCCGCCTGCGCCGTGGCTGCGGGCCAATCGCCCTGGGTCGCATCCAGCAAAGCCAGCGCGGTAGAGTATTTGTGCAGGACGGCTTCAGATTTGGCCGAAGCAAGATCCGCCTCCATTTTCAGAATGATGACCTGAATGCCCGAGGCACCGTCGTGGTCCTTGAAGTCCTTCAGCTTGGCCTCAAAGGCGGTCAGCTTGGGCGCATATTGCTGAACAACCGGGATTTCGGTTTCCAAGAACGCGCGCAGCGACCAGAACTTCCCGAGTTTCTTGAGGGATTCTGCGTAATCCTTGGTCGTGGCAACATCTGAATCCGTATAGAAATCACCCAGCTCGGTCAGTTTCGCCGTCAGCAGGGCTTTGACCGCTGCGGCCAGCCCGGCCCAGTGATCAACCCATTGTTTTGCTTTCGGGCGCCCGTCGTCATAGGATTTCCGCAGCGCCCGGACCTTGGCAGTCCTGGCATAAGCAACTGCAATTTCATCCAGTTTCTTGACGCCGTCCTTGAACTTCTTCGCGGCCTTGTCCACCTGCGCCGCGTCATACAGACGCTCCATTTCGCGCGCCGCGTCATCTATCGCCGGATCGCCGACCGAGACACCGCGGGCCGCATCAGCCAGCGCCTTGCGGTCCGGGTCAAGCGCCATGAAATGCGCAAAATCATCGGCCAGAACCTCGGCCTTGGCAATTTCGGTCTCGGCGGCGGCCAGATCATCTGTGGCGGTTTTCAGATCATGGGCCTTGGCCTTGTCAACCGCGGCAGTGCGCAGCCCGTCAATCCGGGTGATTTCCGGCGCAATCTCGGGCGCCGCAGCCTTGGGGTGGCTGGTCAACGGCACCAGCCGCAGATCGAAAATCTCCAACGCTTTCTGAAAAGCGGTCTTGGCGCCGGTGTCGGCGGCAACCGCCTTTTCCAACGCATCCAGCGCCTTTTCCCCGGCATCCAGTTTGGCGCCATCGGCGTTTTCGGGTTTTACCTTGGCCTGCGCGGCCAGTGCTTCGACCTTATCAAGCGCGGCTTTCCACTTGTCAGGGGTCTGGCTGACGGCCTCGGGCACCAGGGTGTTGTAGGTCTTGACCGGCCCGTCGCGCAGCGTCTTCAGTGCCGCCTCGATACGGGCGATCTGGTCGGCCAGATCGGCGTCCGCTGTATCACCGCCGGCGTCATCCGAAGGCGGTGCAGCCTGTTCCGGCGTCTTGGCCGGGGCGTCGGGTTTGGCGGTGGTGACGGTATCCCCCTCCCCTGCCGATGCCGCTTCGGCACTGGCCGGTGCCGCGTCGTCTCCGGCAGTTTCGGCCGCGGCTTTACGGGCCTTGGAAATGGCCTGGGCCAACGGTCCGACCGCCTTAAGCGCGCCCTCATAATCCGGCGGCGTGGCCGCCACCCGGGCCTTGATCTGGGTCCAGACGTTTTCGATTTTTGCCGACTGCGGCGTGTTGAGCGCCAGCACCTCGGTGATCAGCGGCTCCAGTTTGCCCGCGGCCTGCTGCCATTTGCCTTCCAGCAGGGTTTGCCGTTTGGCCCCGGCAGCGGCGTCTTGGGCTGCGGTTTTCATCTCGGCCGACAGCTTCGCGACATGCTCCAGCGCCGCCGCATAACCGCTGCCCTTCGCCTTGGCCTGAATCGCCGTCCACAGCGCGTCAGCCTTGGACAGATCAATGCCGGCAATATCCCGGAGCTTGGCCAGATTGGCCTCAACCTTGGCGGAGGTGGTTTTCCATTTGGCTTCCGCCGGATCCGGTTCAGCCGAAGGCGCTGCCGGCGCATCTGCCGGATCCTCGGTGACGGTATCGCCGCTGGCCGCCGGAGCCGCCTGCGGGCCGTCATCCGCGGCCTCCCCGTCGTCGTCATCCTCCTCTGACTCGACGATATTTCCGCTGGGATCCAGAATGAGGATCTTGTATTTCAGCCCCACCACCATGAACATCTTCTTGGCCTTGCGCGCCATGCCCGGCACGATCTTGCCCTCGACTGACAGCGACAGTTCCTTGCCGTCCAGCGTCAGCGTTCCAAAGGTGAACTGCGGCGTCTCGCCGTCGGACTTGGCTTGCTTGCCGAGAACCTTGGCGGCCTTGGTCTTATGGGTGAGAAAGATCGAGTTTTCGATTTTCTTGCCAAAGCACAATCCGAATGACAGCGCGCGTTTCTTCGCAATCGCCATCTGTTGCTTGATTTCTTTTGCGGCAGATCCATCAAGAGGCATGGGCAGCTCCTGAGTTAAAAAACTGTTTAAAACTAGAGCGTTAGCTCCTATTACCTTCAAGCGTCGCATGGAACCCGGATTCCAGCAAGATTTTTTTCTTGTCAATTGCCTCAGGCTGCGCACACTCGATCCGTATATCCATCAAGGTGAGATGCTGATGATTTTCCAGCCAGCCGCTTGGGCCGAATGACGGGTTTGCGCCCTGCCCGTGCCATGATGCTTGCGCTTCTCGCAGGTCTTTGCGCCGGCGGGCTGGCGGTATGCTCATTTGCCTCTGACACCGCGACCGGACACAACGGAGAGATTTCAATGGCTTCCACCACGGCAGAAAGCTTTGACGGCGCCTGGATTGTGCAAAAAGTCCAGGACGTCGATCTGACGAATTTCGAAGACC
>NZ_CP035423.1 GCF_004123675.1 Leisingera sp. NJS204 | reverse complement strand
TCTATATGATAGCCTCATTGCGGCGTTCACACAGCAGACTGACGCTGTTGCTGCTGGTATGTCTGGCGCGCTTGCTGCGCCTCTAACTGCTGCAATGACCTTGTACTTGATACTGTATGGCATCGCCATCATGAAGGGCGTGATCCAAGAGCCTGTTCTGGATTTTGCCATTCGCGGGATCAAGTTGGCAATCATCTGGAGCCTGGTATCTTCTGCCGGTGACTACACCCAGTGGGTCAGCAGCACGATCAATCAAGGTATTCCGGAGTTTATCAACGGCATAACAGGCGGCGCCGGAACAATTCCTGGTGACTCTGTTATGAGGCAAGCTGATCTGTTTGCCTCTGAAGCGGCTAAACGTCACGCCTCTGAAGGTTGGACAGGCGCTCTTATCGGTGAGGTCGTTTATTACTTCATCATGGGGTATGCGTTGTTGTTTGCGGGCATTTCTCTTGCAGCGGCCCTGGCAACTACGTTCTTTCTGTCAATTTTATCCGCCATTGGCCCTTTGTTTATCTGCTTCGCATTGTTCGATGCCACTCGTAGCTGGTTCTTCTCTTGGCTGAGCCAAATTCTCAATTTCGCTCTTGTGAAACTCTTGGTGATCGTTCTCGCGATTGTAATGACCGGACTGATTGCGAATATTGCGGCTCAAACAAACGGGGTTGATGCCACAGGAGCATACTTTGCTTTCCTCGTTGGCCTTACCTGCGGAATTATCTTCTTCCTGCTGATCCCTTCCATGGCATCAGGTCTTTCGGCAGGGGCGCAAGCCTCGACTGGTATGCTTCAAAGAGCCGTCGAAAAGAGCTTGGGAAAACCATCTAGCGGCGGTGGCTCTGGCGGCTCTGGCGGCTCAAGCGGGAGCGCATCACGGCGATGATTTCAGTTCCCAAGCAATAGCAAATCAGCTCCTTCAACTCGTACAACAAGGTTCCTCTATGAAACAGATCGTCATTCTCGCCCTGCTTGGCGTGGCAGGGTGCGCAACAACTACGCCTTTGCCCACCGTACAAGGTTCAATCGTTCGCCCTCTCAATCCGACACAATGGGACTACCAGGAAGCGCTTCAGCGCAAGCAGTCAGAGATTGGCGTCAAAGGAAATGGAGCGACCAATGATCCAGAGTGATAAAGAGCTTCAGGAGTATTTTAACCAGGCCCGCACCTTTGATCAGGACAGACTTTCTGCTGCGCAGCGGTCAAAACTGTTGGCCTGGTCCGTAGCTGGGGTTTCCAGCTTAATCGCAATCGCCAGCGTCACTGCCGTCGCCTTCTTGGCCCCTCTGAAAACGGTTGAGCCATTCGTTATCCGGGTCGATGAAGCCACCGGCGTTCCGGAAGTCATGACGGCGCTTACCGACGGCCAGGAAGTCTATAACGAGGCCATCGCCAAGTATTTTCTGGCGCTCTACGTCCGCACACGCGAAGGCTATTCCTATGCCGCGCGCAGCGTCATTTTTGACCATGTGCAGATTATGTCCGGCCCGGAAGAACAGACTGAATTTGCGGCACACTACAACGCATCGAACCCGGACAGTCCGCAATACATCTTCGGAAAAAAGACCAAGGCCGAAGTTCAAATTCGTTCGGTTTCCTTTCTGGACGACGGGCTGGCGCAGGTTCGCTTTTACCGCGTCACCAAGAACGAGGACGAGGACCTGGAGCGGCGCAGCCAGTGGGTCGCGACCCTTACCTACACATTCGATGGTCAGGCTGAAATCAGCTCACAGGACCGCATGATTAACCCGCTCGGCTTTGTCGTCACCGACTACCGCGCAGATCCGGAGGTGGTGCAATGAAACGCTTTGTTCCTCTCGTCGCTGCCTGCCTCTTGGCCGCTTCCCCTGCCTTCTCGCTGGATGTTCCTAACCCCAGTACCTCGGACAGCCGGGTCCGGTCGGTCAACTACAATGAATGGGACGTGGTGCGTGTCGTCGGCACGGTGCGAACGGCTGTTCAAATTGTATTCTCCCAATCCGAAGAAATCTTGGACGTTGGCGGCGGCGATACCGTCGCTTGGGAGTTCAAGCCGCGAGGCAACATCCTATACCTGAAAGCCCGTGAGGCTCACCCCCCAACAAACCTTCAAATTGCGACCGTCCGTTCCGACGGAACAACCCGAACTTACTCGTTCGAGCTGATCACCCGCAAAGGCGACATCATGGTGAACAACCGTGATGTGTATTTTCAGGTGCGTTTCCGCTATCCCCGCGATGAAGCCGAGGCCCGCCGGGAGGCGCGCGCAGCTGATAGGCAAGCAGCCCAGGAGCAAGCAGCGCGCTCCCGCCTGTCGGCTTCCGTGGCGCACTCAGGAACCAAAAACTGGCAGTATCTCGCAGCTGGCTCGCGCAATCTTCAGCCGTCTACCGTCTACGACAACGGAGATATGACAGTTCTAACCTTCAAGCGCAGCAATCGCTTGCCGTCCGTCTACATGGTTGGAACCGACGGTGAAGAGCGCCTGGCAAACACCACTGTTCACCGCAACGAGGTTATTGTGCATGGCGTTGCCCATGAAATCCGCCTCCGCCTGGGGCGGGAAGTCACTGCCGTCTACAACGTAGGCGTCGGCAAGGGACACACGGCGATCAGCACCAGTACAACCAGCCACCGTGTAAATCGCGAAGTCATTGGAGGGAGCCAATAATGGCAATTGATCAAGACAGCTCCACCGATGGGCAGACCCTGGACGGTGAACGTGGTATCACCTCGATTGCTGACAGCAAAGCCAAGGCTGGCGGCTCGGACACGGGGAAAAAGCTCGGCGTGGCCGCGGGCATCGCGTTTCTTGGCGTTCTCGCTTTTCTGCAATGGCCCTCAGCTGAGGAACAGCCGGTCGAAGAGGTGACGGAAAGCACACGCCGTATTCGATCTGGCAGCCAGTTTCAGCCCGCCGATATTGCGGAACCGCAGCCTGAAACTCCGGCGCCAGCAACTCCCCAGAACGAAGAAAAGCCGGTTGGTCCTATCGAACGGATCAGAATCGAAGAACAGCAACTTCCGGTCGAACCATCCCAAGCCGAACTGTTGTTTGAAAGCTCAAAGCGGGCTCCGCTTATGGCATACGAGGGCACGGCCCGGAACACCCCTCAGGCAAATGCAGACGGGGCAACTGGCGGCAGTTTGTTTGGAAACACTGATAACGGGCAGGGTCAGGGTGCCTCGGGCCTGGCGACGGACTTGCAGACAACCAAGCTGAACAGCTCCCTGGCAACCGTGCTGGAAAACCCTCACCTGACGATAACCCAAGGGACCATAATCCCATGCGCACTCGATACCGCCATGGATTCATCCCAACCTGGAATGGTCAGATGCACGGTCACAGACAACATCTATTCGACCACCGGCACCGTCATTCTTTTGGAAAAGGGGACACGCATTGTCGGGCAGTATCGTGGCGGCCTGCAACGCGGGACAAAGCGCCTCTTTGTGATCTGGACGCGGGCGGAAACACCTCATGGCGTGGTGGTCACTCTCGACTCGGCCGGGACTGACGGCCTCGGCCGTGCCGGCTTCAACGGCGACATTGACACTCAGTTTTGGACGCGTTTCGGCGGCACCATTCTGTTGTCTGTGATTGACGATGCCTTGGCCGGCTACGCAGCCAGCCAAAGCAATGCTGACACCATTGAGAACACAACGGATGGCGTGAGTAACCTGGCTCAGACTGAACTGCAAAGCACCATCAACGTCCCAATCATTCTGCGTAAGAACCAAGGTGAAGAGGTTGCTGTTATGGTGGCCCGAGACCTTGATTTTTCTAACGTATACCGCCTGAAAACGAGGTAGAGCCATGCTCGATGGAAACACGCCCCGGCAAGCCCCAGCGGGGCTTGCTTCCTTCTTGGCTCCGATTCAACACCATCTCAACCGGCCGGATGTTATTGAGCTGTGCATTAACCGGCCTCAAGAGCTTTTCATAGAAACCTATGAGGGCTGGAAGGTCGAACAGATCGACGCGCTCACCTTCGCGCACCTGAACAGCTTTGCCACCACTGCGGCAACCTTCACCAAACAAACTATCAGCGCTACAAAACCTATCCTTTCCGGCTCCTTGCCCGGTGGCGAGCGGATCCAGATTGTTATCCCACCTGCGGTTCCGGATGGCACAGTCAGCATCACGATCCGGAAGCCTGCTGAGCGCACCTTCACTCTGGACGACTACGAACAGTCGGGCATGTTCGATGAGATTCTGACCGAAACCAATTCGCTGTCTGAGGTCGACCAAAAGCTGCTTGAATTCCATGCCGCAAAATCCTGGAAAGAATTTCTGCAGTGCGCGGTGCTGAACAAGAAAAACATTCTAGTGTCCGGCTCGACCGGCTCTGGCAAAACCACCTTTTCAAAAGCTCTGATCCCGGTAATTCCAGAGCACGAACGCATCATCACGATTGAGGACACTGTGGAGCTGGTCATTCCCCAGCCAAACAATGTGCGCTTGATCTATTCGAAGGACGGCCAGGGCCAGGCGAAACTCTCCGCCCGCCAGCTTCTTGAAAGTTCTCTGCGGATGCGCCCTGATCGGATCTTCCTGCAGGAGCTGCGGGACGCAGAGGCGTTCTATTACCTTCGCAATGTCAACACCGGGCATTCCGGCTCGATCACTACTATTCACGCGGATTCCGCCATGTTGGCTTTTGAACAGCTCGCCTTGCTGGTGAAGGAAAGTGATGCGGGGCGCGATCTGAAGCGATCTGAGATCAAGGAAATGCTGTTCCAGATGGTCGATGTGGTTGTGCAGGTAAAGCGCGGCAACGGCAGGTATCGCATCACCGAAATCTACTTTGACCCACGCCAGAAATTTGAAGGTGCAACGTCATGATACTTGAAAAATGGCCTGACCTTTCGCCAGCGGCAAAGGGCTCATTCCTTGGCTTCTGCGCACTCTTTTCAATCGGTGGCGGCTTGGCCCTGTCTGGCTTCGTCCTCAGCCGAAGTTTGAACCTCTCCTTTGATCCTATCCAGGATCTCTTTCTATGGCCCCGAATTGCCCTCTCTGACTACTCGGGGGCCGAAGTATCAAAATGGGTCAAACTCTCCGGCTACGCAGGACTGGCACCCGCCCTGTTCATTGTTCTGGCGTTCCTGATGAACAAGCCAAAACAGGATCTGCACGGCAAGGCTCGCTTTGCAGAGGATCGGGACATTAAGGCCGCGGGCTTGCGGTCCAAAAATGGGCTGATCGCCGGGTTCACCGGCCCCCTGCCCTCCCGGAACTACGGCAAACCCGTGGACAAGCTGGGCCGCCACGTTGAGGAAGGCGGAGCTGTCAAGATCGCGGCCACCGGCCACCTGACGACCAAGAACTTGCTGACCTATGGCGGGCCTGAACATATGTTTCTGTATGCCCCCACGCGCTCAGGCAAGGGTGTCGGTGTCGTTGTTCCAAACTTGCTGAACTGGCCCGGGTCGGCCGTGATCCTTGATATTAAAAAAGAGAACTGGACGTTGACGGCTGGGTTTCGCAAAAGCGGCGGCCAGGACGTCTATCTCTTCGACCCGCTGGATCCCAATGGCAAAACCCATCGTTGGAACCCCCTGTCAACGGTTCGCCGCGGCGGTGACTTCCAGATTGAAGATCTGCAACGGCTGGCCGATCTCTTCATTCCAGTGCAGTCAAAAGACCCGTTCTTTGATCGAGCTGCACAAACAGCGTTCGTCGGCGTCGGCGGTTATCTCGCAGAAACCCCGGAGCTGCCGTTCACCTTGGGCGAGATCTTCCGTCAGCTCACTTTGAGCGGCAATGTCGTTGAGACGTTCAGGAGGCGGATCGAGGACAGGAAAGCTGAAAACCGCCCCCTGTCCTGGCAGACAGAAGCCGCCTTGACCGACTTTATCTCCAAGTCTGAAAACACCTTTGAGAGCGTCAAATCCACCATCACAGCCAACTTGGGCTTGTTCGCAAACCCCATGCTCGACCGAGCCACGTCAGAATCTGACTTCAATTTCGCGGACCTGAGAAAACAGCGCATGTCGATTTACGTCGGCATCACCCCCAACAACCTCGGGCGCCTGGGGCCCCTGCTGAACCTTTTCTTTCAGTCCTGTGCTGACGCCAACATGCAGGAACTTCCGGAAAACAATCCTGAGCTGAAGCACAAGGTTCTGCTGTGCATGGACGAATTTGCCGCCGTTGGTGAACTGCCGTCCTTCAAGCGCGGCATCGGTTACTTCGCCGGCTACGGCCTAAAGGTTCTGACGATCATTCAGACGCCCGCTCAGCTTTCCGACATTTACGGCGCGGATGGCGCAGCGGCGTACATGGACAACGCGGGTGTCGAGGTCGTGTTCACGCCGAAAAGCCTGAAGGAAGCGCGCAATCTGTCTGAACGGTTCGGCACCTTGGCAATGGAAAGCAAAAGCGAATCCAAGTCGAAGCACCTGGCGCACAGCAAAGGCACCACAGTCAGCACCAGCGAGCAAAAACGCTCCCTGATGATGCCCCAGGAGCTTCTGGCAATGGATCAATCCAAAGCCCTTGTGATCATCGCGGGACAACCGCCTGTCATGGCGAACAAGCTGCGCTTCTATGCCGAAGAAGTTTTCTTGGAGCGCTCTAAGATTGCTCCGCCCGACATACCCTCGATCATTCCCAACCCGCTCGATGACAAGGTTTCGCGGGTAGAAGAGGAAAACCGGGAACTGCGCAAAGAACAGGCCCAAACCCGCGAAGAGGTGATGGCACTGCGGGAAGAAATGGCTCGGATCACTGCTCTGGCAGCGCATCGCGACGAGAATGTTGCGAACGGCCAGCCAGCCAGCGTTGAAATGACCACCGAGGAAATTGAAGACCCCGGCAAGATCATGCCGGAACGGCTGAAACTGGATCATTCGAGCGCGAGGGAAAAGCTCGCTGCGCTCAAGAAATCCGGAAAGCTAGCATCGCCAGAAGGGACCAAGGAGCTGCTTTCGTCGCTTGGCGTCGATCTCCCCAGCCCCGAAGTTGCATAGATTGAGAGGTAATTATGGCTGAGACACAGAACCAGGTTAATCAGGGCTATGAGCTGTCCTATGCCCTTTCCGACGAAAAGGCCCGCTATTCGACGGCCGCCGAAGCCGGGAGAGCTTTTGCGGAGGCTACTGGGGAGCTTGCTCCCATGGTGGTAGAGGCCAGCGATAAAGGCGCGCGCACCTTGGCGAGCAGTCGCCGCAACGGCGATGAACATGCCAAACTGGCTCCGCCCCTCGAAATGGTGAAATCCGACAATGGGAGCGAAACAGACCTGCAGTTCTGGAAAGCATATCACGACCGGATCGCGGAGAAGGACATAGCCGCCCAAGGCCCGGCACGGGAAGGTACTGGTCAAAAATCACAGGCTGAGACGCCGGATTTGTTTGACGATACCCCTGTTACCCTGAAAGAGCCTCAGGAACCGCAACCGGCCAAAGAGCAGAGCAGAGAAGGCAGCGAGCCGGGCAAAGAGGCTCCGCCTGTAATGACGCCGGTTCTCGACAATGCTCCTGAAGGAACCGCGGAACCAGCGGCACCGCAACCGGAAAAAACGGACAATGAACGCTTTGCGATGCCAAAGAGCTTCGAAGAGCGGTTCATCCTGACACGCGAGGCCAACCGGCAAGAGTTGTTCCGCTCATATGACGACAAACGGCCAGTGATTTCGGATCGCGGCGACAGCCTGCACACCAAGAACGCAGACCGCAGCACGGCCATGGATATGATCGAGCTGGCTGCGCATCGAGGCTGGGCGTCCATGAAGGTGAAAGGTCCGGAGGAGTTTCGCCGGGAAATGTGGATTGAGGGAACTGCGCAAGGCATCGAGGTCAAAGGCTACAGGCCAAATGACAAAGACCGGGCTGAAACCGAGCGCCGGGCTGAGCTGATCGGCGAACGCGTCATTGAACGCACTGACAACGGCAAGGCCTCACCTAGTCGTCAGTCCGATGCCGCCGCTCAGGCAGAATCCCAGGCAAAAGGCCCTTCGAACGTCATTCAGATGATCGACTACAAAAAGGGCTTGGAGGGGAAAGTCACAGACACTGGCACAGCACCTTACCGGGATCGAGAGGGCGCATCCGCCACCCCGTATGTGGCCCTGGAGCTGGCGGACGGCCGTTCTCACAAGCTCTGGGGGGTTGGCCTTCCTGATATGCTCGACAAGCACCAGCTCAAAGTCGGAGACAAAGCCACAATCTACGACGACGGGCAAAAGTCTGTCACGGTCACGGAACGCGACCCCAAGACCGGCGAGGAACGCCAGAAAAACACCTTCAGGCGGGAATGGGGTGCTCGTGATGTTGAACGCAGCCAGGATCAGGCCAGAAACCGCGTTGAACCCGTCCAGAAAAGAGACGAGCCGGTCATTGAAAGTGCCGGTTCACATGAACCCAAAAAAGAGGCTGCCAACGTGGCGAGAAATCCGGACGCGGAAAACGGAACCAAGCACCAGCAAGAGCAGCATCGGCATTCAGACCGCCTAGAGGAACGGCTGAACCAGAAAGAAGCGGCCCGCGATCCTCAACTGCGTGGTGCTGCAAGCACACTGGCATTGATCGAAGCTGAAATGCGGGCTGCTGGTGTATCAGACAAAGACCGGGCAACCGTCCGAGAAATGGCCTCCCACGAACTCGCAAACGGGATCCGCGCGGGCCGTCAGTACGATGTTCAGCGGATTCCGAATGTGAGTGCGAAACAGCAAGCCGCTGTAAAAGCTATCTCCTCGAAAGACGTATCAAAAATCATTGAACAAGCTCGGGTAAGGGGGCCGGCCAGCCCGGACGCATCTAGCAAACACGCAGGCCAGTCCCAGGAACAGCCGCGAGAAAGAACCCAGCAACAGGACCGCAGCCGGGAACGGTAAATTTAAAAAAGGAAGGTAGAAAATGAAGAACACATTTTGGGGATTCGGGCTAGCCGCTTTGACCGCAGCTTGCTCCGTCAACGAGCCGAAGGCAGCCATGAACATCACTACCGCGACGGTATCCGGCAGAGCGTATGATGTTTACCATGACCCCTATGACCCTGACCACGCGATTATCTTTGGGAAGAGCCAATTCGGGCAGTTTTCCATACCCAAGGAAGAAATCATTGCGGCTGCAACGCCCTGCGTTTTTGATCGCAAGTCGAGCATTGCGTTTAAAGCAACGGATATGAAGCACCCCACCCGGCCGGAATTGGAAAACTTGGGATGGGTGCCAGTAGACTGCTCAACTTCCTCGACGTAAATCCAGACGCCTCAGCCTAGCGTTCTCTTGACGGCCCGCGCGACTGCTCGGGCCGTTTTTCGTCCTTGTCTAGCTCTCTCACGCGACCTCGACCTTCAGGCTGTTTCTGTCCGGCCCCAGAAAACTTCTCTGATCGCCCCACAGGCGCGCTGAGCGCCATAGCGCCCCGTTCTGTGGTAACGTCCGTCAATCGCCCTGAGAACGCCGATACGGCCCGCCCTAGCGCCCTGTCCTCGGGATCGTGCGATTCAGCTAGCAAGACCGCCGCCGCGCTGTACGTTCTCATGACCCGGTTCCGACGCTCAACGATGGCCCCGTCCCAAGGACGGCTTGGCATACGGCCACCATTCTCTTGAAGGTCACGCCGCACCTCTCGCTGCTTAGCCTTGTCCACATAAGGCGTCTTGCCTCGCTGGCGCATCTTGTAGACAGGTGTTCGCTCACCCTTCCGGGTAACACCGCGGGCATGGCGCGGCGTAGACTCGGCTTCGATACCCCGGTGCCGCAGTTTCTCAGCGAAAACATCCCGCAAGTGTTGCAGATCAGCTTTGCGAAGGTTCAGTTTCACTCCGTCGTTGCCAACGGTCCGGACCGTCAAATGAACATGCGGATGTTTGGTATCTGTGTGCAGAGCCATCGCATAGTCATGGCGTCCCCCGAACTCATTTTGGGCCAATGCCCTTACGGCGTCCTTTACAGCCGCCGCATTCGTGCTTCCTGGCATCGAAAAGACGATACTGGTCGTGATCCTTGTACGGTCGGTTGCATCGCCGTTGGCCCTATCATCGTCGTGGCGCTGCATCCAATCACGATACAAGGCAGCAGTTGCAGCTTTCCCCGTGAGGATCGCACCGTCATTGGTTTCAATGTCGAGCTTCCCGTTCCTACTGATGTAGTCGATATGCGCGCTAACCCGGACCCCCTCGGTGCGACGGTTCACAACGATGGTATTACCGCTTTTGTCCACCTTCGCAGGTTTTGACACCTTGACCATGACTTCCGGAGTCTTGTTGACGACACGCGCAAGGCGGGCCTTATCGGCGGTGCCGATTGTAGTGGCTTGCCGGACTTGTGCTGGTTCAGCTTTTTCGCTGCCTTTCGGGCTGGGTTTGCCGCCCGTCGAAAAAGACCCGGACCCTGGCGACTTCACGGCACCGGAGCGCGCAGGGGGCGCCCAGCAATCCTGAAACCCAAGCTCCGTCTTGAAATCACTCATCGGTCAGATCACCCCCTAACTGAAATTTCAAACGGCCAGCAGCATATTGCCTCAACAGTTCCCGCAGGCTCACGACTGAGTTACGCAGTTCATGCAACTCATTCCGCGTCGGTGCATAGTTGCTGCCGGTGAAAACGCCTCGGTTCATGGCCGCTGCAATCTGGTTCAGGTTCGTTGCAGCACCGCGAAGCTGCCGAAACCCCCAGCGGATATGTCGTCGTTCACCCTGCACAGGCTGAGGCGCAGACAGAGTACGGGCTGTCAAAATTCGAGCTGCCCAGGTTGAAGGAGGAACCCCCTGATCCTTGGCCTCTCGCTCGATCTTCGCACGAACACTCGCTTCAATCCGGACGGTCAGCTTACCCTCCCTGCGCGCCTGGCTCGGCTTACTGCTGGGAACCTCAGCGTCTCCGGAAACTGTCTCAACCAATTGTCGAAGAAACTCAGAAGGTGACAAGCCGTGCTCGGCAGCAATCGCCCCGAAGCGGGCTTTGCTGTCGGGTGAAACACGGGCGCTGACAAGTTCGGACTTCTGAGACATGATCATTATGTATTACAATGCTGGCGCTTAGCCTATCCTGCATTAGTCCTCCTTTCAACCGTTTGTGTTGTCCGGGACAACATTTTGAGATTCTCGCCCCTTGCGCTTCGCGCCCGCATTCAAGAATGCGGCGGGGCTGTCTGCCCCGGACCCCGAGGATATTTTGCGAAGGTGACGGGCTGAGAAACCGCCCTATCTGAAACCGTGATCCGTGCAGGACGTGCGGACCCCCGCACCCTCGATGCCAGAGCTTTCCAGACCGCTCCCGGCCAGGGCCGGGGGCAGGCCTTGCAGGCGGCGAACTGACCGCGCCCACACAAAGCGAAGGGAAGCGAGCCGACTTGTGGGAAAGTCAGGCATCGAAAGCCGCCCTGGGCGGCTGCGGGGGCTGTCTGCCCCCGGCGCACTTCGCGCGCTCCCCCGAGGATATTTCATGAAGGTGATTGACTGCAGGCGTGCACCTGGTCGGCCGCGGACACCCGCAAAAGAAAAGGGGCGGCTATCTCTAGCGCGCCCCGATCATCAACCAGCAGCCAAGTCAGTTGAACAAGGTAAGTGCTCGCCCCTCTGGGGTCAGCTTGAACAGAGCGCTATCGAACAAGTAGGATATCCCGCTCCACGCAAAATAGCTGGCAACCATGATGGCGGACGCAGCGACGCGCGCCCAAATCGGCGCGTCGGCATCAATCTGTTCGTTCCCTGTGCCGGTAAAAATCACGACGACACTCACAACGGCCGCCCCTAGCGAAATGAACATGAAAACGCGCACGACGAACTGAAACGGTCGCCGGATCAACAAGAGGGCATTCCAAGTCATAAATCGTAGAGCGGCCATTTTTCTCACCTCAAAGCTCGATCACCTCGAACAGCACAATATCTGTCAGAGCTACCTCTTCAATACGTTCACCGTTTTCAAAGCTCACCATCAGAGCTTTGTTCGACTTCGCCTTTCGGTCGGTCAAGATCCGGCCAATCTGATCGCCTTGCTGGCACAGGATTGCAACCTGGCCGTTTGACGACCGCTTTCCGCCTTGAGCATCGCTCTGCGGATTTCCACCGGACAGGGCAGACAGCCCAGCTGCGAGGTTGGGCTTTTTGTCCTCGGCAGGAGCTTCCTGAGGCGGCGCATCTGACGGCGGCACCCCCTGCCCCGCCTCGACCTCCGCTCGCAAGCCGGCCACTGTGACGCGATTGATTTCTTCCGACGGAGTTTCAGAAACAAATCTGCGAGCTGCCTGCTCGTCCTTCTTCCATAGTGAATTAAGGTCAGAAAGAGCGCGCACAGGCACGTTGTTTCTTGCAAGTTCCTGAAGTTCATCAGGCATCGCGATAACGCCAAAAAATTGCGAAACCTGCGCCTGCCCCCAACCAAGATCCTCCGCAATCTGGGAGCGTTTCATCCCGTCTTTGCGCATTTGCTCCACAGCCAAGGCGATTTCCATCGTGGTCAGATCATCCCGCTGAATGTTCTCAGTCAGCTGGATCGCGCGCAGGTCCGCGGTCGCCTCACGAATGAGGACTGGAACGCTGCTCAGCCCGGCCATCTTGGCTGCCCGCCAGCGCCGTTCGCCCATGATAATAATATACCGCCCGTCCTGGCTCTTTGGCTGGACAGTGATGGGCTGCAAAACACCACGAATAGAAATGTTTGCGCTGAGAGACGCCAGCTTGTCCGGATCGAAATGGCGGCGCGGCTGCTCGGGGTCGGGTTCGATCAGATCAATGTCAATTGTCAGAGGCTCGCCGCCGCCGACGGGCTTCTGGCTTTGCAGCCCTTCCAGTTTGCCCGCCGCCCTTAGTTTATCCAGCGTGCTTGTCATGTTCCTTGCCATATCACTTCCCCTCGCCAAGCTTATCGTACAGCCAGTCAAAAAACTGGCCGAACTCTTCTTGGGCATCCTTGCCGCTCTTTGTTTTCACTCCGGACAGCGGAACGCCCTCTTCCTGCGCCACGACATAGGCAGTGCGGTTGCGAATTGCATATGGGACACAGAGGTCTCCAACAGCTTCCGCCACTTGGACCATCGCGTCTCGCTCAATCTGCTTCACGGCATCAAAGCGCGAAGGCAGGATGCCCAGGAGCTGCAGTTTCGGATTCACTCCCTGCGCGGCGTACAGCGCCTCAAGAACCCCCTCGATACCATCGACTGAGTATTTTTTCAGCTCTATCGGAACCAGCAGATAGTCGGCCGCAATGAGCGCACCATAAACCGCCTCGCCAAAATTTGGAGGAGTATCCACCACGCAGTAATCTGCACCGCTGCTGCCAACCAGCCCGGCTTGCACATTTGCCATCACGTCATCAGCGTTTTGCGATTGCAAATCTTTGTGACCAGTTACGATGCCAATTTCGCCGCTCGCCAGATCGGCTTGTACGCCCTCACCGCGAGTCACCAGGTCAAGCGCATTGCCAAGCGTCTTCGCCCCTTCGAAGGAAGCCGAAAAATTCCTTTGGCTATCCAGATCTACACCCAATACGGAATGCCCGCGCTCCGAAAGAGAATAGACAATCTGGCTGGCGATGGTGGTCTTGCCCACACCACCCTTATTGTTCGCTACGACTATCGTTTTCATTGTCTTTTGCTCCTGCCTCATCAGGGGTGATTCCATATGATCTCAGCGCTGCATCTACGATTTCGTACATGAAGATATTTTCGCGATGCGCCTTCTCTTTGAGGGCTTCGTGCATGTCGTCATACATCCTCATGCCCACTGTTGTTGTTCTCCGCTTGGCCATGCTTTCTCCCAAAGTTTTATAGCTATATAGCTATAAAAATGCCCAGTAAAACTCAAGAAAATGTTGTCCCGGACAACATCCGACACAATCTTAGGTGGAAATTGTTGTCCGGGACAACATTTTCCCCGCATCTTCCGCGTCAGTAGCATGGGTCAGAACCTCCAAAGCCCCTGAGAGTTGACCAAGAGGCTTGCACGAAATCTCCTGTTTTCTGATTGCCCCGAGGTCGAAACCGCTCAAGAACTCCTGTGATCCTAAAGCACATTCGGCTTGACTACCGACAACCGCAGTGAACTTTAAAGGCTCCTCATCTGTCGCCCACCCAAACACAGTTACCACAAGCAAAAATTTCAAACCCGCCTCCATGCATTATGAATTAATATTAGGTGTTAAGCTTAAGGTGATCAATGTAAAAAACGGTGCTTGTATAATTTTTGGACAATATCTGCTTCTAAATTGAACTCTGGTTTCGGGCCGCGAAAGCGGCCCCCGGCGCGGATGCGCGCCAGTCCGGCCCGGTCAGGGCATTAGCCCTGATTGGGCAGGACACCAAAAGGCAAAAAGAAACCCCGCCGAAGCGGGGCAAGTTGGTTTCTTCACCACAAAGAAAATTCAGTCAAACAAGCTAAGCTGGACCCCTTTTGATACTGGCCCCGCTGTGGCAATTTCCGTCAGGCGCGCCTTGCGCTGCTCGGCTTCCTGCGTCTCCCGCTGCGCGGCCAGGGCCATAAATGCCGCTCGCTCGTCCTTCTGGCGCTTCCAAGGATCTCCATGCTTAGCGTAAAAGCGGCCAGCGGCAGCCGTATAAGCCAAATCGAAGACCTCTATAGACAAGCTGTTTCCGCAGACAAAGCGCCCAGCCAAACCGCGTGCTGCCGTCTGTATGTATCCCATGTGAAATGTGGGGCGCGACAGCTCTACAGCTTCGAACCAAACAGATGTTTCCAGATCGAAACCCTTTTCCTCGATCACATCTGCCATAGCCAGCAGCATTCCACCTGCTCCGGCTGCGGGCTCCTGAACAGTATAGAAGCCCCGTTTCTCTATAATCTCCTCCACACCAGTTAAGGAGACATTCGCCATAAGCCGCGAAACCTCATAGGGTGTAAAGAACTGCCCAAGCCGCGCATCAAGCGCGCCGATCTCTCCAGCCACAGCCCCCAGGAAGTCGCAACCACCTGATGAGATTTCCGCAATCGCGATTGCCAAAAGTTCAGGCATTCTGCGAACATCGTCTTTAATTCGGTATCGCTTCACAACCGCCATATACTGCGCTTCCAGCGCATCGCGTTTGGCTGCATCTGGGCAAGCGCGCTTTGCCAGAGCGCAATAGGTCAGCTCGCAAAAGTCCGCAAAAACTTCTGTCCGCCGCTTTGATTGGTCAATGCAATTGAACGCTTTGACGAATTCGGACACCGCTGCCTTGGTCATTCCTCGCCCTCCGGCTCTCGGACTGAACCGCCAATAATGAAAGGGCCGACACGTGAACCTGGTTGTGCCTTAGCCTTAATCTCACGGATCAATGCATCTTGCCGGCCCTTCGTGACTCCTTGCTCCGTCCAAAGCCGGCGCAGCTCTCTTTCGCTATTTCCCATGGTAAAAACTCCCGCGAAGGGCAGGGCGGTGCGGTGGCACCGCCCCGCAGCTTCAGCCTTCCTTCAGCTCTGCCATGCGTTCGGTCAGCGTCCACAAAGCACGGTTAAGCGCCTTGTTTTGGTCGATACCCGCAACCTCGCGCGTAGTCTGGCGACGTGTAGTTCCGTTCGCATTGCGGATACGCCCGCGCAGCCCGCCTTTGATGGTGTTTTCCTGCACCACATTAAACGCGGTCCAAAGGTCGGTTGCCCGGTCGTCTCGGCGCCGGGGCGAAAGCAAGGCATCCGCCGCGACCGGCGCCTGCTTCCCGTCCTCGTTGTGAGCATCCGGAAAACGCAATTCGTGCGCTGCCTCTGCCAGAATTTTGCGTTCCTCGTCTTGCAGAGTGATTGCGCGGAACCGCTGCACCTGGTCTGCGACTTCGGGCGCATCTTCCAGAACCCGATAGGCTCCCTCGATCACCTCACCAATGGCATTACCCGAGTGGCGCACTTTCACTTCGCCAAAGGTATCGCCCACCATCAGGCCATTGGCGCAGACAAAACGGAAAAAGCCGGGGATCATCTGGTAGCTGCTTGTGCCGTCGTTTGCATTGACCAGCACGATTTCAAAAGCCTCGCCGTCAGTGTTGGTAAGGGACCGGTGGCGCAGGCGCAGCATGTGCTTAGTGAACTCAGCCTTTCCCTCAATCCGGGTGCGGGCCTGTTGGGCCAGGAAGGGATCAAAGCCCTCTTTGCGCAGGCCGGTCAGCACGTCGATAGTCGGGATTGGGGCGAACCGCTCTGAACGGCTTTCGTGGGCCTCTGTTGCAAAGATCGAGGGAACGCGGGCGCGCAGTTCTTCGTCGGTCAAGGCTTTGCCAGTAGCAAATCCGCCGTTGCTCATTCCGCGCATATAACGGTGCATAAAGCTCATTTTGATTTTCCTCTTGTGGTGAAAGGTGGGCCGTTGTGGCCTCTCCCTATGACTTGATATTAGTTGCGTAGTAGACCCTAAGCAACGGATATATTTGCATTTTCTTGGAATTGTTCGCTTGCCTTCATCCGCGCCCCCGGCTTTCTTTGATGCCGGAGGGGAGGGAGCGCACGGCCCGCTTGCGGGCCAAACAAACCAATGTGACCGCGCTTTGCGCGGTCTCCGCTTAAAAGACGGGGGCCAGGTTCTCCCCCGGTCTGGCTTTCTCGTCAGCCGTCGGGTCGGTCGCGCGAAAAGCCGTCCGGCACAGCTGACGACAGCGGACAACCGGACCGTGGAATAACGAGCACGCGAAGCGCGCGCAGCTTATGCCGCGAAAGCCGGTTGGCCGATGGCGGCGGCTGTGACAGGTAAGGCGGCGCGACCGGCCCGATGGCTGACGAGCTGGCCGGGGAACTCGGTCAACGCGCCAGCCCCAAGGAGGCGTTCGGCTTGTCCGAATCCCCCCTTGGGGGGGGCAAGGCCGGTTTTCCGGCCGCGCAGCGCCCTGGCGCGAAGGTCAAAACAACCTGCGATCTGCGCGGGACGCGCGGATCCCCGCGTCCTCGATGCCAGAGCTTTCCAGCCCGCTCCCGGCCGGGGCCGCGCCCACACAAAGCGAAGGGAAGCGAGCCGACTTGTGGGAAGGTCAGGCATCGAAAGCCGCCCAGGGCGGCTGCGGGGGCTGTCTGCCCCCGGCGCACTTCGCGCGCTCCCCCGAGGATATTTCAAGAAGGTGATTGACTGCAGGCGTGCACCTGGTCGGTCGCGGACACCCGCAAAAGGCCGAGGCGAAGCCGAGGGAAGATCGTCACCCGAAGGGCCGAGACTGCCGCCCTGAAACGACCATGCGCCGCTGCGCGCGGTGGCTCGGAGAGACGCCGCGCGCAGCTCCCAGGCGCAGGGAGGGGCAGGGCGGCAGGCTCGGGGAGCGCGCCGGTCTTGCCGGCGCGCGACTAGAGCCCGGTCCCGCGTAAAACGCGGGATTTGCCCAGAGACACATACCACTTTTCAATCCGCAGTATGTTCCTGTATTGTTCCAAAATGATCCGAGAGACCTTCATCGCCCCCCTCTACACATTGCGCGTCAACAATCTGGAAGCTGAACACGCTATCAGGGTTGGTTGCGTTTGCGGTGGCGGCCCTTGGTATCTCCACGGGTTCTGGCTTAGGCAGAGATATGGGCAATTTGAGTTTCTTCGCGGCATAGTAGAAGGCTTGCGCTGCCCTGAATGTCAAAAACGGGACGTGATGGCCTGGACAATCGTTGAGGCAGCGCCAGATGAAGCCCGCCCATCGGGCGGGCTGGGACGCCGCTAGGCGTCCTCTTTCTCCTTGTTCGGCTTCGTAAGATCTCGCGCATAGCTGACTTCCACTTTGAGGAAGCCCGGAATACTTATGACGACTGAGATGCTGATCTTGGCCTTGGTGGTTAGGGATTTCAGGATTGAACGCAAAGAAGAAATGATCTTGTTCATGGTGTTAGCTCCTATATGATTGTCGATTGCAGCTCTGTGCGGCGGAGGCTTTAAGGGCTGGCGCACCCGAAGGGTCGCAACGGAGCGCAGCGCAGTGGAGAAGGGCTTTAGCCCTTGCGCCAGCACGGGCCGTAGCAAACTTGCTGCAGTAAATCGGCATTCACATAGGAGCGGGCGGACACCTTGGCAGATGCCTGGAGCGGCGCGTTCAATCCTGAAATCCCTGACCTGGCACAACGGTTAATCAAGCCGCCGATTGCCGTATTCCGGGTTGCCCCTCCCGCTAGGGTTGCTAGATTGGCGGTGCGGAACAGGCGGGGACGCCGATGGCCGCGAAGGTGACGGTCGGGGCGAAAGCTCCGGCCGCATTTCGTTTCCGGGCCGCGCAAGCGGCCCCCGGCGCGGACGCGCCAGTCCGGCCGGGTCAGGGCTTCAGCCCTGATCTGGGGGGACACCAAAAGGCAAAAAGAAACCCCGCCGAAGCGGGGCAGGTGTTTCCTTCACCACAAAGGAAAAATCAGGGGGACTACTTACCGGGAATTTGCTCGGGATTTCGGGATTTTGCAACCACTCCGTCATGCCGGATCGCTGCAATTGTCGTGTCAGTTTTACGGGTCAGCTCCACGCCATCACCTGACATCATAGCCTCGGCAAATTGCGTTTTCTTCAGGACTGCGCCATCTGCCTCTAAATAGGTAGTGTCGCCTTCGACCTCACGGGAAACCGATCCATCCGGCATGATGCGGATCCACGCACCGTTGACTTGGACAGCCAAGCCGAATTCATCCACGACAACACCCTCCCAACCAGTACCAGGATCACGGCGCAGCACGATTTGATCCGGGCGAAGCTTGATCTGAACGTCTCTCGGTTCCTCCTGATCGGCGGCTTTGACGACGACAAAAGCCTCTTGCGCTTCAGGATCGGAATGGATGGTCGCGTTAGCATTTTTTGGCGGCCACACCTTCGCTGTGTCGCGCTTCCGCCCGGATTGGTCCCGGTGAAACCCGATATAGAGCTGCGCTGATCGCCAAACCCGGACAATGTTCTGTTTCACGCTGTTTACCTCAATCCCACTGTTTTCAAATCTTCGCTAACTCAAAGGCTATGGCCTGAAACCTATCGGCTCCTGTCTGGAATACCAGAACGCCATACCGTTTCTTCAAGGCTGTTCCTGTTGAAGCCGGATGCCAACGCGCCCGCGCGGATCGACGGCCAAGGTTTGAATCGCATGACTCTATCTCCATCGGTGGGGCAGGGCGCTCAAGCGCCCTGCCAGCGATTTCACTCCATGCCCTCGGGCAGCCATACGTCGATCTTGACGGCCTGCGCCTCAGTAACGCCAAGGGCGGTGCGCAAGTCGGCATCACCGGAAAACAGTGCTTCCAGCTTCTCTGCCTTCTCGCCCTTTTTCAGCTTTGCGAAATTGGTTGCAGTGGGGTGATCTTCGGACAGGTCCAGCAGATCGCGCCAAAGGTTGTTGAGGTATGGGCCTCCGACACGGGAGAAAAAATTCTCAGAGTTCGGCGTCCAGACCTCGCGGATATTCGGCTGCGTCTCCTTGTCGATCAGCGCCGACAGCTTTTCATCACCACCCCGATACTGCGCGGCGAGGAAGCGAACCAATTCACCGCGCACATGCTCCGGGCCTTTCTTGCGGAACGCACGGAACGAAGCTCCAAGGTCTTTCGCATCCCACATATCGCGCGGTGGATTGCTGGTCAGCCGTTCATCCAGCGCATAGCCAGCGACCTCTGTGCTGGGCCAGTTCGGAACGTCGGTCTTGCTGATACCTAGCGGACCGCTCGACCGCAGTTCATGGCTCAACTGATAGGCCAGCAGATCAATCAACAGATCGGGGTCACGCATCACTGCATGTTGCCGCGCCCCTTGGGCGATACGTGACAGGTCGTCGCTCAACTTTTGCGAAATGGGCGACTTCGGCGCGGCGTCACCGCCCGATTGGCTGGTCTTGCGGAGAAATCCCGCTTCGATGGCTGCGGCCTTGTCCTCCTTACGTACAAGACCCTCGTAGGTCTGCACCTCGCCTGTTTGATTGACATAGAAGATTACCCCGGCCACCGCTTTCTGTTCGGCGCTGTAGGTTCCTTCCAACACGGCTTGGAGTTCCGCCAGTTCCGCCTCGCCGGCTTCGTCCAGAACGTCGCCGTTAGCGAGTTCCGCCAGCTCGTCATACCGCTCCGCCTGTTCTTCGATGAGCGTCCCTTCGTCGGGGAAGATGCGTTCAAGCTTACGTTGTTCAAACTCACCATAGGGCAGGTAAGTTCTGTCCAGCGCCTCGGCCCACTTCCAGCCTTTCGCGGTGGTCGCGTCACACGTCAAAGCCAGCTTGCAACGAAACAGGTCATTCAGCAGAGCCACATCATCAATGAATGTTTGCTCTGCAAACAGGTCTCGGGTCACGTGGCCACCGTTGGTTTCGTAGTCCTCCCGCCCGACAAAAATCACACGGCGGTCAGTATCCCGCACCGAGTCCGGTTTAAGCATCTGCTTGATCTGGTGATCGCTGTAGCCTTCGCCGCGCACCTTCTCCAACACTGCCAGCGAATTTGCCTCGTCCTCGCTGACGGTGAAGGCAGCGGCGTTCTGCAAGGTGACTTCTCCGGCTTTCAAAGCATCCAGAATTGGGTCGGGAAGGCCCGCCAACTTGAGACGCCGGTACACATGCGGCTCCGTGGCTCCGAACGCGATAGCGATTGCCGCGACGGACACGCCGCGCGCAGCCATTTTGCCATAGTCACGGATTTCATCGGCGGGGTGCTGTTGCTCGCGCTGGTGGTTCTCGCTCGATGCCCACATTTGAGCGGTTTCCTGATCCGGGGCGATTTTCACCGGAACGGATGCAAAACGCGGATCGTCTTGCAGCAGAGCCAGAGCGCGAAGCCTCCGGCCACCGGCCACGATGCCCACCTTGCCCGTTTGGTCGCGCAGCCCTGCGAGGTTCTGGATCAGGCCAAGCTCTCGGATATTCTCGGCCAGAGCCTCGATGCCTTGCGGATTGATAACGGTACGCGGGTTCAGATCAGACACATAGAGATCGCCGTAGGGAACCTGTTCAACGACGGCGGTGATCGGCTTGTGCATGGTCATGGGGTTCATCCTTGTGATGTGGTGAGGTTTTTTGTTATGGATGCCCCAGCCCTTCCGGGCTGAGGCGAGGGGGCTTAGGCCCCAGCGTGTGTTTTCAGAAAGGCGAGGGCGATCTTGGCGGAGAGGCCTCCCTTTCTGATCAGTTCAGCGGCTTCGCGCTTACGTTGCTGAATGATTTCAATGCTCATGATTTCACCTCCTTCCCGGCGCTGGTTGCGCCTTCCGGGCCGCTGCCCAAAAGGACCGGGCCGGTATCAGTATTCGATTGGGAAAAGCAGCGTCAGAACGCGGCGGGTGCTATGGTCGTCAAGCGGATCGTCTGCACCGAACTCATAGGCTTCATCGTAGAGGTCGAACTTCCACCAAACGGTTTTGCCGCACACCTGCACTGACCCCATGGAATGATCCCCGTGCGGGTCGTTGTCCTCGTTGAAATTCGCGGAACCAGCGACTTGAAGCTGAGCCATGGTCATGAACTCGGGGCCTTCTGCTGCAACGCCCTGGGAGCAGACGACACGCCCCTTATAGGCCGGATGCCCGCCACAGATGATTGCCGCGCGGAAAGCATCATTGGCTTTGGCGATTTGCTCCGCCTGCACGGTGAGATTGACAACCTTAGTCGAACCGCAGTTCGCGCAAACCTCGACAATCCCCGTCTCGACCTCCTTGGAAGCCCCGCAGGTATTGCATTGAAACAGTGCCATGTTTGTTTTCCTCTTGTGGTGAAAGGTGGGCCGTTGCGGCCTCTATCTATGACCTGATATTAGTTGCGTAGCCAACCCTAAGCAACGGATATATTTGTATTTTCTGGGAATTGTTCGCTTGCCTTTATCCGCACCCCCGGCTTTCTTTGATGCCCGAGGGGAGGGAGCGCACGGCCCGCTTGCGGGCCAAACAAACCAATGTGACCGCGCTCTGCGCGGTCTCCGCTTAAAAGACGGGGGCCAGGTTCTCCCCCGGTCTGGCTTTCTCGTCAGCCGTCGGGTCGGTCGCGCGAAAAGCCGTCCGGCACAGCTGACGACAGCGGACAACCGGACCGTGGAATAACGAGCACGCGAAGCGCGCGCAGCTTATGCCGCGAAAGCCGGTTGGCCGATGGCGGCGGCTGTGACAGGTAAGGCGGCGCGACCGGCCCGATGGCTGACGAGCTGGCCGGGGAACTCGGTCAACGCGCCAGCCCCCAGGGGGCGTTCGGCTTGTCCGAATCCCCCCCTGGGGGGGGGCAAGGCCGGTTTTGTTGAACGCCAAGCAAAACTGACCTTCTTGTCAGGTTGCTGACCCTAACTCAGAAAACGGACGTTCATGCGGCAGGCGGCGAAGATGCCAAAAAGCCCACAACTGCCATCGGCCACTTGGTTGCCTCTCGCATGCGCAGCACGTTACTAACGGCGCTAAGCGGCCATTGCATGGCCTGTCAGAGAAAACCGGCTTAGCGGTCGACGCGGGCATTCGAAACAAACGCTGTACGGGTTAAGAGCGTTGCTCAATACCCTTAAGAAACGTACTAGTTTTTCCGCCCTGCGCGAAACTCAACTAGATTTCTAAGTGCCTTAATAAAAACCTGACGGTCGCGCTGCCCAACAAGAGACAACAAGGCGATTGCTTCCCCTTGGTCTCGCCGCAGATCGTCGGACGAGGCGGTGAATTCGGATGAAACCATATGCGCTCTGGAAACCAACAGAGCACGCGCATCTTCATCAAGCCCTTCCGTCAGGCGAGCCCAGAACGCAATGCTTCTTCCAGACAACTTGCGAGCCTTTTCCAGAAGCTCCAGCTCGGCACCGCGAAGATCTGGGGTGCCTTCATTTTCTTCGGAGTGCAAAAAATTTGCGTCTGCCTGTTTCAATTGGAAGCCATCCCTTGCGCAACGCTCAGCACACGTAATGATTGTTGAAATGCCGATGCATTCCTGCAACTGTTGTGGGAATGTGATACTTCTGTCAATCTTTTGAAGGAAAACTCACATATGTGAACTTTTGGGGGCTGACATGATAGCTGATCGGATTGACGCGGCCTGTAAGATCGCTGGCGTGCGCTTGAAGAGAGCCTGTACTGTTTCGGGAGTGAACTATGGTACTCTTAGAAGCCAGATGAGGAACAAACGTGAGATTCCAGCATCCACCTTGGGTCTTCTTTCTGTCGGCTTGCACATACCCATTCAGTTTTTCTTCGAATTGCCTTCCGAAGCCCACACCAGCGCAGCGAGCCTGAACCGGTGGCGGGCGGCGGAGTTGGCGAATGAAGAGCATGCGGCCTGTGCCAGGGCAGGATTCAACGTTACCACAGACCATATACTGGACTGGTTTCACCAAGAAGGTGGTCGACTTAAAAACTGGGAGTGGTTCGAAGATCAAGTTGACCTCTACGAGCCAATAGAACCCACTGACAGGATAATGCACCCGATCCAAATTGGAAAACGCAGCGCGACTGCAGAGCGGTTAATGCTGGCTGGAAACCGCGACTTTTATCGGATCGTTGGTAGTTTTGAGGAGAAGCTCCTTGAGCGGGCGATGCATTCACATCGAATGCTTGTAGAAGTTCCCTACCTCGTTACAGATGAGGAGCTTGATGTCGTCATAAAGGGGCAAAGGGTAAGAGGCGGCTATCGAAAGGTTACGATGCGAGTGACCGACACTCAAGGAGAGCCGGTCACAGCAGTGTTTTCAAAGGTTACCTGGCTCGACACTACTGACAATGTGAGAGAAATGAACAGCGTTGAGGCCTAAGATCATCTGGTCATTGGCCAACCCCTCTGGAACAGGTTCCACCCAGCGGATTGCGTTCCGGTACTTTCCGTTGAAGCCGTAATCATCAGCAAGGCGCCGATGCTTGTAGGCAATGATCGTGTACATCCAATCAAAGTCCCAGCGCATAGCGGCAAGTAATTTCACATACTGGGCGAAATCTCCAAGCCGCCGAATACCGCCTCTTTCGTCAGGCGCCACCTCAATTCCGCCGAAGTAGATTAGTCTACCCCTTAGTTCATCCACCAAGGGCTGTGACACGCTAGCAACGACGTCGTCTCTGCCAACGTACTTAGAGGCCGCGAGATTCCGGAAGTAGTCTCCAAAGTCCTTCTCGCCTAGGTCAACCAGCTTGGCAGAAATGCAGATAATGCACCTGCCTTCCCTCTTCAAAAATAGCCAAAGTGCACGCCCTGATTTCAGTTCATCTTCGCTGGTTTCTGACATCGGATGCACTTTCTTCTTCCCAACTTCCCGTAGAAGGGGGGGCAGTTCTTCTGGGTCTTCACACACGTAAAGAGTCAGGCCGTCAGCTTTGAAGCGTTCTTCAATGGCTTGCATGTGTGTGTGAATGCTCTGATGTTCCATTGTCTTTTCCTTTCGAAAGATAGCATTTGCACCCGCATGGCGAGCGGGCAGGACAAGGATTCCCTTCTTTTGAGATGCGCAACATGTCTAATTTTCTTGGCAAGCTTCAGCCTTCAGGTTTGCTCGTATCGGTTGCAGCCCTGAAACGGCTGAGTTTGCAAAGGGCGCTTCCTGCGCAAAGCTACCGCCTCTGGCAACTTATGCTGCGCCCGCAGCGAATGACGGTTTTGTCCCGGCATCTTACCCGTTTCACATCCAGTTCTGAGGGTTCGGTTTGGGTCAGAAATGCTTGACACTTGGGGTGTAAATGCCTGGCGAGTGTAGGTCATTTCCCCAGAAAAGGGCTCGCATCGAGTCAGTTTTGCCTGACGTTCGACAGGTTTTCCGGCCGCGCAGCGCCCTGGCGCGAAGGTCAAAAGAACCTGCGATCTGCGCGGGACGCGCGGATCCCCGCGTCCTCGATGCCGGAGCTTTCCAGCCCGCTCCCGGCCGGGGCCGGGGGCGGGCCTTGCAGGCGGCGAGCTGACCGCGCCCACACAAAGCGAAGGGAAGCGAGCCGACTTGTGGGAAGGTCAGGCATCGAAAGCCGCCCTGGGCGGCTGCGGGGGCTGTCTGCCCCCGGCGCGCTTCGCACGCTCCCCCGAGGATATTTCAAGAAGGTGATTGGCTGCAGGCGTGCACCTGGTCGGTCGCGGACACCCGCAAAAGGCCGAGGCGAAGCCGAGGGAAGATCGTCACCCGAAGGGCCGAGACTGACGCCCTGAAACGACCATGCGCCGCTGCGCGCGGTGGCTCGGAGAGACGCCGCGCGCAGCTCCCAAGCGCAGGGAGGGGCAGGGCGGCAGGCTCGGGGAGCGCGCCGGTCTTGCCGGCGCGCGACTAGAGCCCGGTCCCGCGTAAAACGCGGGATTTGCCCAGCAAACTTTCGTTCGAGAGTTGATCCACCGTAAATTGAAGGTAAAGAGGCGTCACCTTACCGGCTAAGAAAGCAAGACCATGAACCCAATTGACCAACATGTGGGCAAACGCATTCGGCATCAGCGCTGGATGAAAGGCATGTCGCAACAGGATCTCGCGGCTCGATGCAATGTAAAATTCCAGCAAGTTCAGAAGTACGAGACCGGCGCCAACCGGGTTAGCGCATCGAGGCTTTGGGAAATAGCAGAAGCACTAAAGGTCAAAGTACCTTATTTTTTTGAGGGCCTTGAAATTGACGCGCGAGCAGAAAGGGAAACTGACATAAGCACTGACCCGCTGTTCGCAAAAGAAGCCGTTGACCTGGTGCGAGCTTATTACGGCATCCCTGAGAAAAGCCGAACGCAGCTGCTCTCCCTAGCGAAAACCCTTGCCGCGTAGTGTGAGTTCTGGAGTTGTGCGAGCATTCCACCGAAGCGCGACGACTAAAATCCAAATCAGCTCTCGATTGAGGCGATTGTTCGACGCTGTTACCCTCGAAGCAGGGTAAAAAGGCGCCCCTCATACGCACCCCAAGGGCGCTAAACGCTTCAATGCACATAAGAGCAGCCGGGGTGCGGTGGCAAATTCCAGGAGAATTAGATGCAGGCACATTACCTCTCAGCTGCCTTGGCCGCTTTGCTCTCCATTGCAGGCGCACCTGGCCTTTCATCGGCGGCCGAAACCCTTATCTGTGATGTGGAACCGTTTGCGGGCAGCCGCCATTTCCCAGCCAAAATAGCATTTCACCTGCAACTGGATCAGAATCTTGCTACAGTCAGACGCGGCGGGGTCATGGAAACCTACGAACAAGCTGTGCAGGCTGACGTAAAACAGAGCAGTGCAGATTCATGTCTTGGAGTGGGTTATCCAACAACCGGGCGGCCCTGAAAGCCAAGAGGCGACTGACGTGCAGTACCGCGCGGTGCTGAACACCCAAAACATGAAAATCTCCGTTTCGGCAACAGAACTCAGCGGAAACCAGGCTCAGCGGCGCGGCTCCGGTATCTGTACAAACGACGGCCGATAGCACCAGTAGTCCCGCACAGGAACCGGTCCGCTAGTTTTAAAGTCTCAAGAACGATGGAAGCAGGCAGTTGACGCCGAGCAGGCGTGTGCGTAACTAATATCTAGTTACAAATGAAAGCTGATATGTCTGAATTTCCTGAAGAATGGCGTGAACTTGCACAACAGTACGAAGCGCTTGGAACGATTGAAAAAGCCGCTGAAGCCTTAGAGCTTAGCTACTCGACGGCCAGGTGGCGGCTTGTCCGGATGGGCATAGAGATAAACCAGAAAGGGCCGTCGAGCTGGCGTATGATCCTGACCGGCCCCGAATGCCGCCAGGCTCGGATTGCAAAATCCATGTCCCAAGAAGACCTGGCAACTACGTCTGGCGTCACCGTCTCGACGATCTCCAACTTTGAAACTGGCCGCCGAACACCGCGGCCAAATACACAAGAAAAACTCGCATCCGCCTTAGGTTTGAAGGGCGGCAAGAGTGAGAATTTAGAGGAAGGTGCAGATGAATGACTGAAGTGAACCTGCCTAATCTGATCTCATTCGCAGATAATGTGCGACGGGATCGCAATCATCCGCCTCGATTGTCTCATTCCATGCTCCTTTCTTGGACAGGGGTACTTTACCCCGGTGTCCGGGAACAGGAACGAAGTTCAGACCGGTCATTCAGTTTTTTCCAATTCGACATGGGAATGCCCCCCCGCATTGGATGTTTGGAAAAGGGGGGGCGGATCGCTCCGCCCCAAGTTACCGAGGGAAAAGTGGCGTCGTCAGAAGCCGTATACCAGGGACACACCAAGCTTGTTGTCGGTGCTCTTCAGGCCCGGCAGCGGGTCACTGTCCCATTCGGTCCGGTAGGAAACACGGGTCGACAGCCGGTCGGTCATCTTGAAGTTGAAGCCTAGGTCGTTGGTCACCACTGTGTCTTCGTCCGAAAACAGCACATCTGTGTCCATAGTCAAGTTCACGGTTTCGCTGATGGCGAAGTAATAGCGCGATGCCGCAATGCCGGCGAAATCGGTGCTGTCATTGCCCAGCTGGTCCTCGACGTAGCGCACACCAGGACCGGCCTGGATCCGCCAGGTCTGATCCGGGGTGTTGATCACACGGTAGCCGGGGCCGAAGCCAATGAAGCCGTCCAGACGGTTGGAGTCGAAATCGTCGTAACGTACCGATCCCAGGCCGAACAGGTAGAATTGCTCGGTGAAGTAGCGGTTCACGTCATAGGTGACGAAGATCTCTTCCTTGTTGCGCACGTCATTATCTTCCGAGAACTCACCGGCGAAGCCGAGGGTGTGGTTCCACGGGCCATTGCCGTAGCGCAGACGGCCTGCGAAATCCAGATCGGCGGTGTCGGTGTTGCCGGTCGTGCCGGAGAAGCCAAGCGACGCGCTGCCGGTCCAGCCTTGGGCATATTGGTTGGTGCCAAAGCGGTCCTTGTCTCGGCCTTCTGCCAGCTCGTCGCCAACATCTTCCTGAATGTCGTCGATGCGGTCGTCCAGATCCTCGATCCCGACGATTGCGCCCTGCGCGAAGACAGGTGCAGCCACGAGAAGAGCCAGGACCGACGCAGCCAGAGTATTGCGTTTATTCATGGGTCTATCCTTTCCCAACAAAGTGACCCGTCCCGAATGGGCGGGGGCATCTCTGCCAATGCTGGAGATAGGAAATCCGTTGAGATTAGGGAAATTCGAAATAATTGATGATGTAACGAGTATTACTCATGTGAATGCTCGTCTTCAATATTTCCAAGCACTTCGACCGTGTGGTTGGCACTAATATCGCACAGCTCAGCCAGGACGGCGTTTTGGTCGGCGTCGATTTGTGACTGGATTGCAACAAGGGTGGCCTCCGCGGTTGCGCGGACTTCCGGATCAAGGTCGTCCCTCCAGATCGACCAGACGGGGTACGGGAACATCGGAGCATCAGGTACAAGATGCAGCCTGCCTTCATCCAGGTATTTCTTGATGTAGCGTGCAGGCAGGTAGGCCGCGGCCTGCCGGGAAACGATATAATCCGCCGCCATCGCTCCAAGCGACAATGTAAGACCTGGGTTTGTCAGATCCGGCAGCTCAAGCGCGTGGGCATGGACAAATTCCGGCCCCCAGTCGACAAAGACATAGTGCGGAACGATCTCTTCAAACGTCGCAGGCCAGGAGGCGGCAAGAACCAGGTCCTCTTCAATCACCTTATGTGCTGAAAGGCCGGGCCGAAGTTGCGGATTGTACATCAGGCCGATTTGAACGACGCCTTCGATGAGAAACCGCATGATCCGGTCAGGCATGCCAAGCTCCGCCCGGATATTCAAGGTGGGCATCTCCTGCTGCATGATGTCGATCCAGCGAAACCCCAGCCGGGGCCAAAGCGAATATTGCGCACCGACCGTCAGGGACTTGGTATAGCCTTCCGGCACCCCCACCTGCTGGCGCGCCTCCTCCCAGATTTTGATCAGGGATAAAGCGTAGCGTTCAAATTCGCGGCCCGCGGACGTCAGTTCTGCGCCGGCCTTAGAACGTGTGAACAGAGGTTTTCCTAATGCATCCTCCAGCCGCTGCACGCGAAGACTGACAGCAGACTGTGTGACAAACAGCCGTTCGCTGGCGTTCACGAAAGATCCGGTGGCAGCAACTTCAAGAAAAGTCCGGACCAGGTTGATGTCCATCACGGCACCCATAAGCGTTACTTGAGATATGTATATTTCTTATTCGTTTTTCTGCTCTGAAAGAACCCCCTATTTAGAAGCTGTGGAGGCGGGCTGAAGCAACTGATGTGCCGCTGAAAAGCGTGATGGGGACGATGCCCCAACGCAACGGCCCCAAGTCCGTCTCCACTTTCAGTAATCCCTTTTGTTGGGAAAAGGAGACCGAAATGAAACATGACGCTATCCGCAAAATGACCATCGCAGCTCTGATCTCTGTAGGATTTGCTGTGTCTGCTTGCTCGTCGGATCAAGCAATCGACAACACAGTCGGCATTGCCGCCGGCACAACCAAGGTTGTTGCCAAGGGTGCAGTAGGTGCCGGAAAACTGGTCTACCGCGGAGGCAAGGCCATTGTAGGTGCAGGCGAGTAGTCGCAAAGCTTCTACTGCCCCATAGATAGATTCATGGCGCCCGCAAGTCCCCCTTGCGGGCGCCAATGCGCATGATTGGCGCCACTCATACATAGAAATGCTGCGTTAGTATTGGCGGCAAGAGCGAAAGGCGGCTAAGTCCCGCGACATGCTCATTGACCCAACCCAAAATGCTGCAGCTTGCATCAATGGCCGGGTTGCCATGCCCAACCTCGATAATGTCCACTTGTTCGCTAATGGACATTATCCCTCACTAACGATCATCGTCAGTGCGGGCAGACCGGACGGTTACGATTGGCCTAGCTGTGGATGCAGAAGAGAAGGTCGTCTGACGTCACCTGACTGCGTGCTACCGCTATCTGTTGCAGATTGCACTTATCCGGCGTTCGGATTGCAAACATCGTATCCGGGTGGTTTTCTCCAGACATTCTCAGCATAACGAACACAGGTAACCTTTTCCAAACCAACATCGTTATGCTAAGAAAATATTCATTCGGCTACAACTTATTTACAAAATTCGAAAGGTGTATAAGGGAGTCGCGATAATTGTCCTTTGGAAGTTTTATTTCTGTTCCATCTGGCATTGTGTATGATGCGCGCTGCGGAAGCTTGTGTAGAGGTATACCCAAGCTGGCTGAAACTTTTCCAGAAGTGTGAAAATCTTTTACGTTTGACATGTAAATTGCCTCCCACTGCTTGTTGCTTGTCGGGGGTGTGACTGGTTGAGCGAAAATCGACGGGTCAGATTTATACTGCTGCCAGGCGAATTCAGAAATTTCGTTCCTGATTGACCCATACGCATTTGCAACTCCCATATTGGCAGTAAAGTTGTTAAATGGAATTTCAAAAATATTCGGCAAGCTAAGTCCGAAAGTATTTATTTGCTTGTTGAATGTAAGAACTTTGTCAGCGTACGTTTTTGCAGCTGACGACGGATACTTCCCATAGAGAAGCATCATTATACCTTTAATACCTTCCAGTGAGCTGAAATCTGCCATAACGGGAAGTATGATATTGTCAGAGGAAACAAGCGCCATTTGTGTATAAACGGAGAAGCTTGGGTTGCAGTCTATGAAGACAGTCATGGTATCATACTCCGTCTTAGCTAATTCGTAATCGCACAACCTCCTGATTGCAGTCACATACTCCTTCCAAGCATTAACATTTCCAGGGTTCATTGTTGCAAAGTTTAGTGCCAAAGCCAATGATTCCAGGAAAGAATCTCCGGCAATGAGATGAACGTTCTTAGTGATGGCAGGGTTATATCTGCTGACTCGATGCATGTAACTGGCGGGGATGCTCGTAAAAGCTGAATTTCCTTTGAGGAGCCAATCCATGAATCCTACAATGTTTCTTCGCGTAGCTTGAGATTGTAGTTTTTGGTTTGCGTTGTACCCTTTCCTGCCTCCTCCCAGAAGGAACTGGGAGATATTGGCTTGAGGGCATAAGTCTATTACTAACACCAGCTCGTCTGGGTTTTTATCGGCGTACAGGCAGGCTGCATTTTGACATAATGTTGTTTTTCCAACGCCACCCTTATTATTATAGAATGCATAAATATTTGTAGTCATGTTGGCCTCTCAACGTGCAGCGCCTCGGGTTGATTTTTCCGAGAACTTTTCCGATCAGAGCGAAATCATTTCGCATCCTGTTTCTGGAAAGCTGATCTTTTGCTGTACTGCTGTCAATGATGAAAGGTGGTTCTCCACACTTTTCGGTGTTTGGCTCCGAGGTGCGCGCGCTCGAAACGTGGTGTTTAAACTCAACGCTTATCGGTCTGGATTTATTCAATCTTCCTCGGCCTTCCTGCTCCCCCCCTGAGACATAGGTGAGGCACTACGGTGGCCTATTCAGGTTGATCTGGGTCTCCTTTCTAGACCATGGGCTGTGGTTCTTCCGGGATCGGCAGAGCATGCTATCCAACACGGCTTGGCAAAGGTCACTTTCTGCGCAAAGCGGGCGCACGATCCTACCCAGGCTGCACCAGCAGCGAATTGCACCTAAAGCAACTGCCGCAGTGCAGTTGCTGCATCATCGGCGGTTGGGAACGGACCATATGGCGCCCGCACCTGGTTAGGGGTGTCACCAATCATGCGCCAGTAGAAATCTCCTGACGTCCTATCCTCGACCACCTGGAAACGGTCTAGCCCTACTGAGAAATCGGACACCACCTTGAAGCGCTTTGCGATCAAGGCTGCTCGCCCTCCAGGAAAAGCATTGTAGATCGTGCTGGAACTCACCCCATGCTCTTTCGCGATCTTGGCAATGCTAAGGCATGTGCCGACTAACTTCTGTTCAATGGCATTCCGCATATCGGCGTCCATCGCCTTTGGCCGGCCTCCGCGACGGCCCGCAGCCTTGGCGGCCGCCAGGCCCGCTTTCGTCCGGTCTGAAATCACATCGCGTTCGAATTGCGCGAACATCGCACATACCGAATAGAACATGCGGCCAAGAGGGGTTCGTGTGTCAATGTCCTCGCGCAAGGAACGCAGAGCGATACCTTTTTCATCCAGCTCTTGCGCGATGTTTAAAAGATCGCGCTGATTGCGGCCCAGGCGGTCAAAGGCAGGAACTACCAGCTGGTCCCCCGCAGTCAGCGTATCGAGGGCAGATTGCAGCCCTTCTCGACGGGCATTCTTACCGCTCAGCTGGTCCGTGTAGATCTCATCACATCCAAGCGCCCGAAGCTGAGCGACCTGCTGGGCCAGAGACTGGTCAGCCTTCGACACACGAGCGTAGCCGACGATCTTGCCACCAGCGGCGCATTCCTGCATTGCAAATCCTCCAAAAAACGCATATAAAAACACTAGTTGGACACTGTGGTTTTTGGAAGGGTTTTTGGACACGATAGTGCCAAAACTTCTGGCCTTCAGCCCAGCCAGTAGCCTAGTCTCCAAAATGATCGTTTTTTGGAGAACAGGCAGAAATGAGTGATCAGGCAAATTCACACGAATGTACGCAAGACGAGCTGAGCGGCATTCATGGGGCAAACCTCGGTGGTCCGGTCGTCGTGATGATGACAGCAGACCTTACTCAAGTGTTGGGTGGCGAGGTTATTGACAACATGCCGGACGATCCGGGCTTAGCCTCAGCTCTTTGGGCGCAAAAGACTGCTGGCATCAAAAGGTATTATCCCGCAGACTCGGTAGCAATTCGGGGCGATCTGGCGGGGAACCTGATCACCTTCCACAAGACTGAAGAGGTTTAAAATGGCTCTCAGCGAACGATATGACGGCATTCGTTCCAAGCGCTTGCGGCATGGGTTTGCCATGCAAGAAGTCGAAAACTCGCCCGCAACGGATGAAGAAATTGAGCTGTTCCGGCGGATGGAAAACAAAGGCTGGTCAGGCGACCGGCAAGCTCGGTTTGTGATCGCGCGAGTGAAACGCCGGTATCGCACTAAGCCCCAGCCAAACAGCAAAATTGTAAAGCTGAATGGCTGACGAGCGATATTGCTACCCGCCAGACTTCAAGGTTCTAAAGAACAAATTGGGTATTCGGGACAGCGAAGAACTTGATAGGGCGGAACGCCTGATGGTTCTGGCCCGGACCCGACAAGGCGCACCTTCTGGCAATCTGGATGCAGCTCATGTCAGAGCTATTCACAAACACCTGTTTCAAGACGTGTACGATTGGGCTGGGGAGTATAGAACAGTAGGCATAGGGAAAGGCGGTAGTTACTTCCTGCCACCTGGGCGGATTGATCTGGGGATGGCGGATGTTGAGCGGAGTTTGAGAAAGGCCGAGAATTACGGGCGCGGCTTGAATGCCGACAAGTTCAGTGATTACGCTGCCGAAGTTATAGCCAACCTCAATTTCGTTCACCCGTTCCGCGAAGGGAATGGCCGCACTCAGACGGAGTTTTTGCGCCAGCTCACAGAAAGGGCAGGGCACGAGCTGCATTCAGAAAGGATTAACCGGGAAGGCTGGATAATGGCATCGCATATCTCCCGTTCTGGCCCGTCTGATCTGCTCAAGGCTGCAATTACTTATGCGATTGACCCTGATCGCACACAAACAGGCGACAAAGCACAAGCCGCAGTTCGTGACTATCTGGAAACGATCAAATCGGCTATCGCGGACATGCCGCACTCGCAAGAAAAGCAAGCCGCGATTGATCACATTGGCAAAGTCGCCAAAACCTATGAAGTGTTGATGGATCGAGAAACCAAAGCCCGGTTCTTACCGGACCAGACTCGCAGCGACGGCGGCAGATCGCGTTAGCTAAAACGCATGTTCTTCAAAGGCGCGCTCCCAAAACTGGTCGACTTTTGCTCCGCCCCGGTGGCAGGTTTTTACGCCGCCGTTGACAGCGGTCACTCGGCGGTAAAATACTCAGGTCACTTTCAATGCTGACGAGGTCTTCAAAATTTCCTCTGACAACATCTCGCAAATCGATAACGGGAGTGCCTACTCGGGCAATGTCGTTGTAGTGTTTCAAGACATGAGGCTGGAAGCAGATACGCTCGTTCTGTTAAAGCAGGAGGATGGTACGTCGTTGCTGAGAGCAGAACAGTTCTTTTTGTTCCAAACAGCTTCCGCAACAGGAAAACCTCAGCTGTAGAAACCTCGTCGATCTTGCCGAAGGCATCTGCCCTGATCGTTTTGTTCGGTGTTAGTTGACCGTCCCGCCAAGCCGCTCTGGTGTGGCTCTGGTGCTGCCTGCTACGCTGCGATAGCAGCGTAGCGACGAACTTGCGGCGGATAGGACTGCACATTGGGTCTGGCATCAAACCGCGACACGTCCAGATCGCGCTGAAACTATCCAGCATTTCCTTTCGTGGTTGAGGACAGAGCGCATTCAAATACGTGCGCGCTGATACCAACTTGAAAGGAAGAACGATGAAAACCCAAGCTCTTGTGACGTCCATGATTGCCCTTGCAGCCAGCCCGGCATTTGCTGCAGGTCACGCAGCGGTTTCCGGCTATGCTCTGGCAGATGATGGCGCAACGCTCGTCGTGATGAGCAATGTGAATGCCCCTGGCGACGTGATGACCTACAGCTTGGCATCTCCCCTGAAGGCGATTGCCTGGCGTCCGGTGACTGGCGAACTTCTTGGCTTCTCTGACGGCATGATCGCGACGATTGATCCGATGTCGGGCGATATGACCGATCTGGGTGCCGCGTTCATGGACGATGCGATGATTGGCGAAGGTAAAATGGTTGCGTTTGACTTCAACAACAAGATTGACGCTGTGCGCGCCGTGACATCGACGGGAGATAACCTTGTCTATTTCCCTGAAGGCTTCGGCGACAATGACGAGCGCGCCGGTTCCGTACGCCGCTTCACTGACCTCGCTTATGCTGATGGTGACTCCATGGCAGGCACAACTCCGATGATCTTTGCCAATGCCTATACGAACGCCATCAACGGTGAGACAGCGGGCGCGACATTCCAGTATGCACTTGATGCTGCAACCGACACACTGGTGAGCTTGGCTAACAATGCCGGTACATTGGAAACCATTGGTAAAATCACCGTTGACGGTGCACCTGTCGATTTGGCCCCGATGGGTGGCTTCGACATCGTTTCGGCCAAAGAAGGTGAGGACATGGCGCTTGCAATCCTTCAGATGGAAGGTGCTGCGTCGGCTGGGCTTTACGAGATCGACCTCGAAACAGGTGCGGCCACGATGAAAGCCAATCTTGGAATGGGTGGCATTACGGGCTTCGCGGCGTCGCTCGGGATGTAATCCGTGACGATTGGGTGGTGAGTTGATTGGTACCAGTTCAGGGTGGTCCCAGCGGCAAGAGCTTGCCGTTTGGGGCCATTTCTGTCAGTCAGGCAAGGAAAAGAAGCTATTTGAATGGCTTAGGACACGAATGACGGACCGCAGGGACATTGAAGAGCTGATCGGTAAGGTCGCCCTTGGCGACCGGGCTGCGCTGGCCGCTCTCTACGATGCCACAAGCGGGAAACTATTCAGTGTGTGCCTGCGTGTCTTGAAGAGCAGAGCCGAAGCGGAGGATGCACTGCAGGACGTGTATCTTCGCATTTGGGCCAAGGCTGACGGATATGCGGTGACAGGCCATTCTCCGATGACTTGGCTCATCACCGTTTCAAGAAATCTGTCGATTGACCGGCTACGGGCTAGAAAGGCCAATCACGTGGACCTCGACAGCGTTGGTGAGCTTGTTGAGAAGCGACCGGGGCCTGAAGCCGCAAGTATTGCTGCATCAGAACAGCGCCGGATCAGTGCCTGTTTTGAAGAGCTGCCTCCCGACCGGGCCGATGCCGTGCGTGCCGCCTATCTGGACGGCGCAACCTACCAAGCGCTTGCGGACCGCTTTGATGTACCGCTGAACACGATGCGGACCTGGCTGCGCCGCAGCCTGATATCATTGAAGGAGTGCCTTTCGCGATGAGCGACCACCAGGACATACCGGAAGACGAGGCGTTGGCCGCCGAATACGTCTTGCGCCTGCTGGACGCGGACGCGGAGCGGGCATTTGAAGCACGGCTTCAGGTGGAGGCTGACCTTCGTGCGCATGTGCAGTTTTGGGAGGCTAAGCTCGCAGCTTTGACTACTGATCTGTCTGATGAGGTTCCTTCATCTTCGGTCAGAGCGAAACTAATCGCCGAATTGAATGGCGAGGAAGCCCGTCCAAGACGCGGATGGGCCTGGAGTTGGTTCGCCTTCCCTGCATTGGCCGTTGTTGCCGTCGCCGCGTTCCTCGCTTTCAGCCCTATGCTGCGCGGCCCGGCCTTTGACCCTACGCTTCATGCGACACTAATCTCGGAAGATGGCGCTGTGCATATTGAGGCAGGTTATTCCCCGGATGGAAACCTGTTCAAAGTTATTCCCAAACAGGGTGCGCCAGCGACAGGCCGGGATTTTGAGCTTTGGGTGATCGGCGCGAATGCTGATGCGCCCGTGTCCCTGGGTGTGATCCCGGCGGATCAGGAAAGCTTGTTCGAGATCACTCCCGAGATTGCAGCCTTGATTGACGGTGGAGTATTAGCCGTTTCGGATGAACCCGAAGGCGGCTCGCCCACCGGTGCGCCTACAGGGGCCGTATTGGCGACTGACGAATTCTTTGACGCCGATTTATTTCAGGCGGGCTGAAACTCTTCCGCACATCGTGCCGTGGCTCTCGTAACCGCAAAAGATCGCGGGCAACCACGAGAGGAGAAAATATGAAAATCATATCCAATCTGGCCATCGCAGCCGCAGCGCTGACAATCGCAACTGCTGCCTATGCAGAGAACCCCATGGTTGGCGGCGCGCCCATGTTCGAAACCAAGAACATCGTCGAAAATGCGGTGAACTCGGCAGACCACACCACGCTCGTCGCCGCTGTTCAGGCTGCAGGCCTGGTCGAGACGTTGCAAGGCCCAGGCCCCTTTACAGTCTTTGCCCCCGTGAACGATGCCTTTGCCGCATTGCCTGCAGGAACCGTGGATACGCTCCTGAAGCCTGAGAACAAGGACATGCTCGTCAAAGTGCTGACCGCGCATGTCGTTGCTGGTGATTGGTCCGCCGCAGAGATCGCAGGTCAGGCCCGCGCTTCGTCCGATGGCTTCTATCACTTTAACGCTGTATCGGGCGATGCCCTTTCGGCGCAGGTGAAGGGCAACAATGTCTACATTTACGACGAAAACGGCAATACTGGCCGTGTGACCATCGCCGATGTCGATCAGTCGAACGGCGTGATCCACGTTGTCGATACGGTTCTTGTACCGAAGTAAATCGAGCAGACCGGCATGGATGGGCCAGCCTACCCTTTGGCTGGCTCATCCAAACACTATCCGAACAGGTGCCACATGAACCGCAGAACTTTGCTCATGATCACCGGCGCAGCCTTACTGGCCCGGCCCCTTCAAGCCGCGACATGCGGATTTGAGATTTGCCGCAGTGAATCCGAATGGCGGGAGCGCTTGAGCGAAAGAGAGTACCTCGTCTTGCGCCAGGAAGAGACCGAACGCCCTTATACCAGTCCGTTGAATGATGAGTATCGGGCTGGCACCTACCGCTGCCGGGGATGCGATCTGCCAGTCTACGGCGCAGACGCGAAGTACGATAGTGGCACCGGTTGGCCCAGCTTTTTTGAAAGTCTGCCGAATGCTGTTGGCACAAAAGAAGATCGCAAATTCATCTTCCAGGCCCAACCGCACCGAACGTGCACAGATGGGGGTTATAAAGAACACAAGGCGAACCCAAGATGCAGTGACCATTCTCTGCGTGCTGTTCGAACTGATGAGATACGGGACGTTGCTGCTGTTCGCCTCAGCTGCAACCTGGCCCAAATAGCCCGAAAGTGCATTATTGGGCGTATGAAGAACAACCAGAGGACAGCAGCCATTCTCTCGGCCATGCCAGAATCTTTCCGCCCTTGGTCCCATGTCCGATTGCCAGTCTTGTCCCTGGAGTTCGGTAGCGTCCTCGTTCGCTATGAGTACTGCAGAGCCGTGGAACTTTAGCAGGTCCGTTACTACGGCCCAGCTTCTCGCCCCCGGGTTATTCGATCCCGTTTGCCTGCTGCAGTTCCCGCACATACCGAGTGATGCCCTTCACGTCGCCATCGGTCAGCCCGTGCTTGGCAGGCATGTTGCCAAAATTCCAGTGATGTGCCCGCACGCCGTTTCTGACCGCGAGCATAAAGGCGGCGTCGCCGTGGTGCGATGGCTCATAGATCTTGTGAACCAGCGGCGGCCCCATGCCGTTGCGGCCTGCGGCATTGTCTCCGTGGCAGTCAGCGCAAATCGCGTCATAGGCGCGCTTGCCGATCCGGGCAGTGTCACTCAAGTCCGGCGGCAGCTGAACCTCGGCAAGCGGAGCTCCGGGTTTCAGAACGGCACTCTGCGTGGTTGCCTCGCCTCCATCGGTGCTGTGGTAAACGTAGTAGGCCACCGCGGCAGCTGCGGCAGCCACGATAACAAGGTTCTTGTTCATGAGGATCTCTTTCTCTCAGTGGTGAACGAATCTGCTTTCGGGCCGTATCGAGGTTGACCAGCAACTTTTGCGAGGCCGAGCGCCCCGCCGAAACCGGCCGCTGCGAAGGCGCGGATCTCTTGGTACCGGATCCGCACGTCCTCGCTTTGTTGATAGAATCGGAACAGGTCCTTCAGAGGGGATGAAAACTCCTTGTGGGCGGACAACATTGCCACCAGCGCGCCCAGCGAGACCCGCTCCTGCAACACGAAATACCCGCCGAGGGAATAGAACAGGAATGGCGTTAGGGCGGTCAGGAAGTTGTTGATCGCCTTGGCCTGGAATTTCAGCCGGTGGATCTGCAGGCGCAACTTCAGCAACTGCCGGAAACTGCGTGCGACCGGCAGCATGCCTTTCCCGGAATCCCGCTTTTGCCGGTCCAAATGCTCACCTAGCAAGCGCATCTCTCGGATCCGTTTGCGGGACACTGCATTCACCCGCCGTTGAAGACGCGGCACAATGATCAACTGCAGCGGAAGCACCGTCAGGGCCGCCGCGGCGAGGATCGGATCCTGCACGAACATGAACAGAAGGATTGTCGCCAGCGTGCCGCCTTGCAGCAGCGGGACGGTTAGCAGTTCGGAGGCAAAGCTGCCGACAGGCTCGACCTCGGCGCCAAGAACCGGCATGATCGCAGGTTGGCGCCGAGTAGGCTGATCCTGCCTCCACTGGCGGTAAACGGCAAGGCGAAGCCTGCGCACGAAGCTTTCGGCAACGCGCCCTTTTCGGATGTTCAGCCAGTATTTGTTTAGGCCGTTGAGTGTGATGACTGCCAGATAGGCGCCGCAGAGAAGAAACAACAGCGAAACTTGCGAAAGCTCGACACCAAACACCACAACCGGACTGCTGCCGTTTTCAAACACGCGGTTCACGATCTGCTTGGGCAGCTCAAGAGACAGGTAGACGATCGGCATCGCTGTCAGGCTGAACAAGATCAGGATCTGCTGATGCGGCCCGGTCGTGCGCAGGATATAGCGGGGCAAGCCCGGCTCCAGACCGCCCGCCGGGAATTGAGCTGGAGCTATCGGTGCCGCCCGCCGTAGAAGCCGCCGGCGCAGCAGCCAGGCGGCCTGGCCGGCCAAGGTGAGCAAAAGCAGCGTTGGCGCCAGCACCAGAACCAGATGCATCACCGGGTGGAGCCATTCGGGTGCGCTGTCATCGTACCAGAACCCGAATGCGCCTGCGGCATCATGTGTGAGAGTGTGCAGATCCAGCATCGTTGCCTTGATTGCCTATTGTCAGATTTCTGCCGGTGCAGTGTTTTGATGGTTGTGCGCTTGGGCGCCTGATGGGCCTGCTAGGAGTTTGGGAGAGAGGAGGCCGGCGTTCCGACCTCCTCTGCCGGTTATCTTACCGCAGTCACGGTCAGCTTACCTTTGACCCTTTCGGCAACGAACTCGATACTGCCGCCTGCCTGCATCTGCTCCAGCATTGCCGCGTGAGCCACACGGAACACCATGGTCATTGCGGGCATCTCCAGATCAACCAGTTCTTCATGCTTGATTGTGACCTTGCCGGATTTGGCGTCGATTTTCTTGACCGTTCCGGCCGTGAAGGTGCCGCCGCCGCCTTCGAGCACCGCGACCGGCCCATGCATGCCGGACTCATAATGGCCGGGGATCAGGCAAGCGAACTCGAATGTGCCGAGATTGGAGAAGGTCCAGATAATTTCTCCTGTTGCACCCGCGTCCAGACGCACCGAATTCGGGTCGTCATGTTCCATGTCCATTTTGGCCATGAGCTCTTTGTGGTGGACATTTCGCTCGGCCGTATCCAGCACGAATTCATGCTCCAGCTCGCCGGCGTTGGTGATCACGAACTTGATGGTTTCGCCCTTGGTAAAGGAAAAACCGGAGGGTTCGAAAATCATCTCACCGTCGTCGGTTTCCTTCATGGTGACAGCGATTTCGCGGTCTGCATGGGCTGCCTCTCCGGGCTTGCCGACCTCCATTTCGTCATGATGGCCGCCGCCGTGGGTGCCGGCGGCAAAGGCCGGTGCAGCGGCTAGAGCGCCAAGAATGGCTGCCGATAGAATCTTGTTCATATCTGTCTCCTCGTCAGGTTTGGTTGGGGTCCAATGGCTGGTCAGCCCTTGGCGGTGGGTTTTGGGGTAATGCGGGTTTGCGCGTTATCGGCGCGTGCAAAGTCGGGCAGTTCACCGGTCCATTCATAGGCCTGGGTGCCGGGAGGGTTTTCGTACCAGCCAGGATCGCTGTAGTCGTTTGCTTCAATGCCTTCGCGCACCTTCACGACCGAGAACATGCCGCCCATCTCGAGCGGGCCATCGGTCCCCAGCCGGCCATCATAGGTACGGTGTTGTCGGGCAGCGGCATCGACATCTCGCCCATGTCGGCCATGCCGGCGGTTCCCATCGGCATGTATTCGGGCTGAAGGTTGCGGATCTGGCCGGTCAACTTGCGCTTGTCGGTGCCGATGAAGGTCGGCACGTCGTGGCCCATCGCGTTCATCGTGTGGTGCGACTTGTGGCAGTGGATCGCCCAGTCGCCCGGATGCACCGCGTCAAACTCATAGGCGCGCATGGCGCCGACGGGGATGTCAATCGACACCTCGGGCCAGCGGGCGCTTTCGGGAACCCAACCGCCATCGGTGCAGGTGACCTCGAAGTCGTAGCCGTGCATGTGGATCGGGTGGTTGGTCATCGTCAGGTTGCCGGTGCGCACCCGCACCCGGTCGCCCTGGTTGACTACCAACGGGTCAATATCCGGGAAAATCCGGCTGTTCCAGGTCCACAAGTTGAAGTCCGTCATCTCCATCACCCGCGGCACATAAGAGCCTGGATCGATGTCGAAGGCATTGAGCATGATCAGGAAATCCCGATCCACTGGCATGAAGGCCGGATCCTTGGGGTGCACGATGAACATGCCCATCATGCCCATGGCCATCTGTACCATCTCGTCGGCATGCGGATGGTACATGAACGTGCCGGATTTGGTCAGGTCGAACTCGTAGACAAAGGTTTTGCCCGGCGGGATGCCCGGATGGCTGAGACCGCCGACCCCGTCCATGCCTGACGGCAGGATCAACCCGTGCCAATGTACCGAAGTATGCTCCGGCAGTTTGTTGGTCACGAAGATGCGGACCCGGTCGCCCTCCACTGCTTCGATGGTGGGACCGGTGGACTGGCCGTTGTAGCCCCACAGATGCGCGGTCATGCCTTCGGCCAGCTCGCGCTCGACCGGTTCCGCCACCAGGTGAAACTCCTTCACCCCGTTGTTCATCCGGAACGGCAGGGTCCAGCCGTTCAGCGTGACTACCGGGTTGTAGTCCGGCCCAACAGAGGGAGGTAACGGTGGCTGAGTGGCCGCAGTGTCCATGCTGGCGGCTTCGGGCAGGCCCATGTTCGAGGTCTTGCCCCACGCTTGACCAGAAACCAGCGCAGCACCCGCAGCGCCGGCTCCAAGCAATTGACGTCGATTCATCATTTCATTCGTTCCTTTCAATGGCCTGCGCCGCCGCCACCGGCAATCTCTCCACCGCCGCCTTGGGGGGCCGAGCCAGCGCCTCCGCCTCCGCCGTAGATCGCGGCACCTACATTCGCCTGCGCCAACCAGAAGTCACGTTTGGCATTGGCAGCCTCCAGCGAGCTCGCCAGCTTTTCGCGAACGTCGGTCAGCAGTTCGAAGGTATTGGTGATCATGCCGTTGTAGCTGAGCAGCCCTTCCTCCTCGATAGACCTGCGTAGCGGCACCAGCACGTCACGATAGTGACGGGCGATTTCGTAAGAGGAGTGGTAGGCTAGTTCTGCGCTGCGGGCTTCGGAACGGACATTCACCGCCCGTTCAGCCAAGGCATTGGCCGCTTGCATATAAGACAGCTCCGCCTTGCGCATCCGCGCCTTGCCGGTGTCAAATACCGGGATGGCAAACTCCAGCTCCAATTGTGGAAGGGTCTCGGTGTTGGTCACTCCGTCCTCGCGCTCGCGCTCCGCCTCAAAGCCTGCAATCAGTTCCAGATCCGTCACCAGCCGGGTCCGGTCCGTCAGTCCAAAGGCCCGGGCCTGCGCCTCAAGTCCAAGCTTGGCGACCTGCAAATCCACCCGGTTCTTCAGAGCTGCCTGCTCGATGGAGGACACTTTGGGCAAAGACTTTGGCAAGGATGGCAGAGCATCGGGCACGTAGTAGTTGGCATCGCTGCCCCACAGGCCCATCAGCCGCGTCAGCTCTTCCTTGGCGAGCTTTGCTTCCAGACGGGCTCTGGCGACTTGGCCTGCCAGTTCGGCATTGAAGGCAAATTCCCGCGCCTGCCCCGCCTTGTTCAGCGCGCCGGTCCTGCCTAGCTGGCTCGCCAGCTCTGCCCCTGCTGCCGCAGTCTCGCTGGCCTGTCGCAGATAACTCAGCCGTTCAAAGGCCGCCACGGCAGTGATCCAGGCCTGCCGGGTCTGCCCGGCCAGCGCCAAGGTATCGTTCACCGCGTTCAGCTGGGCCTGCTGGAACTGGGCCTCGGCCACAGCGATGCGCTGCTTGCGCGTCTTCACGTCCAGCAGGTTCACGGCGATGGTGGATTCCAGCGCCCGGTACAGGCCCAGTTCAGGCGCCCCGATCCCCAACAGGCCGATCGACACCACCGGGTTCTCCGGCGTCATCTGCTGCCAGGCCTCCGCCGCCGACAGCCCGACTGCAGCATAAGATGCCTGCAATCCTTTGTTGTTCAAAAGCGCCGCTTGCACCGCTGTGTCGGCGGAGATCGTCTTGCCCTGCACGAGGCTGCGGACTTCCTTGGCCAAAGCCTCGTTTTCCGCCTGTGTTTGCGCAAAGGCCGTGCGTTTGCCGATGACCGCCGAAGTCTGACTGGCCACTTCCTGAAATCCGGCCTGCGGGCTGGTGTACTTCTCCGGTACAGCGGCCGAGCAGGCAGCAAGTACCACGGGCGACGCCAGCACGGCGCGCCAAACTCTGATCCTCATCAGTGGTCCTCCTGCTGCTGATCATTGACGCCACGCCAGGAAACCGGGCCGCTGGGTTCTTGGCGTTCATAGCCCGAGAGGGGAGACTGATAATTCAGGGTACGGTAAGGGCCGGATTGCGCAGCAACCCTTTGCAACGCTGCGGTATCGGGCAGCGCTGCTGGATCAGCGGCACACGCCCCCAGCAGCAGGGCGCATGCCCCGGCCAGAAAAGGAGATTTCATCTGTTTTTCCTGAGAATAATCTGTAGTGGTTCTGCGCTTAGGCACAGAACGGCTTTAATTACCGCTTCTGCGGGTCAGATTTTCAGGATCTAGGAGGACGCAGGACCTTCACACGATCCTGAGACGGCAGCTGCGCGGAAGCCATCACCCAACGGACAGGCTGCTGAACAAAAGCGGCATCAGGCTGCAAAGAAAGTATTGCAAGGGCCATACAGGCGCCCGCGCAGCAGTTTCCGGCATCAGCGGTGTATTGCGCAGTGTCTTGACCATCGTTTTCGGCAATATGGGAAGCCTTATGCGTTACGCCGGCCACAAAGGAGGCAGTATGGCTTTGTCCGTCGTGCGACATCGCTGCATTGCTATGATGGCCCGCGACAGAATGCGCAGCGGATGGCAACGAAAATCCCAACACAAGAACTACCGCAAAAGCAGCGGCGACCCTGATCAGCCGGAAGATACGTGCCAGAAACATCATGCGGGTATTGCACAGCACCGGAGCAGTCCGCGTCAAGATGGCAATGATGTATTCAGCGCACGAATTTGAGCATTTCAGAAGCGTTTTCCTCGAAGTTCCCTGTCGGATCGTATGCGACTACAACGCGAAGCAAACCTTCCTGCGCAGGAGGGCTAAGTCTGATAAGACTTATCGAAAGTGACGATTCGTTGGCTGAACAGTTCGGCAGAGTGGTCAAGCCTGTGGCTGCTGAAACGCCTGCTTCGGTGATCCTGCAAGCTTAGGAAGATTGTCAGCGATACCCGGCGCAGGCCGGTTTCGGGCAACTCCCGCATAGGCTCAGTTGTCGCCAGGACCGTGGTCGGTTTGCCCTTTGCTTCTGATAAATCCAAGAGAGATCGAGATAATGATCCGAAGTGTGAACGCTTGAAGCTGCCGCCATTCGCTGCGTGCTGTTTGAACTGGTAGGGTGCGCAACGAAACCACCCGTCGCCGCGGCTGTTCAATCCTTGCTGCGGTTGCGAGGGAATGGGAAGGCAGTGTTTTCCACCCCTAAGACTGCTTTCAGAGGGCAACAGTTCTAACTCGCAGTGCGGATGATGTGGCCCGCTCGCGATACTTCGCAAAGCCTTGATTCTACGGTTTATCCGCCTCAGTGGTCCGCGCGGCGAAGTTTTGGACAAAAAGCATTCGAGCGACTTGCGTCAGCAAGCTGCCCCAAGCACATTTGCCTCAAAACTAACTATGGACTCTTTAGGAAATTCAGCGTCAAAATTGGTATTGAAGCCAAGCTTGCATGGTACCACGGGACGTAGGTTTCCAACGAAGATCGCTCGATTGAGGACCTGCCCGGCGCATGAGCCTGCCCACACTCACCTTATGCCGAACTTGCCGCGACGCAGACCCTGCCTTTTTTGGGCAGGTCGCCGCGGCTTTGGAGGCTTCGGGAGGAAAAGTAAGGCTGCAGCAGGTGGAATGTATGTCCGGTTGCAAGCGGCCGCAAACCCTAGCTATGCGGCAAAGCGGGAAGACCGCCTATCTATTCGGGGAAATCACCGCGGGTGACCTGCCGGACATCCTGACCTTCCTGCGGATGTATGAGGTTAGCCCGGATGGCAATTTTGCCGATGCCAGGCCGCTGGGCCGACTGCGGTTTAAGGTGATCGCCCGCATCCCTGCGGATCTGGACTGAACCGCTTGCTGCCGGCAGGACAAAGAGATCCAGCAGTTTTTTGCCGAGAAATTGGAAATTATCAGGGGTTCCTGCCTTCCGGTTTCCGCCCGTGCATGACGCTGACGTGTTTTAAATTGGCGGAATCATCCTTGACCGGACTCAGCCGCACGGGGCATTACCACATGATACGGTGTCTGATGGTGCCTAAGCACTGGGACTGAAACGGGAATGAGGACGGTGGACCAAATCGCGGCACCGAAGCCTCAACCGCCCCCGCGACTGTGAGCGGCGAGCGGCCTTCCAATATCCACTGGCCAAGGCCGGGAAGGAGGATGGCAGCAGCGACCCGCGAGTCAGGAGACCGGCCGTGTGGTAACGCAACTTGTACCGTCGGGTGTGACGGTAAGGAGGACTAAAAATGACGACCAAGACGCTTAAGGCTTCCGCCGCTGGCACCAGTGTTCTTCCGGCACTGTTTGCAGTGGTTCTGGGTTTCGGGATCATCACGCTGACCGGCCATGTTCAGGCATCTGCCCTGCACGACGCCGCGCATGATGTGCGCCACGCAACTGGCTTCCCCTGCCACTAAGGCCATGTTCAGTCGCATTCTGACCAGCGGCCTGTTCGCTGGCGCTGCAGCAGGGCTGATTACCGCCCTGCTGCAGCTCGTTTTCGTGCAGCCCGTGCTGCTGCACGCTGAGCTTTATGAATCAGGAGAGCTGGTGCATTTTGGTGCCGAAGCGGTGACGGCCCATCCCGACCTGCCCGGCATGTTTGCCGAACCGATGCGTGACGGGCTCAGCATCATCTTCACCATGCTGACCTACACCGGCTATGCGCTGGTGATGGCGGCGCTGATGTCGGTGGCTGAACGCCAGGGCCACGAGATCAACGCGCGCACCGGTATTCTATGGGGCCTGGCGGGTTTCATCACCTTCCACTTCGCGCCCGGCCTGACGCTGGCGCCGGAAGTTCCGGGCGTGGCCGCCGCCGATGTCGGTGCGCGTCAGATCTGGTGGGGGGCAACTGTGGCCGCCGCGGGCGTTGCCATGTGGCTGATTGCCTATGGCGGCAGCTTGGCGGGCTATACCGTCGCAGCCCTGCTGCTGCTGGCGCCGCATGTAATCGGCGCGCCTGAGCCCGAAAGCTTCACCGGCCCGGTTCCGACAGAGATCGGCGCCCTGTTTGCCGCCCGCGCCTTTGGCGTCGGCATGGCCGCCTGGGTGCTCTTGGGCAGCTTTGCCGGCTACTTCTGGCAAACCGAAGGCAAGCGCGCAGAAGCCGCCGCCTGATACTGGCCCAGCCTGATCCCCGCCGGGTTCGCCCGGCGGGGAAACTCTTTTCCGAGGATACCGATATGTCCCGCTCTCTTGCTCTTTTTGCCATAGGCCTGATCTTTGGCGGCGGTGCCGGCTTCGTGATCGCAGCCGGCAATGGCGTCACCTTCGATGGCCATGAGCATGGCAGCGCTGACCACTTCGGCGGCGGCCATGGTGAAATGACCGCCCATGACCATTCCCAAGCTGTCAGCCTAGCGGCAGGCCCCGATGCCCCCGGCGTCGCCATCCAGCTGCACAAGGACCCGATGGCAGGCTGGAACCTGCAAGTCACGCCGCAGAACTTCCGCTTTGCACCTCAAAACGCCTCCTCCGCGGACGTGGACGGCGAAGGCCACGCGCATGTCTATGTGAACGGCGAGAAACTCGCTCGGCTCTATGCAAACTGGATGCATATCCCAGCCCTGCCCGAAGGGGCAGAAGTGAAGGTCTCGCTCAACACCAACAGCCACAAGACGTTGCAGGTGGAGGGGGAGCCGTTGGAAGCGAAGACCAGCGTCCCAGCGGGCGGTGATGGCTCCTGACTGCAGCGTTCGCTCGATAGAAAGGGCTCTCTGCCCTATTTTGCCGCATCCTCAATCAACGTCAGCTTCTGTTTCAGCCTTTGCGAGCGCCCGATAGACGGTCATTCTTGAAACGCCAAGATCACGAGCGATCTGAGCTTTTGCGATGCCTTCGTTCGCCAACCGCCGAATTTCATCATCATCAACGGATTTCCGCCTCCCCTTGTAAACGCCCTTATCTTTGGCCGCCGCAATTCCCGCGCGTTGTCGGTCACGGATGAACTTAAGTTCCATGTCGGCCACCATTCCGAGCACAGTTATTACCATTCGGCCCATGTCCCCGGCCGTGGTGACTTCCGGTTCAAGCACACGGAGAGATGCGCGTTTGGCGTCCAACTCATGCACCAGATTCAGCACATCGCGGGTGGAACGGCCGAGGCGATCCAGACGATGAACAACCAACTCATCGCCTTCCCGTAGGAATTCCATCATGGTTGCCAATTCGGATCGGTTGTCGCGAGACGCACCAGAGACCGTTTCTGATCGGATGATCTCACAGCCCGCTGTCTTCAGCATGGTTTTCTGGACATGGAGATCCTGGCTCGATGAACTGACACGGGCGTATCCGATACGGGGCATGGCAATCTGTCACATTAGGGTGGTTACCACTCTGATACCGTAACTAATGTGTGGTTGACCACTCATTTGTGACGTTTCGACCTGTCACCTACGCCTGTTACCTTTTGGTGCACCCTTTTGTTACATAAGTTTCATGCGGCCATCGCGCCGAAATCAATCCGCTGGTCCAGATCAACATCGAACCGGCCATAGGGATTGATATGAGCATAGATCAGCGGGGAAAGACCATTATAGTCCCGATCCGTCAGCCGGGTGGCCCATATCGGTTCCGCCAGAACCGATTGCATCATGCGGGTGTTTACATAGACCAGTGAGGCTTGAAGCAAGTGCAATGCATGAGCCGAGATTTCCTGATCAGCAATCCGGTTGCTGGAAATCTCGCCACCTTTGCCGAAGAACACAAAACCATTGGCGCTGTTCCAATTCTCGACCACGTTCAATCCTTCATGGATTTCCCGGCGGAAGGCTTCAGAGCGCAGATAGCGGCACAGAAATATCGTCTTGATGGCGCGGCCAAGTTCCACCAGCGCCTTGTAGGTCGGGTGCATTACGTCGGCACGTGCAAACCGTCGCAGAATAGCTTCAGGGTCAGCTGTCCCGTGCTTCATGGCGGCCGCGTATTTGACCATTTCATCATACTGCTGCTCAATCTCACCCCAATCGACGACACTCGACAAAATTGGCAGAAGGTTTGGCAACTGACTACGCATTCCTGCACTCGGGAGGATCAGTTTCTGTCGCGCAATGGCTTTCAGTCGCGGGGCCAGGTCAAAGCCAAGAAGATGACAGAAGGCAAATCCAACCGTGCTCTGACCATGGCTGTCCACATACTGCCTCTGAATCTCCATATCCGTACAGTGTCGCAAGACGCCTTCAATCATGGCCGCCACTTCCGAGGATGAACACCGCTTCAGCTGGGAGTAGACACAGGTTGCCTGACGCTCGACATGCCAGTAGATCATGACACCCCGCCCGCCGTACCGGGCGTGCCATTCCGTCATCAAGTTCCGGTCCCAGGCCCCGAATTTGGTGGAATCTGCCGCGCAGGCAGTTCCTGCATCACCCCATACCGCCGGATTCCGAACCGCCAAAGTGGCATCCGCGACTTTTGCCGCCGCAGCCCGAAGAGAGGCCGCATCGATATACCGGCGGCGAATGTGCAGCAGCTCATCATAGCTGGTCCCAGGCACTCCGGCGGCCACTCGCTTCAAACCGGCATTGGTACCCAGACCATACAGACACAGAAGCAAACGCTGGTCTCTGACCTTGCGGTCAAGCGCCTCACGGCTCGCTGAGGTTTCAAATACATCCAAAAACCCGGTATCCAGCGCGGTTTCTTTCAGTGCATCCAGCAGGCCCGTCATCGGCCACCTTCTACCGATTTCTGCCTTCAGTGACAGGAGCCCACGTGGCTCTGGCGCTGGCGTAAAAGGCGTGACGTGAATCCGGTTTTCGCCAGACCATCGAAGCCGGACCTGGTCATTGGAAGGCAGAGTCTCATTCAGTTCACGCAGCTCGAATTCCAGTTGTTCCCGGACTGAGTTGGAAAACTCCCGTGCATCCTGGGTGAGTTTCAACCCGGCATAGTAAGCCGAGCGCATTTCGGAAAAATCCTTTGGCAAGTCGTCATCCGGATTTCGATAACGGTCCGCGCCCTTAACCCAGATTTCCTTCGCCCTGATACGGTCCCGCAATTGCGTCAGGACACAGAGTTCAAAGGAAATGACGTTCAGCCGCCCTCGATGATCAAAAACGGTACCATGCCATTTACGCGGGATGGAACCTTCCGGAGCCAATGATGCCGGAGCGAACCGCCGCCCTTCTTCGTTCAGGCGAGCGAGCAAAGACAGTGCATCAAGGATCGGGCGCCAGCCTTCATTGTTCGACCGAAAATTCAGCACTGTTAACAGAGAGGGCAGCATTCGGCGGTAATGGCTGGCCCAGGACCCCCGCATCACCATCTGGATCCGCGCATCCAGCGTACCCTTCGCTCGATGTTCATCAATGATTGCTTTCAGTTTCGCTGCACCCGCAACGGGAAAGATCACATCCGAGACCCTGCCATTCGGGGTCATCATCGCAGCCGCCGCGATATCGACCAGCAATCGTTCCTTGCCGTGCACCTTCTCGATGTCGGCAGCGATTTTGCCGATCACCTTGCGCCGGGATTTCGTTCCGATCCGGTGCACGACATCAATCAAGAGATCTACCAGCCCATCGATCAGCTGCGATTTGCGAGACATTATACACAGGGCCAGCAGCCCGATCCGTTTCTCCTCGGCATGACGGCGCATTTCATAGGCTGTTTCGCCTTCGACACGGCGCGCAAAATGTCTGAGCCAGGACGGATCGACGCGATCTATTACACCAAATGGAAGATCAAGACCCTCTATAAAGGCCAGCCGGTCTGCGGCTTCCAGAACATTATCCAGCGTCGCAGCCCCGACATCATCTTTCAGCCGCAGAAAACCATACGCTCCTCGTGGTTCGGCAAGACATTCTTCCAATGCCACTCTGGTTTTCTGTGAAACCTGGTCCGATATTTCTGTCAGGAATGTCTCCTGGAATGCATGCAGCGCAGATCGGGCCGAGCGTTCCATGATTTTCCGAGAGGGCACGAATATCGCGTTCTGCAACGCCCATCGGAAACCAAAATCGATGAGAGGTTCGATGGCAGGGCCTGTTCTGGAAATCTCCTCGACAAGCACAGAATGGAGTTCCGCGCGATCCCGCTCACTCGCCCGGCGAAACCCTAGATGGCGCAGGATATCAAGGCGGTGACGGCGGGCAGCATCAGATTGCAGATCGTACAGATGAACATTGCTGCCCAACTGTTCCTCGACATACTGGATCCGGTCGTCAGCAATTTCTTTGAACGTCCCTGGAAAATACCCGTAACTGCGAAAATGAACCAGCTGAAGCGCCAACCCCGCGCGCATTGCGCGCCGGTATGCCTGAACGAAATCCAGCTCGCGAAACGACAGGCTCCACACCTTCAGCTCTTCACTCTCCATCAGAATGCCCCCTTGACCAACAGGGCGAGCCTCCGGAGAAATCAGAAAACCGTCAAGCGATCTCTTGTTCCACTATTGTTCCTCGTAACCCCCATCTGTGCACGTTCGGGGCGGTTGGGCCTTCCAGGTTCGGACCGAGGTCCACTGCCGTCGCTGCGGCGGTCATCTGGGCCATATTTTCGATGACGGGCCAGAGCCGACTGGCAAACGCCATTGCCTGAATGGTCTAAGCCTGGCTTTCGTCCCCGCCGCATGAACAATAGAATTGAATGGGCTGCCGGGCGATATCTTCTGGCGATCTTGTTTGTTGCGGGCGCAGTCCAGAAAGCCGTTGACCCAGGACCTGCGCAAACCCTTCTGGCAGGATATGGCTTGCCCGAATGGCTCGTCTGGCCTGCGCTGGCATTCAACTTTCTGGCTGCGGGGCTCTTAATTTCGGGCAGGTTCCTGAAACCGGTTGGCCGGGCACTAGCTTTGTATTGCATTGTGACCAGCGTTTTTCATTTCGTGCCGTCCGACCCGTGGCAAATGTCGATCATGATCAAAAACTGGGCCATTGCGGGTGGATGTCTGATCCTGGCCGCCTCATTGGACCAAAAGACATAGACCCCCTACCGGAGCAGCCCCCCCTTAGGCCAAATAATTCGGGCCGAAAATCAGGATGTTTGCAGGCCGTTACACTTAGCCTTCTACACCTTTAAGCTGCTTTATAGCTGTTGGGTGACCAAGATCCGCGGCCTTCTGTCGCCACAAAAAAGCATGAGCGTCGGCACCGCGTTCGTCATGCAGTTCCGCAAGTGCTTGGGCCGCTTCTGGAACACCTTCCGCCGCAAGTGCTTCTAATTCCTGAGAGATGGTGACGGTTTTAGCTATCGGCTTGATCACGCACTCAAGAGCGACGCCGAGGGCGAAACCCAATACGGCAAGGAAAATGATAATTCCAGAGGCATCCAATATGATCGCCTCATACATTGGCATGATGCAATGAGAGGGCTGATTAGTTTCTAGGCAGGCGCGCATTTCAGGAAAATCAGCGATCAGCACAACCGTCATATAGAAAACAATAATGGCGGACATCAGCATCATAATGCGATGGTGGCCCACGAAGCCTCCCCAGAAAAATCTAGTCCCACCGCCCATGCGGGAAATCGCTCTGGCTGCTAGTTTTACACGTAACCAAGTCATTGTGATCATCTCCGGGTTAAGATTTGTTCGCCGCGCGCCAGACTGAGGGAAGAACACTTGAGCCATTCCAAGTACCGCGCCGCGCGAACCTAGCCATCATGTACTCCATGAGGTAACGCGCCTGAAACATGGCACCGGCATGTTCCGTCGGTACGGCCCAGCCAGAATAAATTGCGAACGCGCCTATGTCTGTCTTCATTGAAGGCCAGCCGCCGCCGACAAAGCATCGAGCTACAATCCTTTCATAGCTGCGCGCGCCCTGATCGTAGCAGGTGACCTCCTGATCCCTGATAAACTCTTCCACGAAAGCGCGGGCGAAGTAGCCGCAATTCAGCTCGCCCTCCTGGTCTGGAAACTTGATGGGCTGCCCCATTTCGCAGCTATCGACACCAACCAACCGAAACCGCTCCGCCCCATTTCCAATAGTATCGCCATCGATGATGTTCGGTACAAACGGGCCATAGCTCTTTCCGCCGGCCAGCGGTTCGACATTGGGCGCAATAAACAAAAGCCCTCCCAACAGCGCCAAGCAGGCGCCGCTCGCCCGGATCGTCACCCCCCATTTGATCATTGCAGCCACTCCGCCTCGTAGTCCAAAAACAGCGTTCCGCTCTCGCTCAGCTCCACGCGCGGAACCGGCTCTTGTTCAATTCTTTGACCTGGTTTGACAGGGTGGCGATCTAAAACGCGGCTATAGTCTTGAGCGGCCGCGGTCGCCTCCTGGCGGATCCGCGCGCCGGAACTGTTCAGACAATTCAGATAATCCTCGACCTCGGAAAAGTAGGTCCGGAACTCTTCACGCATTTCCTCCGGAGTGAAACCGCCGTCAGCCAGATACTCCGTGTCTGGACGGAAAGGCTCGATACAGGCTTCCTGAGCACCGGCCGAATTCGCCCAGATAACTGCTAAGATCAAAGGAATCTTGTCCATAGTCGTCGTCCTTCTACGAACCGCACCGCCGCGAAAGCCCGATTAGGCTCCCTACTAGGTTGAGCTTTTCACGGCGGAACTGCTTGAGCATTGCCCGGAGCGCACCGCCTGGGTTTCTAACCGGATGGGTAGGGTGATTGCGGTTTGCATCAATGATCAGAACGCAGACCGCTGCCTGCTCTGGTCCCATAGCGTGAGCAGCCGCCACCCAGGCACTGTGATTGATCCCCAGGTAAGGTTTCAGGTCTTGTGCGGCTTCGATAATGTCCAACATGCGGACCTTATCCCGTGCGCCCTGATGAGCCTGAATGTGCAACTTCATGTCTTCGCTAGCGAGGCCAAAGAGCTTTTGAGGGCTCAAGGTGTTCAAGAATCTCGACTTGAACACCTCCGGCGAAACCACATGCTTACTTTCTAAGCAATTCGCTGGGCCTGCAGGCCCAGCGTCAGAGAAGCTTGTGTCCGAGGGCTTGCCCGAGGTCCTTTTGTGGATGCCTGCATTACATTTTACAGATGAGTCTTTAGTGTTTTCTTGTAATAAGGACCGGAAGTTTTCTTCCGCCTGACAGGAAGAATCCTCGCAAGTTTCAATCAGACTGTCGACCTGTCCACAAAGCTTCCGACAATCCGAAACATGGGCTTCCAAGTCGTCAAGCGCCATGCTTCGCAGCTTAGAGCTGTGCGGCCATTGGCTAAAGGTCTCAGTAACAGCCCAATAGTCTGTAGACCTCGCAAGTTCCGGTGACGCGGCCTCGATCTGGCGCTTCATATGCCGCAGGTAGGTGCTGCGGAGCTGAACCAGCTCGCGCATCCGCGCATGGTTAGCCATGAGGCGTTCTCGTAATTCGATCAAGCTAGGTACTAGGTCAATCAGGCGGGAAAAGATGATCCCGCATTGCCCGTAAAATGACCGGCTACCATTGGCCTTCACTCTCTTCTCGATCAGACCATGCACGGCTTCAAGGATGTACTCGTCATTTCTTAGCGCGCGCTCAGTCTTACCCAACGCATAAGCCGTGTCAGCCTGGGTCCCAAAATAGACAGGTTCTGTGGCGTTAGACGTCCAGTCGCTGGGTCTGGTTCGTTTCATCATGTGCCGCAGCGCCTTGAGGCGCTTGGCACCCAAGCCGATTGCCGGTGCTATGTCGTCTAGTAGTTCTTCAACATGGCTCCGCTGCCACCCTTGCGGCAGAGCTGGATAATACTGCTCGTTCATTCCTCTGTCCTCGTCTTTTGTTCTGCGAGGCTGAACCAGCAGGCAAATTTTCTCTGTTCGCAAAACTGCGTTTTTTGCTTGCCTGCTTTGTCAGAGGAATGGTAAAACCGTAGGTGAAACTTGTTGGTCCTACATGAGAGTTGGCGCTCTCTGGTTCTACCAAACCCCCTCGTAAGGTCCGCCTTGCGGGGGTTTCTGGTTTTTTAGGGGGGTGGTTTCTGCTCCTTTGATTCTTGTTGTTGGTTTATGAATAAACTTAACAGATCGTAGTGGGCCACCGCAAACTTTCGTGAGTGGTGGCCGGCAGCCCACTAGATAGGGTTTCAGTAGCGTACCAACTCTGAACCTATGTTGCCCTCGTAGTCTTTCCATTCGACGCCTACAGCTCGAACTCGGCCACGTCCATCGGGACACCCCTGGACGCGAGGCATGACGTAGGTTGGAACTGACTTGGCTGAATACCCGCTCCATGAAAACTCGCCCTGCGGTCCATAGGTTCCGACACGGGTTGCGTCGTGTTCACCGCAGTAATCCCGCTCCTTCCGAACAGTGAACTCAACATGATAGACGCGGATCGAGCGTACAAAGTTGAACTCTTGACCCGAAATGTCGATGTCGGCCTGGTTCGCCTGGACGATCTGGGCCGCAATCTGTTCGGGTGAAGGGCTGCGCAGGGGTGGGAGTATGGAGGCAGCGCTTGAACTGCGCATCGCCGCTTCAAAAATCCTTGAACGGAAGCCCGGTTTTGCGGGAGACGGCGCGGAGGCCCCAAGAGGACAGCGCCAAATTTGAAGTGGCGGTTCGACCGGCCAAGGCGTGATCCGGCGAATAAACTCAGCCCGTGCGGCGCTGCACTCAGGAGAAGACGGCCAGCCGCCAGCCAAGCAAAGCAGGATGGCGCAATCTATGGGTGCGCCGCCGGGGCCAGCCAACGTTTCTTTACCGCTTCCAGTCACAAGTCCAGCAGCCAATAGGCAGCTCATGACAAGGCGTCTTGTGAGTTTTTTGGGTGTCATACCGTCCTCCAGGCACCGCAACCGCTACATGAAAATTGCAGGTTGAATAAAGCTTAAAAGAGCGCTAACCGGCAGGTTGACGCTAGGCCACAAACGAAGCCACATCCACTTGTTGCCCACAAGAACGAAATTTGCAACAGTGGACAGTTTTGAACACAAGAGCGTGTAACAAATTTTGAAACCATATGCGAAAATAAAAATTGCAATTGACATTGATTTACAAGGATGGGACAAAGGGTATGGTAAGGCCGCACTGAAATTCAGAGGACGGCCATGAATAGTAAAAGGGCAGAAGGCGTGATCTCAATCAACGATGTGGCTAAGCTACTGAAAGAGAACGCCAAGTTTCATTGCAGGTACGATTATTATGACCTTGGCCGTTCCAACTCCCCTAGATATACGTGCACGTACATTCTCGAAGATGGTGCTGAGGAAGCCCTTATCTCCGTTCGTTACGCAGGCGGCGGAGTTAATAAGCGGTTATTCTCGCTTTGGCCGGGCCTGTACAAGCACCACCGGGAATACGGTGACGGAAGCGAACTCGTGGTCCATGAGGACGACACGATTTCAACCATCAAAGTTGACGGCAAAGGCCGCATCAAAGCTATTACCGGGCCGCTGGCTTCTGCTCAAAACAACACGGATCCTGGCAGCTAGCGGATTTGCTGTCACCTGCCTGAACTCGCCCGCCGCATCCGAGAAAATCCCGTCGGATAGATTTCGCGTTCTGGCTGAAAACTGCGCACCCTCGGTAGCGCCCGAAATCATGGCGAAGATTGTTCGGGCCGAAAGCGGCTTCAACAGGTTTGCTATCGGCGTGAACGGGGCAAATCGCCAGAGCTACAGCCCGAAATCCCAGGAGGAAGCCGCGCGGATCTCTCGTGAGCTTATTGCTCAAGGCCATTCTATTGACATGGGCTTGGGGCAGATCAACAACGCCAACCTGGGCTGGCTCAATCTAACTGTCGAGACCGTGTTTGACTCCTGCACCAACCTAACGGCTGCCGAGGCGGTTTTACGGGATGGGTATGATCGCGCCCGTAAGCAGGGTTCCGATCCTCAAACGGCACTGCATCAGGCGCTGTCTGCCTACAACACCGGCACTTTCACTCGCGGCTTCACCAACGGGTACGTTGAGCGCGTGATGGGTGGGGACGTTGAGGCGCCCAAAGTGAACCAAACTCGAACTGTCGAGGTCACCGGACCAGCACACAGCACCCCCGCCTGGGACGTGTTCACCTCCGGCTCAAATTCTTCCGCTCTTATATTCAACTGAAAGGAAAGATCCTATGAAATCCATCGCCTCATTTACAAACCGGATGGGCGCCCCCCTGAGCATCGCTCTGGTGCTTCTGCTCGGCTTCACAAGCCCGGCCGCAGCCGCAGGCTTTACCGACTTCCTGAACAACGTGGTGAATGAATTCAATAGTGCCCGCCGCCCGCTGGCTCTGATTGCGGTTATGATCGTGGGCGCCCTGTACATGTTCAACGTGATCGACATGCGCCGGACCGGCCAAGTAATTGTCGGCGTGATCGTGATTTTCGCATCCGGCGAAATCCTTGACCTGATCATCGCGTAATCTCCATGGAAGAGGAACGGCTAAATCAAGACAAGCTGTACCTGGCGCTGACCCGTCCAGCTATGGTGTTCGGTGTTCCGCTGGAAGCCGCATTTATCTCCGTGTTCGTCGGCGGACTTGCCATGATCATCGGTGATTCAATCTTTTATCTGGTTCTGGCTGTTCCTCTCTTGGTGATTTCGCATTTCGTCGTGAAGCGCGACCAGAACGCTTTTCGGGTTCTGTTTCGCTTTTTCGATACAGGAGCAAAGTGCCGAAACCGCTCCCACTGGGGCGGTTCGTCCCCCTCCCCTCTAAGGCTCAAGCGTACTTACAAAATTGAGGAAATCGACTGATGGGCTTCAACCGCGCATTGAAACGGGAAATTACGGCAACGGACTACCTACCGTTCGTGCGCCATGCCGATGAACACACCATCATCACCGCCAATCGTGGTGCATTTCAGATGCTCAAGATTGAAGGTGCCTCGTTCCGCACGGCGGATACGGGCGGCCTCAACTCGCTTCACGACGGGCTGAACCATCACATCCGCAATATCGCTGACGATAATGTCATTATCTACTCGCACATCATCCGCAGCGAAGATCCGAGTTATCCTGACGGCGAGTTCTCCTCTGAATTTTCTGATTGGCTCGACAACGCCTACCGCGAGCAAATCCAAGGGAAACGCCTGTACCGGAATGATATTTATCTCACCATCTATATGCAGCCGCGCGGCTTGGCGGGCTCGCGGTTTGCCACAGGCGTAAAGCGAGCCAGGAAGAGCCAGATCGAAGCGGATCAGGACATGCTTGAACTGCTCGAAGATAAAACGGCTGTTCTTGTCAAAAACCTTTCGCGTTATGGTGCTCGTAGGCTTGGGTTGGTGAACAGCGAGCATGGCTTTGTCTGCTCTGAACCTATGAGCGTATTGCGCCAACTCATTACTGGCCGCTACGAACTAACACCTCTGGTCAGGGGAAACATTGGTTCAGCCATCTACACCGACAGAGTGATTTTTGGCCGTGAAGCACTGGAAATCCGGAACCCGGCGGATTCCACTTTCGGCGCTATGTTCGGCGTCAACGAATATCCCTCGACCACCCGCCCCACCATGCTGAGCGATCTACTGACTGCGCCGTTTACATTCATTCTGTCGCAGTCCTTCCGATGTGTGGCCCGCTCTGAGGCGATCAAAACGATCAAGCTCAAAGAAGGCCGTATGCGGAATGCAGGGGATGATGCCGTATCACAAGCTGACGAGCTGAGAACTGCACGGGATGATCTCATGTCAGGCAACTTCGTCATGGGCGAACATAATATGTCCCTTCTGATCTTCGGTCATGACCTCAAGGCTCTCCGGGCAAGCGTGTCAGATGCGAGCAACCTCTTGGCTAACTCAGGTGCGATTGTGGCGCGTGAAGATCTGGGCATTGAAAGCGCGTTTTGGGCTCAGCTTCCAGGCAATCATTCCAAGCGTTTGCGCCCTGCCCTTATGACCAGTCGCAACTTTACAGCCCTTTCTCCGCTTCACAACTACCCTACTGGGCATCGAGACGGAAACCGTTGGGGCAAGGCTGTCGCCAAGCTGAAAACCAGTGCGGACAGCTCTTTCTATCTCAACTTCCATGTTGGTGATCTTGGGCATACCGCGATCTACGGCCCGTCTGGATCTGGCAAAACCGTCGTCATAAACTACGCCCTGTCCCAGCTTGAAAGGCTCAAGGTTAAGCGCGTTCTGTTCGACAAAGACCGGGGCGGCGAAATCTTTGTACGCGCTGCCGGTGGCACATATCTCGCCCTTCATACAGGTGAACGCACCGGGTGCGCTCCTTTTAAAGCACTGGATCTGACGCCTGCCAATGCAGCATTTCTTGTAGCCCTGACAAAAGCGATGCTTTCAGACCCGCAGCATCCGTTCACGGCAGACGATAACGCGCGGATCGAAGCGGCCATAAATGGTCTCGGAAATGTGCCGCAGGAACAGCGTTCTGTTTCCGTGCTGCGGGAGCTGATCGGCTTTGGCTCGGGTGAAGCAGACGACATTGGCAACCGCCTGAACAAATGGGCTGACGATGGGCGTTTGGCATGGGTATTCGACAATGATCGGGATGAAATCGGCTTTGAGGATACTCTTATCGGCTTCGATATTACCTCCTTCCTAGACGATCCCACGATCCGCAACCCAATGATGATGTACCTGATGCAGAGGGTAGAACAGCTGATCACCGGGCAGCGCATTGCCATTGTCATTGATGAGTTTTGGAAAGCCCTGGCCGACGATTTCTTTGTGGATTTCGTCAAAGACAAGCTGAAGGTTATTCGTAAACAGAACGGGATTGTTATTGCGGGAACGCAATCGACTTCCGACGTCGTGAACAGCCCGATTGCCCGGACTGTCATTGAACAGTGCGCAACTCAGATTTTCTTTGCCAACGAAAAGGCAAATGAAACCGAGTTGACGCAGGAATTTGGTCTAACCAAGCGCGAGTACCAAATCGTCAGAAATGAGCTGTCTATCGGTCAATTCCTGATCAAACAGGGCGGGAACTCGGTTGTTTGTGAACTGGATCTGCGTGGCCAGGATGATGCCTTGGCCGTTCTTTCCGGGCGCACCGAAGAAACCAAGTTGATGAACAACATCAGGACGCAACACCCAGACCCTGCACAATGGCTTCCCATTTTCCACATTAAACGAAAGGACTTGTCATGAAAATCAAGGCTGCACTGCTGCTTTCCGTCCTTGCCTTCGCTCAGCCCGCCTTTGCTGGCGGTGTGCCGGTTATCGACGCGGCTTCCATCGCCAATGCGAAGCAAGAGTTCGCTCAAGAAATCGCCCAGATGGTCAAGGAACTGGAAGAAGCCAAACGCCTTTACGATTCAGTGAATGGCCTCACAGACATGGCTGATATTGCCGCGGCTTTGAACAACCCCCAGGTTCGGGAGCTGCTGGGTCCTGACGCGATGCAAATCGCAAGCTCGCTCGATATCGACCTGAACGCACTTGGCGATCTGTCTGGTGCTGCGCAAGACTTCTTGGAACACACTCGGGTGACTTCAGACGCAGTTTCTGCCGAAGATTTCTATCGCCAGGAACTCGACCGCATCGGTGCACAATCGGCCCGTGATGCAGCGATCGGGGATCGCATCGTGCAGTCCGCCGATGATCGGCTGACCGGCTTGGAACGCTTGCGACAGGAAATTGGCGGAGCGTCCACGCAAAAGGAAATCAACGCTCTGCAAACCCGTCTGCAAGTGGAGTCCGCCATGCTCCAAAATGACACCAACCGGATACAAGGGCTGGCGATGTTGCAAGAGGCCCAAACCAAAGTCGAAGAGCAACGCAATCGGGAAATCAGAAATCAAAACCGCGAAGCGAGAAGCGACGCCATAAGGAATATGTTCAGTGACCAATAAAGCTCTAATCCTTCTAGCCGTTGTGTCTGCACCTCTGCTCAGCGCCTGCAAAGGTGAGGAGAACAAGACCGTCGAATTCTACATTCAACACCCCGACGAAAGAGCAACGATGCTGTCCAAATGTGAGATCACCGATGCGGCTCAACTGGAAGCAAACTGCAAAAACGCAGCAGAGGCGCAAAGGACTGAAAACCGGAAGTCCAGAAGTCAATCCATTCAGGAGCTGTTTGGCTCTGCAGACTAGAGGTGCGTAATGATCCAGGG
>NZ_CP035422.1 GCF_004123675.1 Leisingera sp. NJS204 | reverse complement strand
GCCATCTCCATACCATTACGGTAATCGAAGACGAAGATCCGTGCGCCTGCGCGACGGGCCTGGGTCATCAGGAAGGCCGACAACACCGATTTACCCGACCCGGGCCGTCCCATGATCAGGGTATGCCCGCTGGTCGGTTCTTTGTCGGGCGAACCTTGCTCGTGATAGGAAAACCGGTAGGCGCTCTGCTCCGGCGTGGGCAAATAGGTGACGACCCGGCCCCATGGGGTTTTCGCGGCGGGTTTGCCGAGCTGTGTCCGGTGAAAGGCCGCAAAATCCGCGAAGTTGCGATTGGTGACGGCGCTGGCACGGACGCGCTTGGGCTGGTTGCCGGGATGCTGGCTCAAGTAATGCGCCTTGGCCGCGACCCGCTCGCCGATCATCTTCACGCCTTCGGTTGCGGCGGCGTTCATGATCTCGGCGCTGAGGGTTTGCAGTTCTTCGAGCGTGTCGCAAAAGAGCGTCACGACCATGTGATGCTCGCCGAAGCTTTGGCGCTTGGCCTCGAGATCATCGGCGGCGATGTCGAGGGCTTCCAGGAGCGAGAGGGCCGCGTCCTGGCTGGCCTGCATCTGGCGCTTTTGCCGCTTGATGCGGCCCGCCATGAGGTTCGAATTGATCGGCGTGAAGGAGTGCGTCACGATCATGTCGACCGGCAGGTTCAGCATGTCGAACATGGTGCAGGAGGTGGCCTCAGCATATTCCCCGATGGTGAAACTCTTGCCGTAGCGATGGCCCACGACGCCTTCGGAAAGCTCGAAATGGTCTCCGTGAAACGTTACGCGGGTATTGGCGACGTTGAAGGACAAAAAGCCGTAGGTGTTGGCCGGGTAGAGCGGCAGCTCGGTGCCCGTGTTCAGCGCGCCCAAGAATCCCACCAACTCTCCCGATCCGGCTGAGAGCATGCGCGGCTTGAGCTCTGCGAGGCCGGACAGGAAGACGTTCACGGCCTCACCGAGGCGCTGCAGGCGTTTGCGGGTCTCCTCCTTCAGTCGGTCCGGCGCGCTGCGGCTGAGGAACGGCAGGAGGCTTTTCGGGGGCGGGCGGTGAATGACGGTGAGCGTCAGTGTTTTGTCGCGGAGCCCGCTGGTCTCGAGTTTCGCGCGCCAGCGCCGGTCAACCTCGCCTGCGAAGCTGTCCTCACGGATCGGGTCGAGATCAGGTTTGATGGCCTTGGAGACCTTGTGGACGTAATAGCTGAATTCCGGCCCGAGCTGCGCGACGATGCGGGCAAAGAGCGCCGTCACCTTGTCGAGATAGGCATCGTCCGTCGTGTAGCTGTTGATCCCCTCGAGCCGGATGCAGCGGAAGAGTTCGTTCACCCGGGTCCGCACGGTCTGGTCGTCGACGAGGCTCACATAGGGCAGCATATGCGCGAGGCGGGTCTCGCGCGCATACCAGTCCGGCGTCATCGTGCGGGCATCGAGCGCAGCATCACGGGCGTCATCACGGGGCATAGCTGTCCCCGCCATGGATGGACCTGTTGCGCGTGGGCGGTGTCTCCTGCAGGGCCGTCATCATCACGTCGATGAAACGCGGGTCCCAATCGGCGGCCTTCCACAGCACCGGATAGAGAAGGGTGGCCACGCCCAGCACCGCGATGTGCTGGACCCAGACGAACAAGAGCACCGAGCCAAAGAGCCAGACCATCGCGTACATGATGGGCAGGCCCAGAAGCTTCGGCGGGCGCACGAGGCCGAGAAAGAGAGGCGAGCGCTCAGCCACCGGCAAAGACCGCGGCAACGATGGTGGGGGCAGCCGCGACACCGGCGATGCCCACGAGGACCCAAAGCGCTTGGCGCAGGTCGATGATGTTGAAGAACCAGCTCAAGAAAACGCCGAGAACGGCAAGCGTCGCGATGACAACGCCAAGTGGGCCGGTCAGCGCATCCACGATGCCCTGTAACAGGCTCTGGATCGGGGAGAGATCAATGCTCTGGGCGAGGGCGGGTTCGGCAATCAGCAGGAATAGCGCCAGCGAGGCGACAAAGAGGTTTGAAATCTGTTTCATGAATTTGATCCTTCCAATCGGGCCGCGACGGCCATGACGCGGGCCACGTGGTTCTGGGTTTCTCGGTAGGGGGGAACGCCGCCATACTGGCGGACCGCATCGGGTCCGGCGTTGTAGGCAGCCAGCGCCAGGTGCGGATCGCCGAACGTCTCCAGCATTATCGCGAGGTAGCGGGCGGAGCCGTCGAGGTTCTGCAGCGGATCACGCGGGTCGACGCCCAGATCACGCGCCGTCGCTGGCATCAATTGACCAAGGCCAATGGCACCTGCACTTGAAATCGCATCCTGCCGGTAGGCGCTCTCAACCTCGATATTGGCCCGATAGAGAGCCAGCCAATCCGTCACGGAAAGCCCCGCGCGACGCAGGCCAGGATGGCCGGCATAGCGCAAGGCCGTGGTCTGAATCCCGGAGAGAACATCGGCGCGGGGCAGGGGAGTCATGCGGGCAAGGGCCGCGACTTGGACGCCCTCTTGCTCGGCCTCTACCTCGCCGAAGATCGCGATCCCATCGGAAGCCGAACTCTGACCAATCCCGTCATAGTAGTTTCGAGCAAAGCTGCTTTGGGAGCGGGACGGGATCAGGGAGCCGTCGCTCTCCATGACCAGGACCATTTGCGCTGAGGCAGGTGCTGCGACCAGCCAGAGGCAGACGAGGTTAGTTGTCAGCGGCCTTGTCTGACGAGGCTTTGTCTGACGGGGCGAGTTTATGCGTGCGGCTTGTGCCCGCCTCAAGCGGCAGGTCGACATGCGCAAAGCCAAGGCCAATGAAGAAAGACACCACGCCGGAGATCGTCTTGAACTCGCGGATCTTGATATCGTTGTAGGTCGTCCGTGTGCGGGCGGTGACGAGGAGCTTTTCCACCCCATCATCAGAGACAACGCGCATGATCCAGACCCCGTAATAGCTGGGGCCTTTCTTATGTGCCGACTCCTGGCACAGGATTTCTGCGCTATAGCCGCTTTCCACGAGCTCGCGGAACCTGGCTTCCGTAACCACATTTGGTGCTTCGATGTCCCAGTTCATGGCCCGGCTCACGCTTTCTCCAATGGCGCGACCCCAGGCATTCCTACTTGAAGCCCAGAGTTACGATAGTATATTATCAACCGCAAGATGTAATATCGTGCTTTGGCTGTAGTTTGGTTACGCAAACACTAGTCACGGCCAGTGTCCGCGATCAAGGAGATAACAGGTTTGAGAAACCCAAGGTTGACATGCCTGCTCCCATTGCAAGCTATGGCCCTTCTGATCTGCGTTCCTGGGCCGGTTTTGGCGGAATCCTGCTTTGCGCCATCCCGTCCTTTCCTGCCAAGCGATTCGCAGGCCGCGCGGGACTATGCGGATATCATCCGCGGCGACTTCGAAGATTACATTCAGGATATCCAGAGCTACTTCCGTTGCCTCGACGGTGAACGGGCCCGCGCCTTCGAGGAAGCGCGCGAAGTCAGCGAGGAATATGGCCGGTTCCTGCAATTGGTAGGGGATTGATGGGCAACCTCGGGAGCATCAGACTTGCAGCCCATGGAAACCAGACGCCGATAACACCCTCATATATCTACTTTTTAGATAACAGATTTCATCCGCTAGCGACGTCACAAAAGGTATGTGACGCGTGGCAAAGACAATCAGAAGCAAGGGACAAGTGGCACTCTGTCAGGCGTTGGTCGACGCCCGTGTCAAAGCGGGCCTTGGTCAGAAAGACCTGGCAGACAGGCTCAGATGCCACCAGTCCCTTATTGCCCGCCTTGAGAGCGGCCAGCGCCGGGTCGACGTTGTCGAGCTGGTCGTCTTGGCGCGCGCCATCGGCTTTGACCCGTTCGAGGTTCTGGCGATCGTTGAAGCCGCCACGGAGCCCGACCACAGGATTTGAAGCCAATGAATTGTTGAGAACACGGGAACCCACTTTCCCGGTCTGATGATCATTTCCTCATCGAGGACCAGTTAGCCAACATCAAAGAAGCCCGGCGCGCGGTCGTAGTGAACGCTCTGCAACCCCACGCCGCAATTCGCAGCGCCGCAGTGCAGGAAGCCAGTAAACAGTGAACGAAGATAAGGGTGAGGGCGTCGCGATCGCCAATCTGATCGGGACCGATGGGTGCAGTGTTGTTGGTTGGGTTTATCGCTGGAGGACAGGCTCACATGCGGTGATGTGGGACGTCCAAGGGCCCCAGCCGGTATCGGAAACCCGGCCGGATATAAGTGACGAACAGAAGCAAGAAATCGACTTCGATGCGCTGACGAGGATCGGAAGAAGCGACGACGGGTGAACAGAGCGAACCCGCGGTGTTTGCCTAAACGCCAAACAGCATGTGGACCGCGAAGCGTATGCGGTGCGGTCGTGCAAGCCAAAGAAGCCGTCTTCCATGACAAATCTACGTAGCGGCAGGTCAGTAGTTCACCTGCTCGAACCCGTAGTTGCCGTCATAGTCACGCCAATCGACGAAGACGGATCGGTGATAAATGCCAGGGCAATGCTCGCCCCAACGTTCAAGTCCCACATGGGCCTCGGGCAGGGCAGTTATCGAAGATCGCTGCCATGAGAAATCGCCTTGGGTCCCGTAGGTGCCGAGGACCACGGTCGCGCTTCGGTTACAATCCCCATCGCGCCCGGACTCGTGCTGTCGTGCATACCGTACATCGAAGACGCGGATGGACCGCACGAAATTGAACTCTGGCCCGCTGATATCGATGTCCGCGCGGTCCTGAACGAGCCGCAGGGCGAGGTCGGTGGGAACGAGATTATCTACTGGCAAGGATTGAAGCGGTCGACGGCTGTCGGTTCGGTACAAGGCTTCAAAGATGCCGCCAGCGTTGTTTTGTAACCGATCGTTCTCGTAGGAGGCGCCCATGGGACAGCGCCAGATTTGCAGCGGTGGTTCGACCGGCCAAGGTGTAATCCGCCGGATAAATTCGGCGCGGGCTCGGGCGCAAGGGACGGAAGCAGGCCAGCCGCCAGACAGGCACAAGAGGATCGCGCAATCGATCGGGTATGTCTGCGCGCGGGCGGGTATTGGCAGCGAAGAACCTGTCACGGTCAAAGCGACTGCGACCGAGGGGAGGAGCTTCTTGAGTAAATGGCGCATGCTGTGGAGCCTCCGTGATAGGAGTTCAGCATACATACAATAATATACTATCGCAACGCTAAGTATAAAGTCGCATAATGAAGTTTATGTTATTTCTTCTCCGGCTAATGCCGACCTTCGCTTATGCTTGGTAAAGGTGCACATCGCGGGACAATGCCGTCATTCGTTTTTCATATTTCGCTGACGCAGCACGGCTTCGCGCATGCGGCAGGTTTGTCGCTGCGTTGCAGCTCAAGTTGCCAATGCGGTCATTCAATCTGGCTAAATGTCACAAAGTCCAAACTCCACCTTCGCTGTCTCTTCGCAGCATGTTTTCGAAAACAGTAAGGCGCACAACAACTTGAAGCACCTACAACAATCACACCAGTCCCGTAAATAATGACGGGATCTTTATCCATGGTTTACCGACGATCTTGAAGCGATTCCTCGACGGTCCAATTGTTGCGCTCTTGATCTAAAGATTTCACGATTTCGAAGCTCTAGTGACCAGATTGTTTGGCTACGAGATCCTCGCGCAGCGATAAACCTCCAAGGCTAGAATAATCCGTTTGCGGGGTTCTAAGAGTAGGACGGAATATTGACTTTCACCGCCATGGAACAGCCTTGAACCGACTTGTCGCTTTGGTCCTGAAGATTACCTTGCGGGAGACGGTATCGCTACTTCGACACCAACCACGGTTGTCCCCGCCAAGTTGCCCTGTGCAGACCCGGTCCACGCAACGACAACGCCAGCTGCTGATCGCGTAATCCTTGGAAATCCTACCGACTCTCGCCCACGATTGATGTGGAGTGCTTGTGGCGAAGTACACCCGCTCTCCGGCGACACCTGACACACGACTATTGCTTCACCGCCATTCGCATACTCCAACCAAAGAGCAAGTGCTTTGCCGTCACCCATCTGCAAGACATCTACGCGACCTGCGGGTGTGCCGAGATCGAGTTGCAACGGGTCTTCAAAGGATGCGCCCCCATCCCTGGAAAACGCAATTCGAGCCTTTGCCTCGCCATTGGCACCGGTGAACCACACGACTACCGCGTACGTTCCCAACGCATCGATGGCAGGTCCGTTGACAGGGCATCCTGCGATTTCCCAGCCGTCGCCGTAGATTGTTTCGGGGTCGGTCCATTCTTCTTCGACCAACCTGACAACCGAAATATCGCGGATTTCTTCGGCTGTTCGGTCCCTGTAAACCGCTATGATGTTACCTGCTTCCTTGCGGACGGCCGATGTTTGACAGCACGTACAAGCGCGTGGGTCGAGCAGGCTTTCCGGTCCCATTGAACCGTCCGGCGCAATGCGACGTGCGCGGACCTGCATGGCATTCTCATAGCTGTCGTCTGCGGCTTGATTATCGTATGCACGACCATCTAGCCAAAGAGCTGTCAAACCAGCGCTATCATCAGGGATTAGCGACACGAAACCATGTTCACGCTTTGATCGGTCATCGTGGGGTATGATTGGCGTTGTCCAGTTCAAACCCTCATCGAAGGAGAAAGCGATCTTTACGTCGTATTGATAGCTGCCCGGCCCATTCAATTCCAACCAATGCGCTGCAAGCGTCCCATCGCTAAGCCCAACGACTGACGGAAAGTCGGCCCAGTTCACAAACAGTGTCTCAGATTGATGAATTGTACGCGCCTCCGTCCAATAGGTGCCATCGAACAGGGCCATCCGAACGGCGTTGTTACCTTCGGTCCAACTCATCACGATCCGACCATCGGGCAGTGTTGAAAGCGAGGGTTCACGTGCGTGATCCCCAACCGGTGCAACCAGTGGTCTGACTGGAAACAGAGGGGCATCTTCAGCCGCTACAAAGGGCGCACCGAGCATAAAAAGAGCCGTGCAAACGAATAAAAATCTAATCGGCCTCAACCTCCGGTCCAACCGAAACGAGATAAGCCCAGACTGCCTTGGCATCCGTTTCTTTCTTCAATTTGAATGACATGCCAGATTTCGCCTTGCTGTCGTTCAGAAAAGTCGCGAGGAACTTCTTCGGATCTGCAATATAGGCTACGAAATCGCTCTCGTTCCAGACCAAGCCATTCTCGCCCGCTTCACGAATAGAGTCCCGAAATTTATTCCCAAACATTTCTTCGGTCCCTGCTGTTCGGTTGTACACACCATAAAGATTTGGCCCAACCGCGCCACCCTTTCGGATAACGTCACCATCCGTCCTGACGATTGAGTGGCAGGCCTTGCACTTGTTAAATACCTTGTCTCCGGCCGATGCGTCGCCGGTTGCATGTCCATCGGCGAGAACACCTGTTCCGGACAATGCCAATGCTAGCGTTGCGATAAATTTAGGTTTCATTCGTTTCTCTCCCCGTTGATGACAGTTATTATCTACTGGATGGCTGTTATGCTTTTGCCTCAGGTCGACAGGTCACTCAGTTAATTCCGTTTTCCCTTTGAAGAGCCCGTATATATGCCACGATATTCAATACTTCTGCTCGTGTTACGCCCTCGACAGCTGGCATGTTGCCAAACTTCCAATGGTGCGCCCGAACACCATTCTGTGCTGCGAGGACAAACGCCATGTCACCGTGGTGGCCCGGCTCATAAATCTTGTGCACCAGCGGTGGAGCAACGCCGTCCTGACCCTGCCCATTGACGCCGTGGCAGGTCGCGCAGGCCGCACCATAGGCACGCTTGCCGATTTGCTCTTGCTCGGTGAAACTTGGGGGCAGCCTGACAGTTGCAAGCGCACCTGCGGGAAGTGCCATTCTTTCGTCCGTCTGAGTACTCGTCTGGGAGTGGGTCGGCTGCAGGATGTACCATCCTGCCGCAGAAACGGCGATCAGAGCAAAAAATATTGCTGCCCATTTCATGCTATCAAACTCCTTCATTGTGAAGCGAGGTCTCCATGCCCCTCGAAAGGCAAAGTCGTTTTTCTGAGCGGCGATTGCTCGAATTGGCTGACCTTTTCCAGCGTACTGTCATCAGCCTGGGCCACTTCGGACGAGTGGCCTGACCCGGCAAAAAAAGCCGTGATTTCGTGATACCGGATTCGGGTGTCTTCCAAGGTCTGATAGTAGCGGAAAAGTTCCTTCAGCGGTGCCGAGAAGTCCTTGTGCGCTGCCAGGACGGCCACCAGCGCGCCGAGTGTGATCCGCCCTTCGATGACGAAATATCCACCCAGAGAGTAGAACAGGAATGGCGTCAGCGCGGTCAGAAAATTGTTGAGGGCCTTGATGAAGAACTTCAGACGGAAAATCTTCCTGCGCACGTGCTCAAGCTCTCTAAAACTTGCGCTTACTGGCAGCAGCCCGGCCGGATTGACCTGCCGTTCGCGCAATTGATCGCTGAGCTGCCTGCCAAGCTGTCGGACCTCCTTGATCCTGGTGCGTGAAAGCGCGTTGACCCGCCGTTGCAGCTTGGGCAGCAGCACGAGCTGAATTGGCAGTACCGTCAGTGCGGCGGCACCCAAGACAGGGTCCTGAACGAACATGAAAAACAGGATCGTCAGAAGCGTACCGCCTTGCAGGATTGGCAGCGTAAGGACATCTGCCGCGAAGCCACCGATGGGCTCGACTTCCTGTGCGAGAATAGGGACGATCTCGCTTTGGTTTCCGGAGTCTGGATCGCTGCGCCATTGCCGATAGACCAGCAGGCGGAAGCGCCGCAGAAAACGCTCGGCGACATACCCTTTGAAGACGTTAAGGCTATATTTGTTTAGCCCATTCAGGATAATAGCCAAAAGGTAGAGACCGCAAAGAAGCATGAGGAAAACGACCTGGTCGACGTCTCGTCCCAAAACGGCAACTGGGAAACGGCCAGAATCCAGAGCGTTGTTTACGATCTGTTTTGGCAGTTCCAAAGTCAGATAGAGTATAGGCATCGCGATGAGGCTAACCACGATCATCAACGCTTGCTGCCTTCTTGAATAGCGCAAGACGGTGCTGAAAAGACTTCCTTCGAGCCCTCGTATGGGCTCTGGGTGGATCGCAGGCGTGCTGCGGTACTTCCAAAGCTTCAGAATGCCGCGAATAGCAAGATATGAGCCAACACTGATCAGCAGCGCGGGGGCCAAGACCAGTATGAGATGAATGAACGGATGAACCCAGTCCGGCGTGGCATCGCTGTAGTCGTACCCAAGGGCGGCAGCTACGTCGTGTACAAGCAGGTGATACCTATCCAAGAGTGACATTGAAAATGTCTAATCCTTGGACTTCGGCGCAAGGTGATCGTGCACGATGATGACGCCCCACATGCCCGCTTCCCGGTGGCCGGGAATCAAGCATACGAACTCCAGGTTGGTCATATCGGAGAAATCCCAGATCAACTCGGCATTTTGCCCACTAGGGATCGAAACCGAGTTGGCGCTGTCATGCTGCATATCGGGATGTTCGCGCATCCATTGCTGATGTTTTGCGACCTCGTCAAAGGAACCGAGAAAGAACTCGTGATCCAATGCGCCGGTATTTCTGATTGAAAACTGGACAACCGAGCCGCTTTCAATCTGGATCGCGTCCGGCTCGAAAAGCATGTAGCCGCTTTCCGTCTCCCGTATGGATATTTCAATCGTCCTGTCGATCGAGGAGCCATCACCGGGTTTCCCGATCGGATCATGGCCAGGCACTTCGAAGGCTCGCGCGTGAGGCTGCTGGCCCTTGCCACTGGAAGCGCCCACTGAAAAAGCCGGAAGGACAAGCGCAAGGGCGATGGTGCAGGTTCTCAGGAAATTCTTCATGCTCGGCTACCTCCGTAGCGCTTGATTTTATGGGATCTTCTTGCTTGCTTGGGCTAAGCGATCAAGGCGATGGGGCCGGAGTGTTTACCCCCGGCCCCATTGTTAGTAGTTACTTCATCTGCGTGACGGTCAGTTTACCCTTGACCCGGTCGGCAACGAACTCGATGTCCTGACCTTCCGCCATCTTGGCCACCATCGCCTCGTCGGCGCGGAACACCATGGTCATTGCCGGCATATCCAGGTTGACGAGAGGGCCGTGGATAATTGTGACCTTGCCGGCCTTTGCGTCGATTTTCTTGATGGTGCCGCTTGTGTATTCCACGTCAGCCTGAGCCATCTGGTCACCGACTGCGACCTCACGGTGCATTCCCGATTCGTAGTGGCCCGGGATCAGGCACGCTGCTTCGAATGTGCCAGAATTTGCGAAAGTCCAGACAACTTCGCCCGAGGCGCCCGCATCGAGACGGATACGGTTCGGATCGTCATGTTCCATGTCCATCTTGGCCATTTCGATCTTGTGCTCGGCATTACGCTCTACCGTGTCGAGGACGAATTCATGCTCCAGCTCACCCTTGTTGGTGATGTTGAAGCGGATGGTTTCGCCCTCCTTGATATCCATCGGCTCACTCTCGATCAGCATCTGGCCCTCATCGTTTTCGAGCAAAGTGACGTCGATTGTGCGGTCAACCTTGGCGGCGTCACCCGGCATGCCGACCATCATTGCGGCTGGCTTGGTCTCCCCATGTCCGCCGTCGTGTGTACCTGCAGCAAAGGCCGGTGCTGATAGCGCGATCGCGAAGCTTGTCGTCAAAAGAAGATTTCTCATTTTATTGTCCTGTAGGTTGGTTCGGTTGGAGATGACGAAGGGCCGCTCAGCCCTTCGAGGTTGGTTTCGGTGTGAGAATGGTTTTGGGGCTGTTGTTGGAGGCAAAGTCGGGTAATTCGCCAGTCCATTCGTAGGCCATCTCGCCCGGAGGGTTCTCGTACCAGCCGGGATCGGAGTAATCGTCCGCGTCGATGCCGTCCCGCACCTTCACGACCGAAAACATGCCGCCCATCTCGATGGGTCCGTACGGGCCCCAACCCGTCATCATCGGGATGGTATTGTCGGGTAGCGGCATTTCCATTTTTGCCATGTCCCCCATGCCGGACATGCCCATCGGCATGTATTCCGGCTGGAATTGACGGATCTTCTGGGTCAGCGGCTTCTTGTTCACCCCGATGAACGTCGGCACGTCATGGCCCATGGCGTTCATCGTATGGTGCGATTTGTGGCAATGGATCGCCCAATCTCCCAGATGATCGGCGACGAATTCGTAGGCGCGCATCGCACCTACGGGAATGTCGATGCTGACCTCCGGCCACTGTGCTTCAGGCGGCACCCAGCCGCCATCCGTGCAGGTGACCTTGAAGTCATAGCCGTGCATATGGATCGGGTGGTTCGTCATCGTAAGGTTCCCAACCCGTACTCGCACCCGGTCGCCCTTGTTCACGACCAGCGGATCGATGTCGGGGAAGATCCGGCTGTTCCAGGTCCAAAGGTTGAAATCCGTCATCGTCATGATGCGGGGTACATAGGTACCCGGATCGATGTCGAAAGCATTCAGCATGATCAGGAAATCACGATCCACCGGCATGAATGTGGGATCCTTGGGGTGGACCACGAACATGCCCATCATCCCCATCGCCATCTGGGTCATTTCATCGCCGTGGGGGTGGTACATGAACGTTCCGGACTTCACCAAGTCGAATTCGTAGACGAAGGTTTTGCCCGGCGGGATGCTTGGATGGCTCAATCCGGAGACCCCATCCATGCCTGAAGGAAGAATGAGCCCGTGCCAGTGCACCGTTGTGCCTTCCGGCAGCTTATTGGTGACGTAGATGCGCACCCGGTCGCCTTCGACTGCTTCGATCGTCGGGCCGGTGGATTGGCCGTTGTAGCCCCACAAATGCGCGATCATGCCGTCGGCAAGCTCGCGTTCTACCGGTTCGGCCACGAGGTGAAATTCTTTCACCCCGTTGTTCATCCGGTGCGGCAGGGTCCACCCGTTCAATGTGACCACAGGTGTGTAGTCCGGCCCGGTACTAGGACGCGCCGTGATCGCCGTTGCTGCGCTATCCATTTGGGCAGCTTCGGGCAGGCCCATGTTCAGGGTTTGACCCCAGGCTTTCGAAGAGACCAGCGTTGCACCTGCCGCGCCGGCTCCGAGTAATTGACGTCTATTTAGCATGTCAGTTCCTTTCAGTGTCCTGCGCCGCCACCGGCGGCAAGTGTCGCGCCTTCTCCACCAGCACCGCCACCGCCTTCGCCGCCGCCATAGATCGCAGCGGTCAGATCAGCCTGTGCCATGTAGAATTCGCGTTTTGCGTTTGCCGCTTCCAGTGATGCGCCCAGTTTCTCGCGCACGTCTGTCAGCAGCTCGAAAGTGTTGGTGATCATGCCGTTATAAGACAGCAGCCCCTCTTCTTCGACGGTCGTGCGTAGCGGCACCAGAACGTCGCGATAGTGGCGGGCGATCTTATACGCGGCGTGATAGGAGGCTTCAGCACCACGCGCTTCGGACCGGACGTTGACGGCTCTTTCTGCCAGCACGTTGGCTGCTTGCAGGTACGACAATTCCGCCTTGCGCATCCGTGCCTTCCCGGTGTCGTAGATCGGGATTGCGAACTCCACCTCCACCTGAGGGGTGGTCACGGTCTCCGTTTCTCCGTCCTCAATTTCCCGCTCCGCTTCGAACCCGGCAATGAATTCGAGATCGCTGATAATGCGAGTCTGATCAGTCAGACCAAACGCCTTGGCCTGTGCTTCCAGGCCAAGTTTGGCAACGCGCAGATCAACCCGATTTCGCAATGCTTTCGCTTCGATGTCAGTCACACGGCCGACGGAACGCGGCAGCGCAGGAAGAGCATCGGGCACATAATAGTCGACTTCGGTGCCCCACAGCCCCATGAGCCTGGTCAGCTGCTCTTTGGACCGGGTAGCATTCAAGCGTGCCTGGGCAAGTTGTCCGGCGAGTTCGGCATTGAATGCCTGTTCACGGGCCTGCCCGGCTGTGTTAAGCGCGCCGGTCTCGCCCAGTCTCATCGCTAATTCCGATCCGGCGTCAGACGTCGCTTTCGCACGGCGGAGATAACTCACAGCCTCGAAGGCGGCTACGGCATCGACCCATGCCTTCCGCGTCTGATTGGCCAGTGCGAGTGTGTCGTTCACGGCGCTCAGTTGAGCCTGCCGGAAGTTTGCGTCTGCAATGGCCGTACGCTGCTTGCGAGTGGTGGCATCGAGCACGTTCGACCGGATCAGTCCCTCGATCGCCCTGTAGGCACCCAGTTCGGGCGCACCGATGCCCAGTATACCAATCGACACGATTGGGTTTTCCGGCATCGATTGCTGCCAGGCCTCTGCGGCAGACAGGCCGACGTTTGCATAGGACGCCTGCAACCCTTTGTTGTTCAGAAGCGCGACCTGAACGGCGGTGTCCGCCGAAATGGTCTTGCGGTGCACCATTGCGTGCACCTGCTTCTTCAAGGCCTCGTTTTCGGCCTGGGTTTCGGCGAAGGCTGTCCGTTTGCCGAGGGCTGGTGTGACCTGGCTGGAAATATTGGCGAAGCCAGCTTTTGGTTCCGTGTAGATGCCCGGCACAGCGGTAGCACAGGCACCCAGGATTAGCGGAAAGCCGAAAACCAGCGGAAACTTCGATACCCGCATCAGTTGCCCTCCGTCTGTTCTTGATTGACGGAACGCCAGTCGCGGGGACCTGTAGGGCCGCGATAGGTGTAGCCCGCCAAGGGGTCCTGATAGCTGATCGGCGATGAAACTGCCGTGTTGACGACGGCCTGTTGGGTCGCGACGGACGGCAACGGGGTGGGCTCATAGGCGCATGCGCCAAGCCCGAGGGCCGAAGCCCCCATAAGTAGATGAATTTTCATGAAAGTAACCTGATTGGTGAACGTTGTCTCACGCAGACTCTGCGCAAGGCTCACACCCGTTTTGGGCGTCGGTTCAGATCAGGAATCGAGGGGGCCGCAGGAACCCTGCTGTTTCCACCGAATACGTTTGACCGTCGAGAATGACATATTCACTTGTACCAACCGGCTCTGCTTCGATCTTGGTGTCTTCGAGGAAGACGACAGAAATACAGATACCGTTGCAACACTCTTGGGATTGTTGCTCTTTGCCATCCTTGTCGGACGCTGCGATGTCGCTTGCGACCCTAAGCTTCTCATGCGCGTGATGCGCATCGCTTCCGGTGTCATGAGTCATGGCGGCACCAACGACAACAATAGACTTGGCTTGATGTCCGTCATGCATGCCGGACGCCGCGTGAGCGGCAGAAGGTGGTGAAAATACCAAGGCTAACGCAAACGCAATGCACGTAAACGTCTTGAACCAGCATGATATGAAAACTCGAAAGCTCATGCTCTAGATATCGGATACCGAAGCAATCCAGTCAATCCGTCCTGCGCAGGAAGGTTTGTCGCTTTTTTGTGAAAAAGGCGAGATTCGGCCGCTGCCGTCAGAAAATGTTGCATATCAGAAACATATAAAGAGCCAATATTCCCCTCCGGTCAGCGGAGCGATGCTGACGCGTCTTGTGCTACCGAACTTCAGCCAGCTTCTCAGACCTGTAGCCCGCGTCGCTGATCGCTACCGCCAATGCAGTTTCATCCAGAGTGCTGTCGACGCCGACGATAGGTGCAGTCAGATCGCACGAAACTTTTGCATCTGGGTCGGCAGCCATGATGGGCTTTTGCATGGAAGCGGCACGATGGCCGCGATCTCCGCGCAGATTGCAATAGACCCTGAAAGGAGTCCGCCCACTCGGATAGGAATATTCCGTTCTGAAAATTACCGCCAGCGTAAGACATGCAGAAAAGCTACTTTCCAATGCTATCAACATTTCCGCAACTAGGTCCGGCAGTAACCTACCATTTGTTATGTCGCTCGGCCTGCAGTCGAGACATGGAACGCGGTTCAGGAGATTTCGAAACTTAAATTTCATTCGTCCCAAAGACCTGGAGCGAATGCTTGGTTCCCAAACGCAGGTTCAACATCCTCGATCTCAAGCCGTATATGTGCCAACGTTCTAACATGCAGAGGTTTTTCTCCGTCGACATGCCCGGTGTTCAATTTGTGAGCATTGTCTTGGCATTCAGCCTCGCAGCGTTACTGGCGGTCCTCTGCCTTTATATCTTGCTTTCGCCGGGCTTTGCAGCGGCTCTTGCCGCCGGCGGGCCATCGCTGGCCCGCTTTCTGAGGCAAGTTACGACCAACGGTCTGCCCGTAGTTTTTGCCATAAACTATGTCAGTTTTTTTCTTTTCGCGGTGATACAGAAACCAAAGGTCGCCCGCCGAGATACGGCGTTTTTCGTGCTGGTGGATATCTTGCTCAGAGCCATTCTCTTTCCAAGCCTCCACGCACTGATCTACGTTTTGTCTGCCGACTGGTTCGAGTCATTCGGGGGCAGTCGTGCAACCGCGTTGTCGGTCGTTGCCCCAACCCTTGCGCGTTCGGCGTTTTTTGAGAACATCTCCGGAGTTTATCTTTATGCGACAATGATCAGCGCGCTGCCGCTATATGTTTCAGCTTTCGGGCAGTCGGAATTTCTTGGACCGACCGTTCGTCGCTTGCCAATAAAAGCGGGCTTGATGCTGCTCGCCTTGTTTGCGTTTGCCCTGTCGGTCGGATTGATCGCAATCGGTGCACAAGGCATCGCATTCCTTCAGGGCTAAATGATGGCTGGCTATTCACCGTGGGAATGCGCGGCCTGAGGTGCCAACCATCGCGACAAGTAAACGCGCTCGAAAGCGAAGACAGCGATCATTCCGACAGCCGCATACAGAACGATCATCGGGTCGCTTTGAAGCTTCATCACGGTGAAAGCTGCCAGTACAACTACATCGAGCGCCAGGGCAGTCAAAAGCACGATACCTGAGGCGCCGACGTCTGCTCGACGATAGTGGAACACGCCCCAATGTATGATCATGTCCATGACGAGGTAAAAGAAGGCACCGAGGGATGCGATCCGGCCTAAATCAAAGAGCACGGCCAACGTCGCTGCGATGACGACAGTATAGACCAGGGTGTGGCGTTGGATGGGACCTGGCATACCGAAGTGGCTGTGCGGGATCATTTCCATGTCGGTCAGCATCGCCAGCATACGCGACACCGCGAAGACGCTGGCCAGAACGCCGGACGCCGTTGCGACAGCGGCCAGGATCACCGTGAGTATGAAGCCGGTTTGTCCAAGGGCGGGCTGCGCCGCCTGTGCCAGCGAATAGTCACGCGCTGAGATGATCTCCTCGATCGTGAGACTCGAACCGACCCCGTAGGCGACCAACAGGTAGACGACGACGCAGATTCCGATCGAGAACATGATCGCTCGGCCAACATTGCGATTTGGTTCAGTGATCTCGGCCCCGCTGTTGGTGATCGTGGTGAACCCCTTGAACGCGAGGATGGCCAGCGCCGTAGAGGCGATGAACCCCGTGAGCCCGTAGGATTGAGAGGTCTCGGACGCAGCGGCGAACGCAAAACCACTAGACCACAGGGCCGCGATGCCAAACAGAGCTATGCCTCCAATCTTGATCGCTGCCATGATCAGCGAGAACAGCCCGACCGAGCGATTTCCGGCGATGTTCACCAGAAAGGCGAAAACGATCACGGCCACGGCCAGGGCGGGGACCAGTGGGCCGCCTTCGATATCGAAAGGGCGCAAGACATAGGTGGCGAAGGTTCGCGCGACGAGGCTTTCCGCGATCACCATGCTGAGCGCCATCAGCAGCGCGGCACCGCCCGCGATGGCTCCGGGGCCATAGCACTTCTGCAGGATCATGGCGATGCCACCCGAGGACGGCCATTTGTTCGACATCCTGATGTAGCTGTAGGCGCTGAAGCTTGTGACGACCGCGCCGGCGATGAATGCAAGCGGGAAAAGCGGGCCGGCGAGCTGCGCGATTTGCCCCGTCAACGCAAAGATTCCGGCGCCGATCATCACGCCTGTTCCCATCGCAATGGCTCCGCCCAGACTGATGGAATCTTCGCGGTACGTTTCTTTTTCGCTCTGCATAAATGGTCCCCTTTTAATTTTGGTTCGTCCGAATGCTGTTGCGCGCTTCTAGATACGAACGCCGCGAAGGCGCAGCGAATTGAGCACCACCGAGATTGACGACGCGCTCATGGCGAAGGCAGCAAACATCGGACTGATGAGGATGCCAAAGAAGGGAAACAGAACTCCCGCCGCGACCGGCACGCCGGAGGCGTTGTAGATCAGCGCGAAGAACAGGTTCTGGCGGATGTTGCGCATAGTGGCCCGGGCGAGCCGCCGCGCACGCACGATACCGTCGAGGTTGCCCTTGACCAGCGTGATGCCCGCGCTTTCGATGGCCACATCGGCGCCAGTGCCCATGGCGATGCCGACATCGGCTTGTGCCAAGGCCGGCGCGTCGTTGACGCCATCCCCGGCCATCGCGACCCTGTGACCCGCCTCTTGCAATTCACGGATGATCCGCGCCTTGTCCTCCGGCAGCACGTCGGCCCGGATCTCATCGATGCCGAGCCGTGCGCCGATGGCGTTGGCAGTGCGTTCGTTGTCTCCGGTCGCCATGATGACGCGGAACCCCAGTTCATGCAGGTCCTTGATGGCCGCAGGTGTGCTCTTCTTCACCGGATCGGCGACAGCGACAAGACCTGCAATGTCGCCATCCAGCACCACGAACATTACCGTCTCACCTTCGTCGCGGCGGGCATTGGCCTTGGCGGTCAACGCGCCTGCCTCGAGCCCTAGTTCGCGGATCATCGCCAGATTGCCGAGCGCCACCGCTTTGCCGCCCACAACACCCTTGACGCCCTTGCCAGTGATCGCCTCGAAGTCCCGAGCATTGTCCATTTTGACATCTCGCTCCTCCGCACCCCTGACGATCGCTTCGGCCAAGGGGTGCTCCGATCCGCGCTCAAGCGATGCGGCGAGACGCAAGACCTCGGCTTCGTCGTGGCCGGGTTGCGGGAGTACGTCGACAAGCCGCGGCTTGCCTTCGGTCAACGTGCCGGTCTTGTCGACGATCAGGGTATCGACTTTCTCGAACCGCTCCAGCGCCTCGGCGTTCTTGATTAGGACCCCTGCCTGAGCGCCCCGTCCTGTCGCCGTCATGATCGACATCGGTGTCGCCAGGCCAAGCGCACAAGGACAAGCGATGATCAGAACCGCCACTGCCGAAATCAATGCGTAGGAAAGCGCAGGCGCGGGCCCCCAGATCGCCCAGGCGATGAAGGACAGGACCGCGATACCGATGACGGCCGGAACGAAATATCCCGCCACCTTGTCGGCATATTTCTGGATCGGGGCGCGCGAGCGCTGCGCGTTCGACACCATCTCGACAATTTGAGCCAGCATCGTGTCGGACCCGACACGCGTCGCCTCCATCACCAGACTGCCAGTGCCGTTGATCGTCGCACCAGTTACCGGGTCGCCTTCGGTCTTCTCGACCGGCACAGGTTCACCGGAGATCATGCTTTCGTCGATCGAGGACCGGCCGTCCAGAACCACGCCATCGACAGGAACCTTGTCACCGGGCCGTACGCGCAGCCGGTCGCCGACCTGTACGTCCTCCAGCGGGATCTCCTCTTCGGAGCCATCGTCCCGCATGACCCGCGCGGTCTTGGCGGCCATATCGAGTAGCGCACGGATCGCCTTGCCGGTTCCTTCACGTGCGCGCAATTCCATCACCTGACCGAGCAGCACGAGCGTCACGATCACCGCCGCCGCCTCGAAGTAGACGCCGACATGGCCTTCGGAGTCTCGGAACCCATCAGGGAATATGTCCGGTGCGAGAACGGCAACGACGCTGAAGAGCCAGGCGGCAAGAACGCCCATGCCGATCAGGGAGAACATGTTGAGGTTCAATGTGCGGAACGAAATCCATCCGCGTTCCAGAAACGGCCAGCCGCACCACAAGACCACTGGCGTTGCCAGGATCAATTCGATCCATTGTGTGGTGCCTTCGCCAAAAAAAGTCCGGACTGCGGGGAAACCGACGAATGGCCCCATCGTGAGGACAAGGAGCGGGATCGTCAGGACTGTGCCGACCCAGAACCGCCGTGTGAAATCCACCAGTTCGGGATTTGGACCTTCATCGCCCGGCACACCGGATTCCAGTTCCAACCCCATGCCACAGATCGGGCACGCGCCCGGATCAGGCTGCCGCACCTGAGGGTGCATCGGGCAAGTGTAAATGGGACCATCATGCCCTTGGGGAACCAGATCATATCGTCCATCCGCCGGCGCGGCACCTGCTTGGTGGTCGTGATGATCATGTGCTGAATGGACCTCGAGCTCCGATTCCGGCACGAGATGCATCCCGCATTTCGGACAATTGCCGGGCTCAACCTGCCGCACCTCAGGGTGCATTGGGCAAACGAATACCGAAGAAGCTGCTGTGGTTTCAGAACTGTCGGGGGTGCTCATTTTGCGGTCCTTTCCGAGAATGCTTCTCTTGCCTAAGGCTTCCATCCACAGGAGGGTCAAGAGAGATCAGTATGGTGATTACATTGCGGATCTGCGGGGTGGCGCTGTCCGGCCCCGTTCCCGTCGGGCGAGCACGATCAACGCCAGCCCGACCAACACCATCGGCATGGAGAGCAACTGGCCCATCGTCAAACCCCACTCACCAAAATGGAGCGCATGGCCAATCGGGTTGTCCGCCGTCACAAACTGTTGGTCCGGTTGCCGGAACATCTCGACGAAACTTCGGGCAAGACCATAGCCGGTCAGAAACACGCCAGCCAAGGCACCGGGCATTTTCAGCCAGCCCCGGCCCCAAGCGAGATAAATGAGCAGCATTCCAAGAATGAGCCCCTCCAATAGCGCCTCGTACAGCTGGGACGGGTGTCGGGCGCAGAGGCCGCTAATCCCTGGGCAGGCCTGCGCGACTTCGCCGGGAAAGATCACCGCCCAGGGAACGTCCGTCGGCCGCCCCCACAGCTCGTTGTTGGTGAAGTTCGCCAGCCTCCCAAGAAACAAGCCTGGTGGTGTTGTCAAAGCCAGCAAGTCGCCAGTGCTGAGCAATGACGCGTTTTGTCGAAGGCAGAACAACAAGGCCGCGATGACAACGCCCGCGAAGCCCCCGTGGAAAGACATGCCGCCTTGCCAGACCATCAGAATCTCCAAGGGATTGGCGAGATAATATGCGGGCTGGTAGAACAGTACAAAGCCCAGGCGACCACCAGCAATCACGCCGATGATGATCCACGTCAGAAGATCTTCGATCTGCGTCCGGTCAAGCGGCGGTCCAACTGATGTCCAGAGCGCGGGACGGCTTATGGCACTCAAACAAATGCGCCAGCCAATCAGGATACCGAAGATATAGGCTAGCGCGTACCAGCGGAGTGCGAATGTGACCCCCCCGATGTCGAAGGAGAAGAGGTCGGTTCCAATATCCGGAAATGGCAATCCCGCTGGCAGCACTGGGTCAGTTCCTCATCAGGAATTTACGTGGGGATTAGATGGCATTAATCGAGCACCGCCAATGGCGCTGGCTCTGCGACAGGGCATCCAACGCCCATCCCGCCATCACGCGGTGTCGAGGGCGTCCCGCAGGAGATCGCGGACTTCGCCGGCGACCGCGTCCAGGTCTTGGTTCTGCACCGCCTGCATCGAAGCGACAGGATCGACCGCGCTGACCTCGGTGTCGCCGTCCACTTGCCGCAGGATAACATTGCAGGGAAGCATCGCACCGATGCGAGGCTCGATCTCGATGGCTTTGTGCGCCATGCCCGGATTACAGGCCCCCAAGATGCGGTAAGGCGGCATGTCCGCATCAAGTTTCTTTTTCATCGTCGCTTTGACGTCAATCTCAGTCAAAACGCCGAAGCCCTTGTCTGCCAAAGCATCCCGAACACGCATCTCTGCGTCATCGATTTTGGTGTCTTTCAGGACGCGATCATAGGTATAGGCCATGGGAATTTTCCTTTCAGTGTCTCTATTTGTTGGCATACCGAGGCTAAACGGTTCAGGTCGCGGTTCGGTTCAATGTCCCGACCGCGAATGGTTTTGGCGTTGTGAGGACGGGTGCCGGAAAATAAACCGGCACCCATTGGCTCAGTTGTCCTGCATCATGGAGCCGTTGCCCATGCCCTGACCGTTGCCGGGCCGCGCAGGCGCATCTGCCATATTCGACCGCATCATCTGCATCCGCTCCATCCTATCGGCAGGAGCGGCCATCTCTTCCGGCGTCACCGCGCCGTCGCCATCGGCATCGAGGTGTTGGAAACGATCCACCATCATTTCGCGGATCATTGCGCTGTGGAGAGCTTCAAACTCGGTAATCGAGAGGTTTCCATCCCCATCGCTGTCAAACTCGGAAAGCTTGGCCTGAAGCCGCGTGCGCATTTCTTCCGGCGTGGTTGTGCCGTCTCCATCAGTGTCGAACATTTGCATCATGCCGGCACCCATGCCTGGGCCCATCATACCACTGCCCATGCCTGCGCCCATCATGCCGCCGCCCATCATGTTCCCGTGCATGCGCTTCATCATGTCCATCATTCCGCCCATGTTCGCCATCATGCCCGGACCACCGTTCTGCATCATGCCTGCCCCACCTTGGGCACCAAGCTGCCCACCGTGCCCATGGTTGGCATCCGCGAAGGCCGCGCCACCAAAGGCGGTTGCAGCCAGGGTCATTGCAGCGAGTAAAGTGTTGCGTTTCATTTCGATCACCTCGTGTCAGTGTTGCGATACCCACTATATGGGATGCACCTGCAGATGCGGAATAACACGCGAGCCGGTGTTTTGTATCGCGAGGTCACAAAGGCGGGGTCTGTTACAAACTGCGACAAATCAATTCGGGGCGAACGCTCCTCTTCATCTAAGACATGCGATATCCAGAGAAAAACCTGTCGAGGAGTCGTGTACCAACTGACACCGAAACCATGTTTCGGTGGAAGTGAAATTCGGAAGAGTTGGTGTCGAGAGTGGCAGAGGCCCTGATGTTCCCGAAAATTCAGTCATTCAACCCATGGCAGGAGGCTGCAAGTTGCTCTTTTTGAACCGCATTTTCTTGGTGCTTGCCTTGGTGATTTTGGCGGGGTGCGGTGCAGGAAACGACATGCGCCCTGATGCTTCAGCCGAAGTCATCAGTAGTGCATCCTACAGTCACGACGGACCGGCCGCGTTGACGCTGTACACTATGATCAATAACAGGTCCGGGGCGGGTGCGCATACCAGCGTCATGATCAATGGGTCGCAGCGCGTTATCTTCGATCCGGCAGGAACGGTCCGGCTGAGCGCGGTACCGGAACGGGGAGATGTGCTTTATGGCATTACTCCACAAGTGGCCGATTTTTACGCACGGGCTCATGCACGGGAGACCTACCATGTCGTCATACAAGAGATCGATGTGTCCCCCGAAGTCGCGGAGCGCGCCTTGCAACTTGCATTGGCAAACGGTCCGGCTGCTTCAGGCTTTTGTAGCGTCAGTACTTCTGCGATCCTAAGGCAATTACCAGGATTTGAATCCATTGGACGCACATTTTTTCCAAAGCGCCTGATGGCGGATTTTGGCAAGTTGCCGGGCGTGCGAACCACAAAGCTGTTCGAGAACGATGAGGACGACAAATCCGTAGCGATCGCACAGTTCGAAAATTCACTTGCGACGCGGCCTTGAGTGTTCGTCCAACAATTCGTTGCAAGTTGTCCCTGCACGACGCGGTACTCGGCGTGTGAGCCAAAGATTCTCTGTCCTACGAATAGGTCAGCTTCGAGCGGTAACGCTGTCTTCGGCCGAGTAAAGGAACGCCGTCGATCCGACAGCGACATTCGGATAGAGATCATTGATATGGGCCATCACCATGCGCACGCATCCCGAACTGGCCCGGCCGCCAATGCTGCGAGGGCTCGGCGTTCCGTGAATTCGAAGGTACGTATCCCGATCTCCGACGAATAGATACAAAGCCCTGCTGCCCAAGGCATTGTTGGGGCCGGGCTCCATACCGTCGGCAAACCGCTCGTAAGCCTCCGGATCGCGTTCGATCATTGACTGTGTTGGCGTCCAGTGCGGCCATTCGACCTTTCGGCGGATCGTATAGGTGCCGGGTTCATAGAGATCGCCCTTGGCAATCGCGACCCCGTAGCGCATCGCGGTGCCATCTTCCTCGATATGGTACAGATAGCGCGCGATCGCATCGACGTGAATGTCACCCGGGCGCAAACCGTCATTCGCCAAAACGCGTTGCGGCAGCAGCCTGGGATGCAGCCCCCATGGGTTGGTTGTTGCCGGGTCATAGTTGGCGGGCGTGACCTGCGCATCCCAAGCTGCTTTTTCGGCTGTTGTCGGCCAGGTCTTAGCGAATGCTGGCGAACTCAGAGAAGCTGAAAACAGCGAGCCGGAAAGTGCAAGGAAGTGTCGTCTTGTAACCATGAAGCGAAGCCCTTTGTTTGTTTTCGATGAATGCGAGACGATTCAAGAAACGTCCGCGACCCCATGCCATCGACCCTTTTGATGTCTTGCGATCGCGACCAACCAGAGGCAAGCAAGGACACCGCTTAGGATCGCGTTCCAACTCGCCATGGACAACGTCAGAAATTCCCAGACAACCTCATTGCACAGAACAAGAGTGGACGCATTTGAACTCGCAGAGGGCAGCAATTCCGATACCGACATTTGGGAAACATCGAGGCCGGATCCCGTGCAAGAAGTCGGTCCCTCCCACCAGCCGCGCTCGACACCGGTATGAAACATTCCCAACGCGGATGTGCTGAGTGCCGACAGGGCACCGATTATCAGGATTGGCAAAATCGGCAGAGCAAAGAGCAACAGAGCGCCCATTCCAATGGCGATTGCGTGTGGGTAGCGTTGCCAGATGCACATTGCGCACGGCGCGTACCCAAGAGCCTGGAAAACGAAGGCCCCTAACAGCAAGGCGGCTGATCCTGCCGCCGCAGTCATGCCGAGAGATTTTGGTGTCAGGGTCAATGAACGCTCCCGTTGGCAATCGATGGACCTGTTTCTCGCTTGTCAGGTTACGTAGACGGCAAAAGGCCTGTTATCATTCAGAGATTTGTAACGGTATGTATCCGTCTCGACCCTCAGCCGACTCTGATCCACGTTGCCATACCGTCGGCTTGGTGGCTCAACATGTGGCAATGCAGCATCCAGGATCCCGGATTGTCCAGGACGACGAGAATATCCCGCGTCTCGCCGATATCCAGGAAGGTCGAGTCCCGGTATGGACCGGCTTCCCCCGCCGCATCGAGTTCCCAGAAATGGTGGCCATGCAGATGCATGACGTGTGGAAACCCGGTTTCGTTGCGGATTGAAATGCGCACGGTCGTCCCCCGCGCGACGGATAGGAAAGGGGTTCGAGGCAGTCCAGATACGTCATTGAGCGCCCATGTTCCAGTGCCGTTATGGGACGCGCTTCCCGCACCTCCCTGGAGCACCAGCTCCGCGGTTTGGCCGGGGTCTTGCGGGGCGGGCATTCGGTTGGCGGGCAACGCGGTGATGGGCACTTTCGCAGGGTCACGAGAGCCGGAAACAGCGATTTCGCCAAGGCTCAACGTCCACTCTCCAAAGCTGTCGTCGAATCTAATAGGCCCGGTCGCATCACCAATCACATCGCATCTTTGCCCCGGAGCTAGGAGGATGGGTTCGAGTGTCTGTGGCTGCGCCAGGGGCATACCATCCAGTGCAACGATCTTGCCTGCCAGACCGTCCAGCCCGACACGGTAAACCCTGTCGATAGAGGGATTTATCAGGCGCAAACGCAGGCGGTCGCCTTGTCTCACATTCTTGCTGGTTCCATTGGAAACAAGCGCCGTGACCGTATTGCCGATACGGCCCTCGGTCGCGAAATGAGCCGGGTTGAACCCTTCGTCGTACTGTCCGGACTGATCCAACAAGACATCGAAGAACTGAACAACAATGTCATGGTCGACAGCCGGCGCATTTTGCTCCTCGACGATGAAGGCGCCGAAAAGGCCGCGGCTGACCTGATCGTAAGACAGGTAATGCGAGTGATACCAATACGTGCCGGCATCCGGGACGCCGAATTGATAACGATACGTGTCGCCCGGAATGACCACATCCTGAGTGAGAACGTTGACACCATCCATCCGATTTGGAACCCGCAACCCATGCCAGTGAACAAGAGCGCCCTCCTCCAATCGGTTATCGAGGGTAATGCGGGCGGTTTGTCCTTGTCGCATTCTGACTTCTGGGCCCGGCAGACCACCGTTGAAGCCCAACATCGACACGTCGTACCCAGCAAGGCGCGCCTTGATCGATTGGGGCGCGAGGATCAACTCGCGTGTCGCTGCTGGCAAGCGGGTACCAGCCAGCGCAACGGTCATCCCGCCAAGGAAAGACCTCCGGCTCAAAGACAATTCCGTCACCTCATGAATGATGGACTGGCTTTCGCCAACTGCCGCACTTGTGCCATTTCCGGAAGAGGAACTTCAAGGCGACAGAACGCTCCTCACGCCGTTGTCACTTTGGGATACAGGAAGACGCGGGCGCCAATTTCTACGCGATCATACAAATCTTTTACGTGTTCATTCGTCAACCGCGCGCATCCATTCGACACGGCCGATCCAATGGTTTCCGGAGCGTTGGTTCCATGAATACGAAGATAGGTATCGCGTCCCTCATCATCATAGAGATACAGCGCGCGGGCCCCGAGCGGGTTGTTTGGCCCGCCTTTCAGCCCATCCTTGTACTTCGCGTATTTGCGTGGCTCGCGCCGGATCATGGCGTTCGTTGGCCGCCACCATGGCCATTTGGCCTTGCGCGCTACCGTGAACTCTCCGGGTTCGTACAAACCTTTGCGCCCTACCCCGACCCCGTAGCGGATCGCCATCCCGTCCTCGAGCATGAAATAAAGGAAAAAATCGTCGGGAACGACGTGGACATCGTCTTTAACCCAGTCACCACGACGGGTGTTTACCAATTGCGGTTCGAACCGTTCGGGCAATTTGACTTTGTGGGCCCAGGCAATTGTGGGCAGAAAGCAACCCATCGCTCCGGCACAAATCAATTCTCGTCTCGTGAAATTCTGCATGGCGCGATCTCCTCGGACCCATGAAAATTCAGTGCGCGTCAGGGGCAAAGAAAAGAAGCCGTGAACCGGGGCAAACGACGCGCCTTTGTTGCCTTGAAACTACGAAAATTCGCGCTTTTGGAACTCTCCAGCGCTGGAATGTTGTTGTTTTACAGAGAACTGCAAGGAGGTGACTGGAAATGCACTACTCACGGTTCTTTATGATGATCGGAACATCGACCGTGGTCATGTTCGTTCTGATGTACCTGAACACCTATCTTTGGGGCCATATCTTCTTTTCGGAGACACGCCTTTACATGGCCATCCTGATGGGGGCGACCATGGCCGTGATCATGTTGGCGTACATGTTGTCCATGTATCAGAACACCAAAGCCAACATCGCGATCTTCGGGGGCGCCATACTTGTCTTTGCGGCAAGCCTCTGGCTGGTACGCGGGCAATTTACGGTGCAGGACAGGTCCTACATGCGCGCCATGATCCCGCACCACTCGATCGCCATCATGACGTCGACTCGTGCCGAGATCACCGACCCGCGCGTCCGGGGGCTCGCAGACGACATTATCTATGCGCAGGACAAGGAAATCGCCGAAATGCGCTACCTCATTGCTGACATTGGCGCAAACGGTGAGGCATCGGCCACGCCGACCGGAACGCCGGTACAGGTCGTGGATGCGCAACAGGCGCTTCAAACGGAGGTCGTGTCAAAAATCGATCCCGAGTTTCTGACGGAAGACGAAATCGCAGCGGTGTTCCCGAATGGTGGAGACTGCCGATTTGCCTACACCTCGGACAGTCCAGCCGTGCTGGTGACCGGTGAGACCGGCGAAGGGACTGGGGCCGCGATGAAGATCAGCGGTGACCTGGTGCGCCTGGATGCGCAGGGCGAAAATGCGTTTTCTCAAGGCCCGCTATCGGCCGAGATCGTAGAGACAGACGGTGACCTGACCGATCTGATCGTCAGCGCGGAACCGACTACGAAGCCGGGTTCCGTGGTCAATTCACCTGCGCCGGATAAGGAGGAAAGCATATGCCCCGGGACACAGACAGTAAATCCGCGCAGCTTTATCGCATGGTCATGCCGGGCCATGTCTGCCCCTACGGTCTGAAATCGAAAGACCTGCTGGAGCGGCAAGGCTTCGAGGTGGAAGACCATCCGCTTGAGACCCGTGAAGACACCGATGCTTTCATGGAGAAGCACGGGGTCGAGACGACGCCGCAGACCTTCATCGGCGGAGAACGGATCGGCGGCTACGATGATCTCAGGGTGTTCTTTGACATCGACCCACCCGAGGAAGAGCAAAGCGACACGACCTACCAGCCGGTCATCGCGATCTTTTCCGTCGCCGCGCTATTGGCACTGGGCCTGTCTTGGCACCAGTACGGGTCGGTCTTTACCTTGCGCGGGTTCGAATGGTTCATTTCGCTGTCCATGACCATTCTCGCGATCCAGAAATTGCAGGATGTCGAAGGGTTTTCGACGATGTTCCTCAACTACGATCTGCTGGCGCGCAAATGGGTACGATACGGCAAGCTTTATCCGTTCGGCGAAGCGTTGGCAGGTGTCCTGATGACTGCCGGCGCGCTGCTGTGGCTCTCGGCGCCTGTCGCCCTGTTTATCGGCACGGTCGGCGCTGTCAGCGTATTCAAGGCTGTCTACATTGACAAGCGGGAGTTGAAATGCGCCTGCGTCGGCGGTGACAGTTCCGTCCCGCTGGGGTTCATTTCGCTGACGGAAAACCTGATGATGATCTTCATGGGTATCTGGATGCCGGTCCGCGCAATTTGGTTCTGAAACGTGCCGAACCGGCATCGATTATTCGGACATTCGTACAGGTGAGAGATCTGCGAGGATCGGGCAATCCGGACGATGATCCCCGGCACATTTCTCCACAAGCTCGGTAAGCGTCGTTCTCATGGATTGCAGTTTCTCTATCTTCTCCTCGATCTGGCGAAGATGGTCTTCCGCAACCGTTTTCACCTGAACGCTTTCGCGGTTTTCATCCTCGTAGAGAGCCAGAAGCGTCCTGCAATCTTCGATGGTGAACCCCAAGGCCCGTGCTCGACCGAGAAACGCCAGCTTGTGAACGTGGTTCTCGGTGAATGCGCGATAGCCGTTCTCACTTCGGTTCGGGCGGATCAGCCCGATTTCCTCGTAGTAGCGGATTGTTTTTGGGGGCACACCCGATTGTCGGGAAACGTCTCCGATGTTCATGTCGAACCTCCGTTATTCTGCTGGAGCAGGAGTGACAGCTGCCAGCTCTGCCGGGATTGCGCGCTGCTCGTCCATCGCCGGCGCGATACCTCGCAGGCGCAGGGCATTGGTTAGAACGAACACCGAGGACAACGCCATCGCGCCCGCCGCGAGAATTGGTGACAGGAGCAGCCCAAAGGCCGGATAAAGCACCCCGGCGGCGACCGGAATCAGCGCGACATTGTAGGCAAAGGCCCAGAACAGGTTCTGCCGGATGTTTCGCATGGTTCGCCGCGACACTTCGAAGGCATTCACCACGCCGCGCAAATCGCCGGACATCAGGACGACATCCGCGGACTCGATGGCCACATCAGTGCCGGTGCCAATGGCGATACCCACATCGGCATGCGCCAGCGCCGGGGCGTCATTGATCCCGTCGCCGACAAAGGCGATGCGCTTGTTCCCTTCGCGCAAACCGTCAAGCGCCGCGACCTTGCCGTCTGGCAGAACGCCGGCAACGACATGGTCGATGCCGGTTTCGCGGGCGATGGCTTCGGCGGTTTCGCGTTTGTCCCCTGTGATCATCGCAACCGCAAGACCCTTCTCGTGCAGCGCTGCGATGGCTGCGCGGCTTGCCGGTTTGACCGGATCGGCGACGCCGATCACGGCGGCGACACGTCCATCTATGGCAGCGTAAAGCGCCGTGCGACCCTTGCTTGCGATCTTCGTTTCCTCTGGAGTCAATGCCGAGACGTCAATGCCTTCGCGCGCCATGTAGCGGTCGGCCCCAACCAACACCTCCACGTCTTCGACCACGGCGCGCACGCCGTAACCTGTGACCGATTGAAAGCCTTCGGCCCCCGCAAGAGGTGCGCCCTCGGCCCGCGCGGCACGGACGATGGCGTCCGCGACAGGATGCTCGGAGAGCGACTCCACGGCGGTGATCTTCGAGAGCGTTGTTGAACGATCGAACCCTTCGGCCAGCACCAGGTCAGTCAGTGCGGGTCGCCCCTCGGTCACCGTGCCTGTTTTGTCGAGGGCGACCACATCAACGGAATCAAGTTGCTGCAAGGCGTCGCCCTTGCGGAACAGGACACCCATTTCCGCAGCACGTCCCGTCCCGACCATGATCGAGGTCGGCGTCGCAAGCCCCATCGCGCAGGGGCACGCGATGATCAGCACCGACACACCGGCGATCAGCGCCATTGTCAGGGCCGGATCAGGCCCGAAAACCAGCCAGACCAGCACGGTCGCCGCCGCGATCGCCATGACGGCAGGTACGAACCAAAGCGTGATCCGGTCGACCAATCCCTGGATCGGCAGCTTGGCGCCCTGGGCCTCTTCGACCATGCGAATAATTTGCGCCAGGGTTGTGTCGGCGCCGACCCGGGTGGCGCGGAATTGCAGACTTCCGGCACCATTGACCGTCCCGCCGGTCACCGGATCTCCGGCACTTTTTTCAGCGGGAATCGGCTCGCCTGTCAGCATGCTTTCGTCGACGCGGCTGGTCCCCTCGATGACCTCGCCATCAACCGCGATGCGTTCACCAGGGCGCACGATGACGATGTCACCCTGAACTAGCGCATCGATCTCGATCTCTATGCTTTCACCGTCCCGCATCACGCGTGCGGTCCGCGCCTGAAGCCCCAGCAGCTTCTGGATGGCCGCGCCCGTTCTCCCCTTAGCGCGCGCTTCAAGAAAACGCCCCAGCAAGATGAGGACGACGATGACCGCTGCCGCCTCGAAGTAGACAGAGCGCAGCGTGTCAGGCAAGGCCGATGGTACGAATGTCGCAACTACGGAATAGAAGTAAGCCGCCCCGGTGCCGACCGCGACGAGGCTGTTCATGTCGGGCGCGCCCCGGAATAGGGCCGGGAAACCCTTGGTGTAAAACGTCCGGCCCGGGCCGAAGAGAACGATTGTCGTGAGAACGAATTGAAGAAGCCAACTCGTCTGCTGACCAATCGTGGTCTCGATAAGCATATGAACGGCCGGAATGACGTGGCCACCCATCTCGATCAAAAAGACCGGCAAGGCGAGGATGGCTGCAAAGGTGACCCGTTTGGCAAGCGCCAGAGCCTCTTCCTCCTTGCGCGCAACCCTGTCGTCACCGGCTTGGGCCGTTGCCACGGTGGCCGGATACCCTGCCGCGCCGCTTGCATCGATCAGATCGGATGTCGTGACAAGACCTTCGACGTAAACCACCGTCGCCGTCTCGGAGGCGAGGTTGACGTTCACCTCGACCACCCCGGGCACCGCGGCAAGCGCCTTGTCGACCCGCCCGACACAAGAGGCACAGGACATGGCCGCAATCGTGAGTTCGGCCCTGACCGTCCGCGCAGGGTAGCCCAGCTCGCGGAGAGTTTCGATGACTTCCGGAACGCGCTTGAGCGCGTCCACGCTCATACGCGCGGTTTCGGATGCAAGATTCACCGACACATCCTCTACGCCGTCGATTGCATTCAATGCGCGATCGACCCTGCCGACACAGGACGCGCATGACATGCCTTCGATCGGCAGGCTGATCTGTTTGGGTTCGGGCATATGTTTCACCTGTTTTTCCATTCGAGGTGGAATGTAGGGCTTCCAGTAACTGGAGGGTCAATGGGAGGGCGCCAAATAAATTTCTTCTCTTGACCTTCCAGCGCGGGGAAGCCCCATGTCACCGGCAGAAATCAGATCAAGGAGTGGTTCCGATGAAGTTCAGCGTTCCGGACATGAGCTGTGGGCATTGCACCGCAGCAATCGAAAGCGCAGTGAAAACCGCAGATCCGAATGCAGGCGTAGAATGTGACCTTTCTGCCCGACAAGTGCGTGTCGACAGCGTGTTACCAGCCGATCAGGTCCAAGCGATCATTCGGGATGCGGGCTATGACGTGGAACCTGCGGCCGCTTGATGCAGTGCCCGGACCACCCAGGGGCGGTCCGGGCAAGAACTTTCAGTCTTCGTCTTTGCGGGCTTCTTCGACCAAGTCGGCAAGCTGCGCCTTTTCGACAAAGCCAGGCACCAGCGCGTCACCGATCACGAAAGACGGCGTGCCGTTGAAGCCCAGAGCTTGGGTCAGTTGCATGGATGTCGCAATGTGCTCTTCGACCTCGGGGGCCTCCATGTCCTTGCGCAACTGCGCGATATCCAGGCCGATCTCCTCGGCAACGCGCAGCACGGAGGCCTCTTCCGCGCGGCCTTCCAGCCCCATCATCGCCCAGTGAAACTCTTCGTATTTGTCCTGCTTGCGCGCTGCCAAGGCCGCTTTCGCGGCGAACACCGATCCGTCTCCGAGAATGGGCCATTCACGATAGACGAGGCGAATGTTTGGATCCTCTTCGATCAAAGCCCGCACCTCGGGTTTGACCCGCCGACAAAAGGGACAGTTGTAGTCGAAAAATTCCACAACGGTGACGTCCCCTTCCGGGTTGCCGAGAACCGGCGCATTCGGATCGTTCTCGATCAGATCGCGCTGGTCATTCAGAACTTGGGCCTGACTGAGCTCCTGCGCTTGCGCCTGCCTCTGTTCGAGGATCGCCACGGCCTCCATGACAATCTCCGGGTTCTCGCGGATTGCCTCGAGCACAAGTTCCTTGACCCGGGACTCTGACAGTTCGTCGGCGAGTACCGGTATCGGAAGCAAGGCAGCTATCGCGACAGTCGTGAAGGCTTGTCTGAAACGCATTTTAATTATCTCCCCGTTGTTCGTCGGCTTCTGTCCGCGCGGCCTGGACTTCGCGAACGCGGTCTGGCCAGGTGGACCGGATGAAGGCCAGGATGTTGTGAATTTGCTGGTCGGTCAGCACGTCTGCGAAACCCGGCATTCCGCTGTCGTATTCGACACCCTGACGCGCCAGAAGCGCCGCACCCCCCAGTTTTGTGTAATCGAAGAGCAGGCTGTCAGGATGATGCCAGGTGTGACCCGTCTCATCATGCGGTGGTGCTGGCAGGCGCCCATCCGCGCCGGGCGTTCGCCATTCCGGCTGGCCTTCCAGATTTGCGCCATGACAAGACGCGCAGTTGTCTGCGTAGAGCAACGCGCCTTCTTGGATGTCGGAGCTCTCCGCCTTGGACGCGCTGCCGACATCCGAGGATGCACTGGTCGAGAGCCAATAGGTGAAAGCGGCTGCGACAACAGTGATCGGAACGGACCAAACGAGATACCTCATGTGACCCGCATCCAGGTTGTCATGCCGGACGCGGCGTGGCTGAGCATGTGGCAATGGAACAGCCACTTGCCGGGATTGTCCGCCGTAAAGGCGATCTCGCGGGACTCGTTGCCAGCCAACAGGATCGTGTCGCGCATCGGTCCGAACGCGCCGTCGGGGCGCAGCTCACGGAAATGCATTCCGTGCAGGTGCATCGCATGTGGGAACACGGTCTGGTTCTCGATCTTCAAGCGCACCGGCTCGTTCAGGGATAGATCGGCCAATGGCGTGTCGGTCATTTCGGCGACATCATTCAGGGCCCAGAACTTGCCCGCCTGGGCAAGCTGACGAAACCCAAGGCGTTCCCCTCCGAGCATGGCAGACTGCATCCGCCCCATTGCTCCACCGGACATGACCAGTCGCAAATCACGCGCTTCGGCAAGGTCCGGCGCGTGTGCCGCGGGATTCGGCGGCAGCGGCAGCGGCTTGTCTCTCGGTACTGAACTGGTTGTGCCATCGACGGAAAAAGTCACCAGCGGGGTCAGTTGATCATCATCGCCGATGCGCAGCACCTCTGCGGTTCCGCCTTCGTCTGCGGTCACATCGACGATCAGGTCCACGCGCTGTGCGGGACCGAGGATCAATTCACCGTCAACCGGCTGGGGTTGGCCGATAGGCATCCCATCCAGGGCCATCGTCCAGCCACTCACCCCCGATAGCCTCAGCGGGAAAATCCGCGCGCTAGCTGCGTTGATGATGCGCAAGCGAATGCGTTCGTTACGCTTCGCGGGCAAGGTCAGGTCATAGCGCCCATTGGTCGTGATGAAGTTGCCGGTACGTCCACTATGGCTCATCATCATAGGCTGTTCGAAATTGTCGAACAGCTGCCCGCTCTCAGGGTCGAGCAACCAGTCCTCCAGAACGATGACTTCCTCGCTGTCGATGTCCGGCCCATCGGCCTCTTCGACGATCAAGGCACCGCGCAAACCACGCGCGACTTGCTCGTATGAGCGATTATGCGCGTGATACCAATAGGTGCCCGCGTCTGGTACGACGAAGTCGTAGTCAAAGGTTTCACCCGGTGCCACGGGCTCCTGGGTCAGCCCTGAAACGCCATCCATCGCGTTGTCGATCCGGATTCCGTGCCAGTGAACCGAACTGGGGTCAGGAACCTCGTTGCGGAACCTGCGGCGCACCCGATCGCCTTGAGCGACCCGAATTTCCGGAGCCGGAACGAGGCCGTCATAGCCCCAGATCTCTGTTCCCGGGTAGGTGTCCGGAAGAAGCTGTTGACGCGCAACCTTGGCAACCACGTCCTCGAACGGGGTTGCGGCATAAGCCGACCGCGGGATGGCCGCCGCGCAGGCCGCCAGTGTCGCATGGCGCAAGAAATCCCGACGTGTTTGTTTCATTTCGATCCTCGATAAAGCGAGGGCTTGTTGCCCCCGCGTGATGTTAGTTCGAAGCGGGGTTCTCCGCCTCGACCGTGTCCTTGTTCAGCAGGAAAAGCGCCATCGCTTCGCGATCGGCAGGTGTCAGAAACCGAGTTCCCTCGCGAACCACTTCCGCCATGCTGCCGCCGAAAGCATCGCCCGAAGGGGTGATGCCGGTCTGGAGCGCATAAGCGAGGTTTGAAACCGTCCAGTCGTTTTTGGCCAGGTCTTTTGGCCGTATCGCGGGTGCCTTGCTGCCACCGGGAAGCTGGGCGTTGCCTGCAAAGGAAGCACCGATATCGCGACCTCCTGCAAGATTGCGCGGCGTATGGCAGGCTCCGCAATGTGCCGCACCGCGCACCAATTCCCGTCCGCGGTTCCATGCGCCGCTTCGCCCTTCAACCGGTTCGGTATCCGGATCGTAGAAGAACGCCGCTCGCCAGAGCTTCAGCCCCCATCGTTGATCGAATGGGAAGCTGACATCGTTTTCTGGTGCAGGTTCGTCCACGGGCGGCTTTTGCGAACTGTTCTGCCGTCCATTCGCCCATGCCATGTTTGGGGTCGGTCGTCAGGTTGGGCGGATAGAACGTTCCGAACGGGGTTTCGAGCGGCGCCCCTCCGGCAAGTGGTGCGCCGCCCGCTTCAAAATTGGTATGACAGGCAATGCACCCACTGGCGCGCGCCAAATATGCGCCCCGGTCGACATTGCCCTCTGTTGCAATCGGAGTCACTGCACTGCCGACAGGCCATGCAATAACAGCGCCGAGGCCGGCCGTGCCAAGCACGGCGACCCCGCTGACGAGTGTCAAAAACCGGCGCATGGTTAGTCTTCTTCCGCCCGGAAGCGTTCATGGCATGCGGAACAGACCTGGGTCGTCATCGCGAATGCCGCGTCGGCGGGCATTTCGGAAATGGCGGCGGCATCCATCATGCCGCCTCTGCCCATCATCGCGCTCCCGCCCATCATGGTTGTATCGCTTCCCATCATGGATCCGCCGCCCATCATCGAGGCGCCATCCGTGGAGGTATTGCCACCCATGCCGCCTAACCCATTGTCGGCTGCGCGTTCCAGGCCCTCAGAGTATTCCTCCAGCTGACTTGCCAATGCTGCGAAGCGGTCCCAATCGGTCCACACCTCGTCTTTGGCTTCCGAGGGCATGCCCCCCGTGCCCTCCGGGAACAGCTTTGTCATGCTCTCGCCGGCGTGCTGCTGGAACAGGCGCGCTGCATCGCCCACTGTTTCTGCGTCATAGGCCGTTTCACCCCGCATCATCGGGGCTACGGTTTTGACTGCCTTTCCCATGGCGGCCATGGCATCCATGCGTTCCTTTACGATGCCCGTGGCACCGCTATGCGCAAATGCCGCAACCGCGGTTCCTGCAATCAACACTGCCGCTGTGATAGTTGTCTTCTTCATGTCTTGGATCCTTCTTTGGGTCTGCTTTTCGAGCGATGTGAAATCAGACCCACCGTCGTGGCGGTGGAGGATCGCTGGTGGAGCGCAACTCTGTTAGTTGGGTCGCGGCGTCTTGCATGACAGCCGTCAGCAACTGAGGCTCGTAAACCACGTTTGGCTGGAGAAACACCACAGCCGTGACAGAACAATCGAGTCCCGGATGACAGTGGCCAGAGGCCTCGTTCGTCGATGACCCTACATCTTCGTGAGCGTGAAATTCTTGCGCCAAGGACGCTTCACCATGAAACGCTGGCGCCTCAGGCACTCCGAGAACCACTTGGAAAAGGCCGAAAACGATCGACAGAATCCATCGGTTTGTCTTCGACCAACGCATCAGTCAATCCCGTTGGCCCGCTGTAGTTCGCGGACATAGGCGGCAACCATCTTGACGTCTCCTTGTGTCAGTCCTTCGATCCTTGGCATATTACCGAATTTCCAGTGATGCGCACGCACGCCATTTTGAGCGGCCAGAACAAAGGCCATGTCTGAATGGTGGCTTGGCTCGTAAATCTTGTGCACAAGAGGCGGGGCAATCCCGTTTTGTCCCGCTGCGTTTGCTCCATGGCACTCGGAACACTTAGCCTCGAATATGGTTTTCCCAATCGTGGCTTGCTCCGAGAATTCTGCCGGCAGTTGGACCTGAACGATTGGGTCGCCTGCTTCTATCTTACTCGTGTCAGGAGGCGTCATGGAATGACCCATCGCTGTATCTTCCGCAGAAATGAACTGCCAAGTTGCAACTCCCCCGCCAGCTATAACTACGGCTGCGATAAGTGCGGTCAATTTATCCATGCTTGTGTCTTCCGTCTTGCCCGTTGTGTCAGATGAGTTTGACCTGAGTGCCGACAGGCATGCGCTCATAGACCTCCTCGATTTGTTTGTTGAACAAACCGATGCAGCCGTTTGACGACCGACGGCCGATCTTGCGCGTATCCTGTGTCCCGTGAATACGGTAGTACTGCCACGACAGGTACAGTGCACGAGTGCCCAAGGGGTTGTCCGGATCACCCCCCTCGACACGAGCCGGCCATTCCGGATTGCGTTCCCGCATGGAGGGCGTTGGCGCCCAACTGGGGTTTTTGCGTTTTTCCACCACTTCGGTGTAACCGCGTTTGGTGAGTTCGTCGGTCAGCGGAACGGAAGTTGGGTAGATCCGCATCTCGCCATCTGATGTCCAATGCTGGAGCGACTTCGTCACGGTATCGGAGATGATGATCCCCTTTCCGAGTGCGTCGAAGTGGTCTTGCCAGTCATGAACTCGGAAAGAAGAAATGTTGCGGCGAATGGTTTCGGCTCGAACCACGCTTGGTGCAGCCAAAGCGACAGCCGCATACCCCAATAGGCTTCGTCGATTGATCTTTTTGTTTCGCAATGTCGTCATGACACACTCCTAGCCTCGGGTTTGTTGCATCTCTTTTACGGGAGACCCGGCATCAGGCAACCTGACAAGGCCGCGAGAAGTGTATCCATTTGTATCCTTGACCTTACCCTGCTGGAGGGTCGCAAATGGCGCGAAGAACGAGACAATGAGGGTGTCATGGACCACCAAAACCACAGAAAAAAGCCGATCACGGACAGGCTCATGCATTACGGAATGATGGCGTGTTGCGTCGTCATGCTGCTGCCCATTGCGGGATTTTTTCTTGCCGGCGGCACATTGGCGGGCATGTGGGGCAATGCAGCGGCTTTCGCCCCACTCCTGCTTTGCGTCGGTGCGCATCTCGTGATGCACAAATTTATGGGAAAGTCGTGCCATTCGAACGAAGAGAAAGGCAGTATCGAAGAAACACCCGTGTCCGTGCCTTCTGCGATTCCCGTGGTTGCACGCAACAGGCGATAATTTGCGCGGGAAAATGCGAGCAAGCGCATGGTTGCTGACGATTACAACGCTTGGCGGATGCGCCGCAAGTCTTGAAGACTGTCCCGAGCGGGAGGTCATCGTTTCCACCAAGCAGGCATCGATCATCCTCCCCGACGGGTGTCGGTTGATATCCTCGTCCTCTGTCGACGTAGCGCGTGTTGTTTGTTCTGATGGTCGACAAGGCTTTGCCGTCGGCGGTCTTTGAGACAAAGTTCCGGGTGCAGATTCAACCCGAGCCGGCTTTAAGGGAAGGAAGCGGATCCTTGGCGAAAACCCTGTCGACACTGCGCCGGGTTCTGATTTTGCCCGCACTGATCCTGGCGCTTTCCTCTGGCAGTGGCTCGGCGGAGACATCAGCCGCGTATCAAAGCTCTCCGCTGAAGGCGCATCTCATCACGGCACAGGACGGTGTTTCCAAGAACACGCAGACTCTTTCCGCCGGACTTCATCTCCAACTGAACGAAAACTGGAAGACCTATTGGCGGTCGCCAGGAGAGGTGGGAATACCGCCTTCGGTCGAATGGAGCGGTTCCGAAAACGTCGCAGATGTCGAATTCATGTGGCCTTCCCCGACACGCTTCACCGCCTTCGGCATCGAAAATTTTGGTTATGCGGGTGAAGTCGTCTTTCCGCTGCGCATAACGCTCAAAGATCCCGGCGCACCTGTGACTCTTTCCGCGCAAGTCAAACTGCTGGTGTGCTCCAATGTCTGTGTCCCGGAAGAGTTTGACCTGTCACTTCGCCTCGGACGCGGCAACGACATCGACAGCACTGCGGCTGGGCTGATTGGCACGTTTTCCGAGCGCGTCCCCGAAGGAGCCGAGGCGGGTGGCGTCAGCGAGGCAAATGCCTTCATCGACGAAGACCTCACGGAGTTGATCGTCAATCTGCGCGTCGATGAACCACTCCAGTCGCCGGATGTGTTTCCCGAACTGGGTATCGGTGTTGCGCTTGGCAAACCCGATATACGTTTGGGAGAAGAGGATCATTTGCTTTGGGCGCGCTTGCCGATCCTCTCGTCGAATACGGATGTGACGGTGGCGCCGTCGATTACCGTCACCGATGGCGAGAACCGGGCCTTCACCGTGATTGCGGATCGCGTGGCGCGACGTACGGCACCGCCCTTCGAACTGGCCGCCACGACACCGGACATGATGGAACTGCTCTGGATTGCCGTGATCGCGCTGCTGGGTGGATTGATCCTGAACGTGATGCCCTGCGTGCTGCCGGTGCTGTCCATCAAGGTGTCGTCTGTGCTCAAACACACAGATCACGACACAACCCGTGTCCGGTTCGGTTTCGTCGCAGCCGCCGCTGGCATCATGACGTTCATGTGGGGTCTGGCGCTCATCCTTTGGGCGCTCCAGACGGCAGGGCTCAGCGTCGGGTGGGGGCTGCAATTTCAAAGTCCGCTATTTCTTGCGGTGATGATCGCAGCCCTGCTCGTCTTTTCGGCAAATCTGTTCGGAGCGTTCGAGTTCGCCCTTCCACAAGGCATGCAGACAAGGCTTGCAGATACCGGAGGGCGGAGCGGATATTCCGCCGACTTTTTCACCGGCATGTTCGGTGCCGTCATGGCGACGCCTTGTTCGGCACCGTTCCTCGGCACCGCGGTGGCCTTTGCTTTGGCCGGGCGTGGCGTGGACATTCTCATCGTCTTTACGAGCCTCGGGCTCGGCCTCGCCCTGCCCTATCTCGTCATCGCCGCGTTCCCGCGTCTGGTCGCGTTCATGCCCAAACCTGGCCGGTGGATGCTGATCGTCAAGAGCTTGATGGGGATCTTGCTGCTTGCAACCGCCGTTTGGCTGTTCTGGGTGCTCGACGGTGTCGCCGGGCTGGCCTCCGTCATCGCGGTCGCGGCGTCTTCCGGTCTCGCCGTTCTGATCTTGTCCCTCCCGAATGTGCAGTCCCAATTCAGATGGTCTATTGCCACGGCCAGTCTTGTTCTGGCTCTTGCCGCGGGTCCTCTCCTGCAGCAATCAGCGCCTGCCCGTGCAGGGTCGCAATCGGCGTTGGCTTGGGTCGCATTTGACCGTTCGGACATAGCGAAACGCGTGTCCGCAGGAGAGGTCGTCTTTGTCGATGTAACAGCTGACTGGTGCCTGACTTGCAAAGCGAACAAGACACTTGTCATCGACCGGGAGCCGGTCCGCAGTACGCTGGACGCGCCAGGCGTCACGCCGATGCAGGCAGATTGGACACGCCCGGACGCGCGCATTTCCCGTTACCTTGAGAGTTTCGGCAGATATGGCATCCCTTTCAATGCCGTCTATGGACCGTCGGCACCAAACGGCATTGTGCTGTCCGAATTGCTTACGACCGAAGACGTGATGGACGCCTTGGCGCAAGCCAGCGGTCGAGATGTTTCCGCAAAGGTTGCCGGACAGGAGTGATCTGCCCGGGCGGGACACCGACCAGCAGTCAGCCGCCGAGCCGCTCGAGCGCAGCGCGGACCGCCGCACGCCGAGGATCATTGGCGGGCTGCTGCTCCAACAGCGCTTCAGCCTTACGGTAGGCCTCAATGGCGCGATCCTGCTCCTGAAGGACGGTATAGGCGTTTGCCAGCCGCATCCAACCATCCAGATCTTCCGGTTCATCCTCAAGACGCCCAGCCAGCCGCGAGACCATCGAGCGGATGAACTCCGCGCGGTCCGCGTCATTCATCTCTGACGCCGCCGCAACATCTGCCGCACTCGGGCCGGGTTGTGATGTCGGCCCGCTGGGTAGATCGACGACCGGGAGGTCGGCGGCCGCTGCAATCCGGTTGATCTGCAAAACGTATGTTTCCATCCAGGGCACGAACGTCTTTTCCTGGTTCAGCCGGGAAACGAGCAGATCGTAGGCCTTACGCGTCTCTTCTTTTTGAAGATGGTAGAGAGACTCGAAATAGGTTGCCGCAGGATTGGATGGGTCAAGTTCCAAAGCGCGATCAATGGCCAATTTCGCCCGTGGAATAACAACGCCATCATTGGCAACCGCGACAGCCTCCGCCAGCATAGAGAATGTCGCGGAGGTGGCATCCTCCCGTTTGGCGACAACTTCAAATGCTTCGACAGCATCAACTGTTCTGCCCATGCGCTGATAGGTCTGGCCCAACAGCATCCACCCTTCGCTGGGGCCGCCGGTCGGATCGGATACAAGCCTTTCGCGAAGTTGTATTGCAAGCGCCATCACTTCATCAGTCTGTGCGCGCTCCTCTGCACGGGCAGCGAAGGCCATTGAAGGCACCTCAGGCGATCCCATTGTCAGATAGTAGCCCGCGGCAATAACCGGCGCGAGGACCGCCGCGACAACGAGAGTGACTCTGCCGCCATTGCGGGATGATCCGGTTTTTTCTCCCGAATTGCGGGTCGTCGCGAGGATCCGTTTCTTGATTTCGAGTCTGGCTGCTTGAGCTTCCTGTTCAGAAATCAAACCGCGGTCCATGTCTCGTTGAATTTCCCGCATCTGATCGGCAAGGATCGCCGGTACCGCATCTCCTCTGGTGAGAGTGTTCGATTTGGACAGCAGCAGCGGGTAGAGGACAATTCCGACTGCGAGCAGCGTCAGAAGACCGAAAATACCCCAGATCATGACGCATCCCCCGCTTCGTTTCGTCTGAGAATTTCGGACACGGTGTTTTCATCCTCCGAGCCCAAATCTTCAAATGCCTCTTGCTTTCGCCGACTCATCAGTACCCCACCACCAACGAAAACCCCGATGAGGACGAAAGCGATCGGCGCAAACCAAAGCGCGTAGGTCGCAGGCTCCAGAGGCGGCTTCAGCAGCACGTAATCCCCGTACCGCGCCCGAATGTATTCGATCACCTCGGTGTCAGCGTCTCCGGTGACCAGTCGCTCGCGTACGAGCAGACGCAAGTCCCGCGCCACACCCGCGTTCGAGCTGTCGATGTCCTGGTTTTGACAGACGACGCATCGTAGATCCTTGGAAATCTCCCGCGCACGCTGTTCCAATACCGGGTCGCTCAGCATTTCGTCCGGTTCGACCGCATTGGCGGCAAAGGGAAAGAGCCCGATGCAAAACGCGAAAATCAACTGTCTCATAATGCTGCTCCATTTGGCAGTGCGCCTGCTTGCTTCAGGGCTTGCGTGAACCGTTCGACGGCGTCCGGACCGACGACCGGCCCGACATAGCGAAACAAAACGGTACCACCGCCATCGACGATGAAGGTTTCCGGCACGCCTGACAGGCCCCATTCGATCCCGGTGCGGCCCGACAGGTCGGACCCGATCCGCTCGTAGGGATTGCCGAGGTCATTGAGCCACTTCACGGCATCCTCTGGTTTGTCTTTGTAGTTGATGCCGAACAACCGCATGCCCCCGCGTTCGACAAAGCGTGTCAACACGGCATGTTCCGCGCGGCAGGGCACGCACCAGGACGCAAAGACATTGACCACGACCGGTCGTTCGTTGCCGACAAGATCGCTTCGGGCCAGGCCGGGTGTCTCCAACCCCGGCACGGGATCGAGATCGAACGCCGGGGCCGGTTGCGAGATCAGGACGGAAGGGATCTCATTGGGATCCCGGTCGGGATTGAGCCCCCAGAGAAAAAACCCCCCGAATATGACCGCCGCAATAAACGGCAGCCCGGCAGTGAGACGTTTCATCTTCTCTCCTACTCCGCAGGAACAGCATCGCTGGCTGGCTGTTTGGCGCGGCGCGGCGCCCCGACCCTCAAACGGCGATCCGACAAGGACAAACAGCCACCGATCACCAGCAAGATCGAGCCGATCCAGATCAGGTTGACGAGCGGTTCATAGAGGATCCGAAGGGTCCAGGCTCCGGCGTTGTTCACTTGATCGGAGGCCGGCGTTGCAATCGACGTATAGAGATCACCCGCCAATGTGGACCGGATGGCCGACTCCGTCGTCTGACTTTCCGCGACCGGGTAATACCGCCGTTCCGGGAACAGCTTCGTGACCAGTTCGCCATCCCGACGCACCACAAGGGTGCCGCGATCCGCGATGTAGTTCGGCCCTTGAACCTTTGCGGCCCCTTCGAAGGTGATGTCGAACCCGGCGATCGTGACTTCGGTCCCGGGGCCGGCAAAGACGATCTCCTCACTTTTCCATCCGGTCGAGCCGATCATCCCCATCATCAAAACGGCGACCCCGGCATGGGCAAGCGTCATGCCGTGTGACGCACGTGGGAGGTTGCGCGCGCGTCTCGCGCTCTCCGCAAGGGGAACCTCGAACAGGCGGATGCGTAGCGCCCATTCCCGTAGGGTTGCAAAAAGCAGCCACGCTGCACCGAGGATGGCAAGATAGGCCATGATCGGCCCACCGTTCAGAAGATACCATGCGGCCAAAGCTGCGATGACCGCCAGCACGGCCACGAACCGAATGCGATCGAGCAAACCGGCGATATCAGCCCGCTTCCACGACAGGAATGGACCAAGACCCATGAACACGACCAGCGCCAGCATCATCGGAATGAAGGCCGCGTTGAAGAAAGGTGGACCCACCGAGATCTTGTCCCCGGTGACAGCTTCGAGGATCAGCGGATAAAGCGTCCCGAACAGGACCGTTCCCGTAGCGGCGGCCAGAATGAGGTTGTTCACGAGCAGCCCGGCTTCGCGGCTGATCGGGCGAAACAGACCACCCGGCTCCATTTCGGGCGCCCGCCAGGCGTAGAGCGCCAGCGACCCACCGATGGACACGGCCAGCAGACCCAGAATGTAAAGCCCGCGCTCTGGATCGACGGCGAAGGCATGCACGGAGGTAAGCAGGCCGGATCGGACAATGAACGTGCCGAGAAGTGAAAGCGAGAAAGTCAGGATGGCAAGCAGGATGGTCCAGCTTTTGAACGCGTCGCGCTTTTCGGTGACGATGGCGGAATGCAGCAGCGCCGTGCCCAGAAGCCAGGGCATGAAGCTCACGTTCTCGACCGGGTCCCAGAACCACCAGCCGCCCCAGCCCAGTTCATAATAGGCCCACCAAGATCCAAGAGCGATACCTGCCGTAAGGCTGACCCACGCGGCCAATGTCCACGGGCGGACCCATCTGGCCCAGGCTGGATCGACGCGCCCTTCCAGAAGAGCCGCAACGGCAAAGGAAAATACGATGGAGTAGCCGACATACCCGAAATACAAAAGCGGCGGGTGCATGGCGAGACCCATGTCCTGAAGCAACGGGTTGAGGTCATTGCCGTCGAGCGGCGGCGGAAACACCCGCTCGAAGGGGTTCGACGTCAGCAGCAGGAAGGACAGGAAGCCGACGCTGATCCACGCCTGCACCGACAAGGTGCGCGCCTTGGTCTCGGCGGGGATGTTCGATCCGAACCAGGCGACGCCCGCGCCGAACACCGCGAGTATCAGGATCCAGAGCAGCAGCGAACCCTCATGGCTGCCCCAGGTCCCGGCCACCTTGTAGAGCATCGGCTTGAGCGAATGGGAATTCTCGACGACGTTCCTGACGGTGAAGTCGCTGGCGATGAAGGCCTGCATCAGCGCTGCGAAGGCTATGGCCACAAACAGCACTTGTCCTATTGCCGTCGCCTGGGCGGATTTCATCCAGACGGCGTTTCCACGCGATGCACCTGCAATCGGCAGAACGCTTTGAACAAGTGCGAGGGCCAGCGCGAGGGCCAGTGCGAAGTGACCAATTTCCGGGAACATGGCGTTCTTTCCTATCCAGTGTCGGTGGGCGTCGCGTCGGACGGCTTTGGCGTCCGCGGCGGGGTCTATTCGTCGAGCGTTGCTTTGCGGTGACGGAACTCTTCTTCGTCGATTTCCCCATTCGCAAAGCGGCGCCGGAGCGCTTCCTGCGCGTCCGAGTCCGGGGGACGGGTGCCATTGTCCCGCAGCCTGAGTACCAGAAACACGATCAATGCGATCACGGCGCCCCAGAAGGCGAGCATCATGAAGCCGCCCATAAAGCCATAGCCTCCGCCCCATATGTGACCTGTCCAGGAGCCTGGACCATCAGCTCGCGCCATGCTGGCGGGCAAGCTGGCCAGCAACGTTGGAATGAGCGTTTTCAGTTTCATCTGTTTCTCCTTCGATTAGTTCGCTTTCATCCAGTGGGATGGTGACAACAGCGCGCAAACCCGCGCTGTTATGGTTGACCAGCTGGATATCGCCGCCATGGGATTGGACGATTGTCCTCGCGATTGAGAGCCCAAGCCCATAACCGCCCGTTTCCAGAGACCTCGATTGCTCGAGGCGATAGAAGGGATCGAAGACCTTTTCCAACTGGTCGACGGGAATGCCGGGCCCATTGTCATCGATGTTGAGTACGAGGTTCGAACCGTGGGTCGCCCAGCTGACTTTTGCGGCACCACCGTAGCGAACGGCGTTCTCAAGCAAGTTCCTCAGTGCCCTTCGGAACGCGTTGGGTCGAAGCCGCACGGCAACATCATCACTCGGGGCAAAGGTGCAGTGTGCCGCCATATCGCTGCACAAGCTGTCCAGAAAATTGCGCAGATCGACCACTTCGGAGCCTTCTGATCCGGTAAGGCCCCGTGCAAAGGTGAGCGTCGCTTCGACCATACTCTGCATCTCTTCGACCGATGCGATGAGGCTGTCCCGCGTCTCTTCTTCGTCAACCAGCTCCGCGCGGACACGCATAGCAGTCAACGGCGAGCGTAAATCGTGACCAAGCGCTGCGAGCATCCGTGTCCGATCACTGACAAACCGGGTCAGCCGTCGTTGCATGCGGTTGAAGGCGACGGTCAGATCCCTGACCTCGGTCGGCCCTGCGACGGTCAATTCAGGCACATCCTCGCCCCGGCCAAGATGGTCCGAGGCCTTCGACAGGTGCCGCAAAGGACGCGTCAGGCGCGTCATGACAAACCAGAAAATCGCCACCAAAAGCAGTCCGGCGGAAATTCCAAAGGTCAGCATCGAATAGAAAGGCCATTGGATTGGTGGACGCTCGAACCGCGTTCCGACATTCAGCCAACGCGCTCCCTTAATGGCGATCGACAGGTTCATTTCAACCGCTGTCAACTCTCCGCGCATCATCGCGAGATGCATTTCCGTCATTTCGTCAGAAAGATTGGGCAAGGGCCTCAATTCGCCCTCGATCTCGTGCAGTTCAACGCGAATATCGCGGCTGTAGCTATCGTCCATTAGCGCACGGATACGCCCTTCAACAAGGTCGCCATGCGAATGACTGGTGTGTTCCACACTCGGAGCGTCTGACAGATCAAACCGGATAAGTGGTGAATTTGCCGCGCGAAGGATGGAATTCTGCAGGTCCAACGGGGCCTCTTCGATCAACCGCGCCACATTCGCTGCGCGTCCAGCAGCCTCGAACCCCAAAGCAGCACGGATGGCCAGGCTGCGCTCGTCAGCGAACAGGAACAGGCTGATCGCCTGGGCCACGACAAGTGCCGCGACCACAAGCAGGATCAACTGGCCGCTCAGAGATCTCATCGCACGGCGCATCACGGCGCATCCTCGACATCGGCAGCCAGGCAGTATCCGCCGTTCCGCACAGTCTTGATGACACTCGGTCGCAATACATCCGGCTCGATTTTGCGACGGAGGCGGCTGATCTGATTGTCGATGGTGCGATCCATCGGGCCTGCCGTCCGACCAGCGGTCAGGTCAAGCAACTGGTCACGGCTGAGCACCATCCTCGCGCGTTCCAGCAGGACCGCCAGCAATTTGAACTCGGAGGTCGTCAATGGCGTTTCGGTTGCGGCCTCGTCAATCAGCACCTGCCGGTCGGTATCCAGTATCCAGTGCGCAAAACAAATCTTCCTCCCAGCCAGGGTTCCGGCCACGGGTTCGTCGCGGTTGCTTCTCCGAAGAACCGACTTGATGCGGGCGAGCAGTTCTCGTGGATTGAATGGCTTGGCGAGATAATCGTCCGCACCGATTTCCAGCCCCACGATCCGATCCGTTTCCTCACCAAGCGCCGTTAGCATGATGATCGGAAGATCACCTTCTGGCGCAAGTCTGCGGCAAACCGACAAACCGTCCTCGCCCGGCATCATGACATCGAGCACGAGCAGGTCGAAGTGACCGGTGGCCAGCTTGGCATCCATCTCCACGGCATCCCTGGCGACGGTCGTGCGCATTCCGTTCTTCTCCAGAAAGCGCGCGACGCTTTCACGTATCTGTGCGTGGTCATCCACGATAAGGATATGAGGTGGCGGTCCCATGGTGTCTTTCCTAAATCATCGTTGCATCGTGTTTCATGGGCAGAATTGTAGCCATTTGTATCAGGTCAGTCCCTTGCTACAGATGGATACAAATCTGTGCCTGCACCGTGTCGTGCTCCCGGGTAGCGTTGCTGGCATGTTATGTGACCTTTGGGATCGCAACCGATCAAAGGATGAGGTTTTCGAATATGGCTCTTGATTTGAACCGGCGCCGTTTCATTCTGGGTGCTCATATGACGGTGCTGACCGTCACGGCGTCACCGCTGCTGGCGCAGAGCCGATCTGTCTGGTCGGCAGAGAATGCCTTTGACGCGCTTCTATCGGATACGGCGCGGATCATCGATGTCAGAACGCGCGAAGAGTGGCAAGAAACCGGCGTAGGTGCTGGTGTATGGCCGATAAGCATGCACGCGTCCGGTTTTCCGGACCGATTGTTCAGGGCGAAGGAACTGAGCGGTGATCGCACCGTTGGACTGATCTGCGCCACTGGCGGACGCTCCGCATCGCTGCTTCGAGCGTTAAGACAAGCTGGTTATTCGGGCTACGCCGATATCTCGGAAGGGATGTTGGGATCAGGCGAAGGGCCTGGCTGGATCGCATCGAACTTGCCGACCGTTCCGGTGGATGTCGCCCTGAACGGGTTGCCCCCCGCGTTGGCCTGACCTGTGAAGAATCAATCGGTCCAGTTGTGCTAAAAAGCCTGATGTATGGTCAGATTGACCTGTTTGAATAGGAAGACGGGTTTGGGGGTATGACCGAGTTGATGGCCATGTTTGTCGGAATATGCGCGGCGATCCTGATGGGAATTGTCCATCATTATGCGTTGTCGGGCATTCTGAAGTTTTCCCCGCAGCGGTCGGATGGCTCCGGCTTTCGGATCATCCTGACGTTTTCCGCGTTGCTGTTGCTGCACGTATTGGAACTTGTGACGCTCGCCGTGTTCAACACGATGGTGGTGGCAAGCGTTCTGCCGCAATCGTTCAGCAACAGCCCGCCGATGTTTCAGGATGTTCTCTATGTTACGGGCATCTCGTTCTCGACCCTTGGCTATTCGTCCATAGAGGTGGTCGGGCCCTTTCGACTGTTGCTGATGCTGCAATCGCTTTTGGGCTTCATGTTGCTGACCTGGTCAGCGACGTTTCTTTACTCAGCCTGCCAGCAAGTCTGGCAGAAGGCGAAAGATGACTGAAAATCGCCACGCGCGTCGGACATGAACCGGGCGTCAGCGTCAAATGCGTCCTGATATCGGTCCTTTGACCTCCCCGTGGAACGGTTGAGTGAGCGCCGCGTTGCGCGCGTGGATGAATAACCCTTGACCTTCCAGTTGCTGGAATCCCTAGGTACCAAGCCATGGCACAGATTTTCAAAAAGACAGGCGATCACTTATCGCACCATCGACACGGGGATATCTTGAAATTTCCCGTATGGGTTGGCGTGTTGATTGTCTTGCTCTCAATGCCGGCTCACTTGTTTTTGGATGAAAAGAGCTCGATAGCTCTTGCTTCGATCACGCTTGCTTTGATTGGCGGTGCCTATATCGGCTTTGGCGCCGCGGACGGCAGAGCGCGCGTGTTCTGGGCAGAGCTCGCCGTGGCCCTTTTGTTCGGCTCGGCAGCCTTCCTGGGGCTGATATGGCATTGGGCCTTCCTCCCCTTGGGCTTGGCCCTGCACGCCCTTTGGGACATGTCACACCACAATTCTTATCGTCTCGCCCGGATTCCGAACTGGTATATTCCATTCTGCGTGGCCTTTGACCTTTTGGCTGCGACGTTCTTCGTTCTGCTCTATGCCGTGTTTTGATCCATGATGATGCGCGTTCTTCTTATTGCGGTGTTCCTGATGGGAGTCGTCGCATTGGCCTTCCCGGACGTCCTTGGCGTTGACATTCGCCTGCCGGATCGCGCGGAAATTGACCGCTGGATCGAGGCGGCAGGTCTTGCCGGACCAATTGTCATCGTGGCGCTTATGACAATCGCTATCGTGGCAAGCCCCCTGCCCTCGGCGCCGATCGCACTCGCCGCCGGAGCGGCTTATGGACACACGTACGGGACGCTCTTCGTCGTTCTAGGTGCGGAACTCGGTGCGCTTGCCGCCTTTGGTCTGGCCCGCGGCCTGGGTCGTCCCTTCGTTGAGCGTCATCTCGGTCAGAAGATTAACGCAGGCCTGTTCGGGTCCCAGAACACTCTGACCTTCCTGGTCTTCGGCAGTCGCCTGCTGCCGTTTCTGTCCTTCGATATGATCAGTTACGCCGCAGGTCTGAGCAAGCTGCATCTTTGGAGGTTCGCGCTGGCCACGATGGCCGGGATTATTCCCGCAAGTTTTTTGCTCGCTCACATGGGCAGCCAGGCGATGAACGGAGATGCCCGCACCGCCACATGGACCGCGCTTGCGCTCGGTGGCTTTACGGGCCTGTCGGTTCTCTTTGCCGCGACGCGAAAGACCGGTACGCAACGGGAGGAGAGCTGATATGGCCAATCATTCTCACGCTGGACACATGCCGAGTTCCGGCAAGGCCCTTGTGATTTCTGCCTGGCTCACCGGCGTCTATTTCATGATTGAACTCGCCGTCGGGCTCTGGACCGGCTCGATCGCCGTCCTGTCGGATGCGTTTCACACCCTGTCGGCGGTTGGCGGTGTTCTCGTGGCCATCATCGCGAAGCGGATTGCGCGCCGTCCAGCGGATTCGGCGCGCAGTTTCGGATGGTACCGCGCCGAGATCATCGGCGCGCTGGTGAATGGCAGCTTTCTTCTCGGCATGGCGCTTCTGGTGATCTGGATGGGCGCGATTCGGCTCGGAAATCCGATCCACCTGGCCACGGGCCCAATGCTTTGGGTCGCCTTCGGTGGCCTGGTCACAGAGGTCATCTCGCTGGGGCTGATGTGGCAATCGAGCAAAGACGATCTGAATGCCCGCGGCGCGCTCTGGCACATCATCCAGACCTTTGTCGGCAGCCTCCTGATCATCGTGACCGCTCTCGTGATCGAGTTCACCGGCTTTCTCGCGATCGACCCGATCCTCGGCATGGCGTTCGGGGTGGTTCTCCTCTGGGCCTCCGTCGGCGTAATCAAAGAAGCGGTCCACATTCTCATGGAAGGCACGCCCGAGGGAACGGATCTCGACGCTGTGATGGCGGATCTGAACCACCAGGACGGGGTTGTGGATGTTCACCACGTGCATGCTTGGACGCTGACCAGCGGCAAACACGCGTTTTCCGCCCATATCCGCCATAGGGCACCCGCCGAGGCCGCGCACTTGCTGAACAGGGCCTATCGACGGCTGACGGAGCAGCATGGGTTTCACATGGTCACGCTGCAGCTCGAAACCGAGTGTCTCGACGAGCGCCACGCGCTGGATGTTGATATAGTCCAGATAGCGGCTGCAAAGGCTGCGCAAGAAAAGACTGATGTGCGAGATGCGCATCCGCACCCAAGCCCTAACACAGAAGGGCCATAGACTGTGATGGACACGATACTTGCCGCAGAGCCGGAGATTCGTCTGACGGCGTTTTTGAGTGTGCTGGCCGCCATGGCGCTTTGGGAACTCGCCGCCCCGCGTCGGCGGCGTGACATTCCGCGTGTCATCCGTTGGTCGAACAATCTGGCTCTTGTCGTGATCGATACGGCGATCCTGCGGTTGTCTTTCCCAATCCTGGCCGTTGGTCTGGCGGTCATGGGCGAGGAGCGGGGTTGGGGTTTATTCAACACTATCGGCGCGCCGTATTGGTTGGCCGTTGTCCTGTCCATGCTGCTTCTCGATCTGGCCATCTATTTGCAACACGTCATGTTCCATGCCGTCCCTACGTTGTGGCGTCTGCACCGGATGCACCACGCGGACCTCGAGTTCGACGCCACAACGGGATTGCGCTTTCACCCGATTGAGATCCTTATCTCGATGGCGATCAAGCTAAGCTTGGTCGCAGCGCTTGGTCCGCCCGCCGTCGCGGTTTTGTTGTTCGAGATCATCCTCAACGCCACGGCACTCTTCAACCATGCCAACATCAACCTGCCGAGACCAGTCGACCGGTGGCTCAGATGGATCGTCGTCACACCCGACATGCACCGCGTGCATCATTCTGTCGATCCGCGCGAAACCAACTCAAACTACGGCTTCAACCTGCCGTGGTGGGACCGCCTCATGGGTACTTACGTTGCCCAGCCCGCGAAGGGCCACGAGGGAATGACGATCGGCATCGAGCAGTTTCGCACGACGCGCGACCTCTGGGTCGACAAGATGTTGATCCAGCCCCTTCGCGGGCCGGCAAGCGGGCACGCCCTGGATGCACCCGCCCTCTCGCCGACAGAGCAGGAACAGCCTCTGGACTCTCAAACACACAGTTCTACGGTCTCGGATACTTCAAAAAGGAACACATGATGAAAAGACGCACATTTTTGCTGGCCGGAGCGGCTGCCACACTCCCCCTGCGAGCACTGGCCAACACAGAACCGGTCATTAAAGTCCTGAAAACCCCCACCTGCGGGTGCTGTACCGCCTGGGTCGATCATGTCCGGCAAGCGGGCTTCACGGTCGAGGCGCAGGATGTCGATCAGGATGCGCTTTATGCGTTCAAAGACCGGCTACAAATCGCTCCGGAACTTGCTGGATGTCACACGGCGATCATAAGTGACTATTTTATCGAGGGCCACGTGCCTGCCGCGGACATCACGCGGCTGCTGGCAGAACAACCGGTGGCGCGCGGGTTGACGGTTCCCGGCATGCCGATGAGTTCGCCCGGCATGGGCGGTCCCGGGGCTGGTGACACTTTTGATACCTTGCTTGTCGGCTCCGACGGGGTGACCTCGGTCTTCGCGAGCCACAGCTGATCGGGTCATGGGCGCAGGTGATAAATCCCGCGGGCGGGGTTTTTGACCCGCCCGTCCTGCACAAGCTTTCGCAAGGCCCTGTAGGTCGCCTCATGGCTCAGCTGTAATCGGGCGGCGAACTCGATCACGGAGCCGTCGAGCAGGCCCGCGACCAACCCCGCCAACACCCGGTCTTCTGCACGCCGGATACCCACGATCTCAAGCATCTGTCTTTGTGCCTGTATCTGCTGAGCCGCCTGGCGACCAAAAGCGCGCGCAAACTCAGGGTCGGCGAAGGCGTCCAAAACGGCATCCTTTTCGATCCGGATCAGCGTCCCTGCCTGAACGAAAACAGCATCGCAATGATAGACCTCTGAAAACACGGAAGCTTCGGCAAAGCTTGTTCCGGCTTGGGCACGGTGAATGATGAACCGCTCGCCATCTGGGCCGACCCGCTCGAGATACACGCGCCCGGTTTGCACGACATAGAGACCGTGGGTGGGACCGCCTTGGTGAAACATGATGTCGCCAACCGCGCCGGAAAAAGGGCGCAGGGCTGAACTCGGGATAAGATCATAGGGGGCTGGCAACATATGATTGCAATCATATTGCGATACGCCCGCCCCTGCTAGCGTAAACATGACAGCATCCCATTGAAGGACCCGTCCATGCGTCTCATTTCCCTCCTCCTTGCCATACTGATGGCCGCACCCGTGGCCGCTCAGCACGCCCATTCCGCGACTGGCCATGACATGGGTGGACCGCAGGAAACCGGGCAATCGGCCTTTGCCGCCCTGGCGGAGATCGTTGCGATCCTGCAGGCCGATCCCGAGACAGATTGGGAGCGGGTCGATATCGACGGATTGCGCCGCCATCTGGTCGATATGGATCTTCTGACCCAAGAGGCCGTGGTCACCCGCACCCTGCGGCCGGAAGGGGCCCGGTTCGAGATTCGGGGCACCCCCCGTGTTCTCGAAGCCATCCGCGCCATGGTGCCCGCCCATGCGCCCTTTCTTGCGGCTGAAACCGGCTGGGACGTTGTCACGGAGGAACTCGAAGATGGCGTGGCGCTCAGTGTCGATGGCGATGCCGCTCAGATTCAGGGACTTGGTTTCTTTGGCCTGATGACCATCGGGGCGCATCACCAGGAGCACCACCTCATGATGGCAAAAGGCGCAGCCCCGCACCATTGACGCGCCGACACGGCTTGTTTGTTGATCCGTAGAGAGGTGCACTGACAAAACGTTACATCTCGCGTGTTGACCTTCCCGCGCGGGAGACATGGACACATGTCCCGTGATGGAAGCGTCAGAGGATACCGCGCGCAGGGATTTCCTGTATTACGCAACGGCCGGGGCGGGGGTCGTGGCCGCAGGGGCCGCGCTCTGGCCACTGGTGAACCAGATGAACCCTTCCGCCGATGTCCGCGCCTTGGCACAGATCACTGTCGACATTTCCGATCTCGCGCCTGGAACGCAATTGACCGTCAACTGGCGCGGAAAACCTGTCTTTATCCGTCATCGCACAGAGGCAGAAATGGCTCAGGCTCGGGCAGAGGCGGTCTCTGACCAGCCTGACGGCAAGGCGCGCAACCCCAATCTGCCCGCCGATGCGCTGGCGTCGCGTAGCCCTTAATTGGGCTCTGCCTCACTTTGTGTGGCGCAACTATCCTGAAACAGGAAAATTCAGGAGGGATGGTTGTGAGCTCGAAGAAGCATTGGTCGCCCGGGGCCGAAGTTTCGGTTCAATGCGTTGAGCGAAGTGATTTCGGCGGGTGGATCGTATCGGGCAGTCTGACACCAAGCGGCATCTGCCCAGACTGTGGATTGCATTCACGCCGACGTCACGGCTGGCGGCGTCGGCGGTTGCAGGATTATCCCGCCCATGGAGAGGAGGTAACGGTTGATCTCGCGATTTGCCGTTGGCGATGTTTGGCACCCGCTTGCCCACGCCGGACTTTCGCAGACCAACTCACCTCGATTGCGCATCCGTTTGCACGTAGCACTTCGCGTGTCGGGGAGATTGTCAGTCATCTTGGGCATGCAACCGGCGGACGGCCTGCCGAACGGCTCTTGCACCGTTTGGGCCTTGGGGTCAGCGATTACACGGTGCTCAGGCAGTTGAAAAAGCGTGCTCAGGGCACCGCCAAGCCGCCGACGGTCATCGGGATTGACGACTGGAGCTGGCGGAAGTCGCAAACCTACGGCACGATCATTGTGGATCTGGAGCGTCGCGTGGTGATCGACATTCTTGAGGATCGAGATGTCGTCACCTGCACCAACTGGCTCAAGCGACACCCCGAGGTGAAAGTGATTAGCAGAGATCGGTGTGGTCTCTACGCCTAGACTGCACGGCAAGGGGCACCGCAGGCGAAGCAGGTCGCTGATCGGTTCCATATCGTGCAAAACCTGCGGCAGGCCATTGAGGAGCAAATGAACCTCCACGGCCCTGAGACCGGCAGAGCGCTGCTGGCCGACGCCGACAATATCACCGCAGCCGGCAGCCTTCTGAAGTCACGCCTTGCGCACAGGACATCTCGGGAAGAGATTTTCACCACCATCCATGCGCTCCGAAATCAGGGGCTTAACTGTAGCGAGATCGGGCGACGAACAGGGTTCCCGCGCCGCAGCATCGCGAAATGGCTGCAGTTCGAGACGCCACCGGACCGCAAACAGGCCGCTTTGAAACCGACTTCGCCGTGGTACTTTGAAGAATTCCTGAGCCAAAGCTGGAAGGACGGCATTCGAACAGGCAGCGCCCTGTACCGTATGATCCAAGAGCGTGGTTACGAGGGGAGTCAGTCGCATTAAAAGCGGCTGGGGGCGGGCGGGCGCAGAGCCGAAAAGCAAACGAAGGGCCCCGCCGTGGAGCACCAGATCCTGGAGCCGGTCCGGGGCCCGGAAACGGGGCATGCGATCTCTCCGGTCATTGCGGCCGCGCTGTGCATCAAACCCAGCGGAAAGCTCACCTCGGATCAGGCGCGGAAAGTCGACACGCTCAAAGCCGGTTCTCCCGCCTTCACAACGATGCGCAGCCTCGCCATGCGTTTCAACGGTATCATGCGTGGCCGCCAAGCGGGTCCGCTCCCTGCATGGATCGACGACGCCATCGAAACCGGCCTGACGCCCATTGTGCGCTTCGCCCGCACCTTGAACCGGGACTTCAATGTGGTCAAAAAGGCGATCGAGATGCCCTGTAACAACGGCCAGGCGGAAGGTCAGATCAACCGCCTGAAAACCCTCAAGCGCGCCATGTACGGCCGAGCCGGTCCAGAATTGTTGCGGGCGAGAATGCTACCGTTCCGCCACACAGATTGAGGCAGAGCCCAATTAAAGGCTACGCGACACAACCGTTTGATGACTGGCGCCCGATCTTGCGTGTGTCCCCGGTCCCGTGCACCCGGTAATACAGCCACGACAAATAAAGCACGTGGGTTCCAAGCGGGTTGTCAGGACCCGGCGGCCAATAGTCAGGCCATTCGGGGTTGCGCTCTTTCATTGATGGAGTGGGCCGCCAACTGGGCCTCTCCACCTTCCTTATAACCTCTGTATATCCTCGGCGGGTCAGCTCTTCCGAGGCGGGGACACTTGAAGGGTAGAGTTTGTAAACACTTTCGTCTTCCGACCAGTACTGGACTGCACGCGAGTCAATGTCGCACATAATTGCACCGTGCTGAAGGTTATCGAAGTGGTCTTGCCAGGGATCCGCACTGAAGGACAGAAATATTTCTGCGTACCGCCGAGGGCTCCTGCTCCTGAGCACGGAGAAGGGAAGGTGTTCCCAGAAGTCCGATCATAGTTGTCGAGACGAACTGGCACCGTGTTTTCTTTGAATCAGTAATATACTTTGCCTCGCCCTTTTGTTGATGAACGGATACGACCTCTAGCTGCTAGAGCTTCAACCGAAAATTGATGACGTTCTCGTGAGGCGGCGAGACTAGAGATATCTACGTGTTTCAGCGCAATAGTTGCGATACTTGGTGCCGTATTGTTCGCACAGCCATGGCTCTTCTGCGAGCGGGGCAAGGGCCAGCGCGGCAACTCCAACGATGACGACAGGCCAAACCCAAGGTGAGGCGAAGAGAAGACCCAAACCTATTAGGATGGCCATGTCGGCAAGATACTGCGGATTCCGAGAGAAACGGTAGAGACCCGAAGTGATCAGCTCGTCTCTCACCCCACTGGTGGCTTTCAGTCCAATGATGAATGCCCCCCACCAGGCGATCAGATTTCCGATTGCGATCAAGAACGGCCCGACTGCCCAACGGAGCGCGTTGGGCATAGAAGCGGATTTCCAATCCACGATGCCCAAACCGATCACCGCCCCAAACACGGCCAATGTGAGGCCCCATGCAATGATTGGTATGACTGAATGCTCTCTGTTTGGAGGCCAGATGCGCTTGGACGGGCGGACGATCGACCAAAGGAGCGCACCAATCAAAACCAGACCGGACAGCAGGCCTACGACCACTAGTATGCCTTGGGCAATCGTCATGAGCGGTGTCCGAACACCTGCGCCTCCTGATGCGCATTGTCGGTCGCTTCGAATTCAAGCGTGGAATGCTCGATTGAGAAACGTTCATGCAGCACCGATTTGACGTTTTCTTTAATTTTGTCGGCCTCACCCATCCGGTCGCGTTCGACAACAATATGGCAGTCCAATGCCGCAGCGTTCTCCTGCATTTGCCACAGGTGGACATGATGCACGTCCACAACGCCATCGACAATCTGGATCGCTCTGACCACGTCATTTCCATCAATATCTGGTGGGCTCCCAAGCATCAGGGTTCGAATTGGGGCCCCTATTTCGGTGAAGGACAGATACAGGATGTAGAGCGCGATGCCGATGGTGATGGCCGGATCCACCCAACGCATATCATAAAGTATAATGAGCGTCCCGCCGACTATGACGGCCACTGAAGCCAACGCGTCCGAAAGGTTGTGGAGAAACAGCGCGCGGATGTTCACGCTCCCCTTCTGCATCGAATAGGTCAGCATTGCGGTCAGCGTGTCGACCACAAGCGCAATTCCACCGAGAATGACGACGGTCCACCCCATGACTTCGGGTGGATCAATCATGCGCATGCCACCTTCGTAGATCAGGTAGAAGCCGATCACGATCAGGGTGGTGTAGTTGATCAGGGCAGCGACGATTTCGACCCGGCCATAGCCGAAAGTCATGCGCTCATCGGCCGGGCGGCGCGCGATCTTGCGCGCGGCGAAGGCAATGACAAGCGAGGCCATATCGGAAAAGTTGTGCAGCGCATCGGCGATAAGTGCTAGACTGCCCGACAATATGCCCCCGACGATTTGCGCAACAGTAAGTAGCCCATTCGCCCAGATCGCGATCGCAACCCGTCGATCCCCAGAATTCGGATCGATATTCGCGTGCCCGTGATCATGCGGCATTGGCAGGCTCCTCATGCGCGTGTGTCGCGCGTCGGTCAGTCTTCAGGCGGCCGCTGCGGAAACCACGTACGCGCGCATTCATCCAGTGGCGTATTATATGACGGTAAAGGGCACCACGCAGCCTTCCAAAGGATTGCTCATGGGACAAATAGAAGGCGTCGGGCGTATCGTACACGCCGAAATCTTGCACGATGCCGGTTTTCTGAATGTAGGTATCTTCTCCGTTCCAGGCGACGGGAGGCGCGCCAAGGCAATCCGTGCCCGCGCCATAACCGCAGAGACTGTCCGTGTCCGAGAACGATCTTTGCAGGACTTCGAAGAAAGCGTCATCCAGGATGAAGCCTTCAAGGTTGATCCAGGCCCCTTGAAATTCGATCTCTACCCACGAGTGGAGAATTTCCTCTGGAGCAAGCGGATACACCAACTCTGGGACAACACCGCGCTGCAAGCCTTTGTGGATCGTAAACCCATGCAACCGGCAACGAACGCCAACACCACGCAGCAGCGCCATTAAGAGCGTGCCTTTCGTATTGCACTGCCCGTAGCCGTCGGAAAGTACCTCGGATGCGGGGATGTCGTCAGCTCGATTGTATCCGAACGCAATTTCATTTCGAACGAAATCATAGGCAGCTCCGATCCGATCGTATTCGGATAAGTCGCGCCAGCTGCGGCTCTCTATTAGATGCGCAAGAGGCGCGGCATCAAAATCCAGTAGTTTGGTGGGTGCAAGTAGGGGGTTGGTTATCTGCAACGGAGTCGCTCCTCGAATCGTCTTGGAACAGACTAGTCTCTATAGTTACTGTAGCTTCAACCCCTTCTTTTAGAAACGATCTCTCGCAACTACTTGTCCGTGTGAACTGCTTTGTGGTGTTCACCGTGTGCGTCGCGTAGGATATTGACACCGCCCCAGGCCGCGATCCCGGCGATAATCACACCGACGACTAGGTCGGGCCAGTTCGTTCCCAGCCAGGCAACGAGGCCACCTGCGACTACGATTCCGAGGTTTGCCGCAAAGTCGTTCCAGCTGAAAGTATTGGCCGCGCGGATGTTGACGTCCGGATCTTTGAGCCGAGCGAGCAACCAGACACAAACTGAGTTGATGGCCGCCGCGATCAGCGCCATGACGATCATAACGGTGCCAAGGGGATCCGACCCACCGACATAGCGGCGCCAAGCATCATAAAGGATCCCGATGGCGAACACGATCAGCAGGCCGCCCGAGACATTCGCCGCGCCACGTTTCCATTTCGCAGACCGCGACAATGCAAACAGACTGATTGCGTAGACCAAGCTGTCTGAAAGGTTGTCGAGCCCGTTGGCGATCAGGGCACTGGAATCCCCGAAGGTCCCAGTTGCGAAAAAGGCCGCAGCAAGACTGATATTGAGACCGAGAACGATCCAAAGTGTGCGTCTTTCTGCTCGTTTTTCTGCCGCCATACTTCCCATTCCAATTTGTGAACTATGATCTTTCAACCTCTCTGGCAGATCAGGGTTCCGGATTGATTATTGATGGTCAGTTCCACGTACGACCGTCGGGAGCTTTCAGGCAGGCGCCCCAACCAATGCAGAGCATAGCCCTTTTTATGGGGCGATGAGATCGCGATTTGAGACGGTTTCAAGTTCAAACCATAAAGTTCAATTGGTTCGTGGCGCGGCCAGTATTATAGCTGCGCCGAGCAAGCAAACGGCTGTGCCAAGCGCATCCCACCTGTCCGGTCTGTGACCCTCTGCAAGCCACATCCACAGTACCGAAGCCGCAATGTAGACTCCGCCATAGGCGGCAAAGGCGCGGCCCGCAGCAACCGTTTCGACTTGCGCCAGAAGCCACCCGAATACCACCAAGGCTACAATACCGGGTACGAGCCAAGCCGCGGATGCGCCGAGGCGCCACCAGCTCCAGATCGCGAAACACCCGGCGATCTCGGCCAAGGCCGCAAGCGGGTATGCAAGCGCGGCAGGCATCTCAGGCGCCGATCTCGTCATGTTCGGTCAAACATTCGGAATGATCCCGCAACACCTCAAGCACCTTGCAATCGGCAGTACGTCCACCGCTGCATTCGTGAACCATGCGTTTCAGTTCGGTGCGCAGCGCCTTCAGACGGGCCATGCGCTGCTCCACCTGCTTTAGCTGGCGACGCGCAATCGCGTCGGCTTCTTCGCAGGGCCGATTGGGCTGGTCGCTGAGGTCGAGCAGCTCGCGGATCGCATCAAGCGAGAAGCCGAGTTGTCGCGAATGGCGGATGAAGGACAGTCGGTCGAGCTGTGCGTTGTCATAGCGCCTCTGTCCGCCTTCAGTCCGGCCAGGTTCGGGCATGAGCCCGATCTGCTCGTAGTACCGAATGGTCTGCACCTTTGTGCCGGTCTTCTTTGACAGAGTGCCGATCGTGAGCATCTTCGCCTCCATGAAAAAGTTACAGTCTTTGTAGGTTTTGCCGCCCCAATAGACAAGTGCCGGATTCACAGACGCGTGAGTTTAAGCCACAACGTGATTTCGCGCTTGAACCTCTAGTAGCTAGAGGATGTAAACGCGACAATAATCAAGAACCAAAATCAGGCGCGCAGGTTTGTCCCTTACATCGGCACAGAAATTTCTTTGGGTTTTGGCAGGCGTCGCGTCGCTTGCCTTCGTATGGCTTTTGCTCTGGTCGGACTATCGCGCTGACCGCGCCCGAACCGACAACGATCCAGCGTTTGTCGCTGCATTCGAATTGACGGACCACCAAGGTGTGGTTCGCACGGAAGAAGACTTTTCGGGGCGTTGGATGTTGGTATTTTTCGGCTTCAGCAACTGCCCCGATGTCTGCCCGACGACACTGTCTGAGGTCGCGGCGGTGATGGACGGTCTGGGCGACAATGCCGCGAGGGTCCAGCCGATTTTCATAACCATCGACCCCGAACGGGACACGCCCATGGCACTCGCCGAATTCGTTCCGCTGTTCGATGCGAACATCATCGGGCTGACAGGTACGCCCGAACAGATCGCCGCTACATCCGAAACGTTTCCGATCTTCTTTGAACGCATCGAAGAGGCTACAGCTCCGGATGGCTACACAATGGGCCACACGTCACATCTGTTTCTATTCGACCCCGAGGCAGGCTTTGCAGACTCATGGCCCTATGGCACGTCCGCTGAAGAGATTCTCGCCGATCTGGAAGAGAGGATCTGACCGACATGAACCGCGTACCCGCAGAAACCGCCCTCGGGCTGGCATGGATCGTTGCCCTCGTCGCCTCGCTTGCTGTACTTTTCATCGGCGAAGTGATGGGGCAGACACCCTGCGTGCTGTGCTGGTTCCAGCGCGCCTTCATGTTCCCGCTCGCGATCATTCTCGGCCTCGGCCTTTGGTGGCGAGACGGCAGCGTCGGGCGCTATGGCATCGCTCTGGCGCTTGGTGGTGGCGTGGTCGCCCTGTGGCACATGGGCCTCTACGCGGGCCTGATCCCCGAACGCATCCAGCCCTGCACGGCCACCGGCCCCTCTTGCACCGATGATAACCAATTGGTCTTCGGCATTCCGATCCCGCTGATGGCGCTGGTCGCCTTCGCACTGATCGGGTTCCTGTCGGCACTTTCATTGAAGGAAACACAAACATGAATCGACGCGGCTTAATCCTGTCCGTTCTCGCCCTCGGCGTTGCCGGTTTCGGCGGAGCCACTTGGTACGCGACTCGCCCCGGCCCCGCGGCCGAAGCAAAAACCGTTGCGCCGGAACTCGCGGACGCGATGATCCGCTCTTACTCGCCCATCCTCGGACCTGCCGACGCGCCCGTCACGATTGTCGAATTCTTTGACCCGGCCTGCGAGGCTTGCCGCGCCTTCCATCCGATCGTGAAGGACATCATGGCACAGCATGGAGATGCCGTCCGCGTCGTTATCCGCTACACCGCGTTTCATGGCGAGGCATCCGAGGAAGCGATCCGCGTGCTCGAGGCAGCACGCATGCAAGGCGTTTACGAGCCGGTGCTCGAAGCCGTTCTGCGGGATCAGCCGAGATGGGCGTCGCACGGCGCGCCTGAGCCCGGTCTGATCCTCCAGATCGCCGCCACTGCCGGACTCGATGCAGAGGCCGCGCGCACGCAAATGCTGGCACCGGATGTCGTTGCGATCCTGAATCAGGATCGTGCGGACGTCGAAACCGTGGGAGTTCGCCAGACTCCTACTTTCTTTGTAAACGGCAAGTCGCTCGATCCATTCGGGGAGGCAGAACTGCGTCGATTAGTGGCCGCGGAAGTTGCTGCCGTGCAAAGCTGAATGGAAAAGGCAGGACCAAAACGATGAAAAAGATTATTATGACGGGCACACTGGCCGCGCTCTTGACCTTTGGAGGGCTCTCAGTACCCGCACTGGCCGGACCCGTGGATGTCGTCGTCGAAAGCGCCTGGTCCCGCGCCTCCATAGGGATGAACCGCCCCGGGGCCGCCTACATGACGATCCGCAACACTGGCGACGAGCCGGTGACGCTGATTGGTCTTTCAACACCCCTCGCGATGATGCCCGAGATCCACGAGACGAAGACCAATGCCGAAGGTGTGAGTTCCATGAGCGCGGCAGGTGAGATCGCGATCGCCCCGGGCGAGAGCGTCGCGCTTGAGCCGGGCGGCCTCCACGCGATGTTGATGCGGCTACAACAACCCATGACGGAAGGGGAAACCTTTCCGCTGACCCTACTTTTTGTCGACGGGGGCGAGGTGACAGTCGAGGTGCCGATCCTTGGCATCGCCGCACGCGGACCGGAAGACTAATGCGACGAAGGACGATCGCAGGATACGGCGCGGCCGGTGCCGGTGCAATTGCCTTGACGCTCTTCGTCGGTTGGTGGCGGGTCGACGGACCCGGTGCGCCCGAACCTATCGAGCAGCGGCCTATGGCTCTGACCGAGATGGATTTCCGCCTGACTGACCATGAAGGCAACGAGGTCGGGCCGGAAACCCTGATCGGGCGACCGACGATGGCGTTCTTCGGTTTCACTTACTGCCCCGATGTCTGCCCGACCACGCTCTCGGACATTTCAGGTTGGCTCGACGATTTAGGAGACGAAGCCAAACAGTTGAACGTGGTTTTCATCACGGTCGATCCCGAGCGCGATACCGTCGAGGCGATGGCAGAATATGTCAGTTATTTCCACCCAGCGATCCGCGGCTGGACGGGACCGGAGGGGCAGATTGCGCGCATCGCGGACGGCTTCCGCGCTGCCTACGAGCGGGTGCCCACGGAAGGCGGCGACTACACGATGAACCACACGGCCAGCGTCTTCCTGTTCGGTGCCGCTGGACGGTTCGTCACCATGATTGACTATCATGAACCGAGGGAATTCGCGGTACCGAAGATCCGCCGCGCGTTGGAAGAAGAAACGGAGGGAGCGACATGAGGCTCAGAACTTTTGCGGCAGGTGTCGCGCTTGCGGGGACCGTTTCGGGGGCGGCTATCGCATTCTTCGATGTTCTGTCGAAAGAACCCGTGCCGCCAGAACTTGCCCAGGCAGGTAGCTGGATGCCCCAGCGTCCTGAAGCTCCCCGGAGCCTGGATATTCCGTTGTCGCTGCCAGCTACGGCGTGGGTGGAAGATACACCCGGCTTCGGCCCCTTGCCCCTGCTGCAGGCCGCTGTTGTTGACAGGCCGATGCAGGCCATCGAACCGCCCCTGTTGACTTGGTCTCGCGACATCTCTTCTGGTGAAACGCTCGACTCCTTGCTTTCCGAAGCCGGTCTTGCGGGAGCCGACAGGGCGGAAGTCGCCCTTGCACTTGGCGCGGAATACGATCTGCGACGGTTGCGGCCGGGGAATTCGGTCACTGTTGTTTCGACTATGGATGGCAGCCCCCGCACCGTCTCGCTCGCCGTCGAGGACGGGGTGCGGATCGAGGTGCTTTTTGGCGAGCAGGTGTCCACGCAGGTCGTGGCGCCGGATCCGGAGATCGTAACCCTTGCTGGGGAGGCCGTGATCGACACCTCGATCTTCGCGGCACTCGACAATGCCGGCATCCCCGCCCGATTTGCCGTGGACCTTGCGCAAATGCTGGGTGGAACCGTGGATTTCCGCCGTGAGATGGCTGGAGGCGAGACACTAAGGCTTCTCTGGCGCGAGACGCGCGTCGGCGATGACAAGATCGGACAGCCGGACCTCGCCTTCGCCGCACTGGAAATCGGCGATTCGCTTTACGAGATCGTTTGGCCGGACGACGGCAGCGGTCAGGCGACGATCTACGTCGATGGCGAGGTGCTTCGCGTCTTTGCACAGCCAGTCGAGGGCGCGCGCCTCAGCTCGGTGTTCGGGCGCCGCACACATCCTGTCTACGGAAACGTCCGGATGCACACCGGCGTCGATTTTGCCGCGGCAAGCGGGACGCCGGTACGGACGACGGCACCGGGCCGGGTCAGCTTCATCGGCTGGCGAGGCGGTTATGGACGCGTGGTCGAAATCTCCCATGGCTCCGAGACCATGACGCGCTACGCGCATCTCAGCGCCGTGTCGGAGGGCCTAACACAGGGCCAACGCGTGGCGGCGGGAGATGTGATCGGCCGCGTTGGCGCAACCGGCACAGCGACAGGTCCCAACCTGCACTACGAAGTCCTCGTAGATGGGCGTCCGACTGACCCTCTCTCTGACGACAGGCTCGCCGAAGCCGCAGAGAACGAGGTGGATGATACCGCCGCGCTGTTGCGTCTGACCGAGGCGCGCGCGCTTCTGACTGAAAACCTTGACAGCGAAATTGCCCAGACGACAACCGAAAGGCTCTGACCCATGAAACGCATGACCCAAGCTCTGACCATCGCGCTCGCCCTGTTCCCGGCGGCCCAGGCCCTCGCAGAGGCAACAGCGATAGACGTCCGCAAGACCAACGGATGCGGCTGCTGCCTGTCCTGGATGAACCATCTCGAGGAAAACGGATTCGCGCCGACGGGCGAGAACATGTTTGGCGGGTCGCTGGTTCGTTTCAAGCTCGACAACGGCGTGCCGCAGCGCATGGTCTCCTGCCATACCGCGCTCATAGAGGGCTACGTGATTGAAGGCCATGTCCCGGCCGCTGATATCCGCCGCCTTCTTGAGGAACGCCCGGACGCCGTCGGCCTCGCCGTTCCGGGAATGCCCTATGGCTCGCCCGGCATGGGGCCGGAAGAAAACCGTGAAGCTTATGATGTCTTCCTCATCCGCGAGGACGGGTCGACCGAAGTCTTTTCAAGCTACGCCGAAGGATAATCTGGCCCGCTTATGGAAAACCTGTCTCCGATAATGCTCGGCTTTCTCGGAAGCCTTGCCGCCGGATCGCTCACGGCAGTCGGAGCAATTCCCGTGCTGTTCGGGCGCATCCCGTCGCGGGCGACGCGCGATCTGTCGCTCGGCTTCGCTGCCGGCGTCATGCTCTCAGCCTCGTTCTTTTCTCTGATCATCCCGGCGTTGGATGCGGCGGAGCCGATGTTCGAGAACGGCGCGATGCCTGCGGCCATCGTTTGCGTCTCGATCCTTTTGGGCATGGGGGCCGTTGCATTGATGAATGAAAGGCTGCCGCACGAGCATTTCAGAACGGGACGCGAAGGGCCCGAAGCGGCGTCCTTACGGCGGGTCTGGCTGTTCATCATCGCAATCACGATCCACAACTTCCCGGAAGGCCTCGCGGTCGGAGTTGGCTTCGGTTCCGGAGGTATGGAAGGCGGTCTGCCACTCGCCATCGGCATCGGGCTTCAGAATGCGCCTGAAGGGCTGGCCGTTGCGGTATCCCTGTTGGGCGAAGGATATCCGAAGCTGCGCGCCTGGGGCATCGCCGCGCTAACGGGAATGGTCGAGCCGATTGGCGGTTTGCTCGGGGCCGGCATCATCACACTGTCGGAACCGCTGCTGCCATGGGGCTTGGCCTTTGCCGCAGGCGCCATGCTTTATGTCATCAGCCACGAAATCATCCCCGAAACCCATCGCAGCGGCCATCAGAACAAGGCAACGCTCGGCTTGGCCGTCGGGCTCGTTTTGATGCTTTTTCTCGATGTTTGGTTGGGGTGACGCAATGCCAGTGCATAAACTATCTCCGGTGATCGGCATTTTTGCGGCGCTTGCCGCTTTCGTAATCGATCAGATCACAAAAGCCATTGTTGTGGCGAATGCGGCCTCTTTAAGCACTGGAATCGCCGTGTTTCCAGGTTTTAACCTTGTCTTTTATCGCAATGATGGCGTCACTTTCGGATTACTTGGCGGCGCACCATGGTGGAGCCTCATAGCTCTCGCTCTTGCCATCTGCGGCTGGCTGGGGGTTATGCTGTTTCGCGCCGAAAATGCGGTTGAAACGCTCGCTTACGGAGCGATCATCGGTGGAGCCTCGGGCAATGTCATTGATCGTGTGCGGTATCGGGCTGTAACGGACTTCCTGGATTTCTACATCAACTCAACGCATTGGCCTGCCTTCAACATGGCCGATGTGTTTGTCGTCAGTGGCGTGGGGCTCTTGCTCGCCGCACCCTGGATCAGTGCGCGGCGTCCGATCAAGTCGTGAAGCCGGCAATTCTGAACTGCTTCGCTCTGCGCAAACGTCTGCTCTCGCGGATGACGCTTGGTTTCGCCGCCGGGCCGCTGACCGTTCTAACCTTCCCGCCTTTCTCGATTCTCCTTCTTGTTCCCGTTGCCTATTCTGCGTTGTTTGTCGGTCTTCGCGACCTCTCCTTCGGGCGTGCTTTTCTCGTCGGCTGGGCGTTTGGTCTCGGCCAGTTCGGTTTCGGGATTTCGTGGATCGCGGAAAGTTTCTACGTCGAACCCGAGCGTTTCGGGGCGCTGGCGACCCCGGCCGTCGCGGGATTGTCCGCAGGTCTCGCGATTTTCCCGGCCATTGCCGCCGTGCTCTTCGTCGAAATCGCGCGGCGCGGAGCCATGGGCAGTCTCCTGGCCTGCCTCCTGTTCGCGACCTCCTGGACCGCGGCCGAGTGGTTGCGCGGTCACGTTCTGACAGGTTTTCCGTGGAACCTCGCCGGCTACGCTCTGGTCGATTACGCCGCCCTTCGCCAGCCCGCCGCCTGGGTGGGAAGTTATGGGCTAAGCTTTCTCACCGTGTTCGTAGCGGCACTCCCCGGCGCGGCTCTCATGGCGGTCGGGCGACAACGATTGATCATCTCGCTAATGCCGCTGGCCGGCATCGTGACGATGTGGGCCGTCGGCACGCTTCGCCTCCAGTCGGATGCACCACAGCCACCGGATGTCGACCTGCGCATCGTTCAGGGCAACGTTCCCCAAGAGGAGAAATGGGCGCCCGAGAACCGCGAGGCGACCTTCGCGCTCTATCTCGAGCTTTCAACCCAGCCCGGCGATTTCGACGTTCTTCTCTGGCCGGAAACCGCCTTTCCCGGGTTCCTCGATGAGGATGCCCAGGCGCGGGCCCGCATTGCCGCTGCGCTACCGGACGGCAGCGTGCTGCTAACCGGAGTGCCGGACCGTGTACTGAGCGAGGATGGCACCCGATATTTCAACACCGTCCAGGCTTTTGACGATACCAATGAGATCCTGACCGGATACGCGAAACACCATCTCGTGCCCTTTGGCGAATACGTGCCATTCCGCGGCTGGTTGCCGATCGAGCGGCTGACGGCGGGGCTGGGCGATTTTACGCCCGGACCGGGTCCGCGCACCCTTGCGCTTCCGGGTATGCCGCTGGTCGCCGTGGCGATCTGCTATGAGATCATTTTCCCGGGCCATGTGGTCGACGACATGTTCCGACCCGACTGGATTTTTAACGCGACGAACGATTCCTGGTTTGGAACCAGCATCGGACCCGAGCAGCATCTGGCTTCCGCACGTATGCGCGCCGTAGAGGAAGGCCTTCCTGTCATCCGAGCCGCGAATACGGGCATCTCTGCGGTCATCGACGCGAACGGAGAGATCATTGCGCGGCTCGATACAGGGGAAAGGGGCATCATCGACGCTGATCTTCCCTCAGCGCAGCCGCCTACGCCATATGCGCTTTTCGGGGACTGGATGTTGCTGGCGCTCATCTTGGCTTCGTGGAGCTGGGCTCTGGCGGCCAATGCGACGGCTAACTACCGCCGCATGAGAAAGACCGTCATGCAAAGATGTGGATAGGCGTTCCGTCCTTCACCATTGCATAGATGTCCTCGATCTGCCGATCTGTGACTGCGATGCAGCCAGCTGTCCAGTCGCGGATGTCCGTCGGGTCGATGCCGGGGCGTGGACCACCATGGATGAAGATGTCGCCGCCGGGGGAAAGGCCCTGCGCTGCGGCAAAGGCGATGTCGGCCTCATTTGGATAAGAGATGCCAACTGAAAGATGATACGTACTTTCAGGGTTGCGCTTATCGACTATGTAGGTGCCCTCCGGGGTCCGACCGTCTCCCTCGAATTGCTTGTGACCCTGAGGAGCGAAGCCCAGCCCGATCGGATAGGTTTGCAGCACGCGATCGGATCCGTCGAGAACAAGCAAACGCTGTCCCTTGTAGAGCCGAAGTCGCGTCACTTCGGGTCCGTCATAGCTGCGGAACTTGCCGGCACAGCCCGACAAAAAGGCCGCTAAGCCACCCAACAGGACGGCGCGGCGGGGAAATCGGATGGTTTTCACTGCTCGATGCCTCTTTCGTGAGGTCTGATATGGAAATAATGTTACCTTGCAAATGCCGCGTGATCAATGTCCGTGGGCAAGCGCGGCCTTTGCGATCTGTGGCCCAACCTGCTCGCCACCGGACGGCGGTGCCTTGGCCTCTTGGCTGTTGAGCAGGCGCAGGGCGTTCGCCACCACCAGCAATGACACACCCACGTCGGCTGCAATAGCGCCCCACATCGATGCCATTCCGAACGCGGTAGCGACAACGAAAACTCCCTTGGTCGCCAAGGAAATACCGATGTTCTGATGGATAATCGACATTGTCCGGCGCGAATGACCGATCAGCCAAGGCACCTTGCCGAGGTCGTCGGTCATAAGGGCAATGTCCGCCGTCTCGATTGCCGCGTCAGAACCAACCGCACCCATCGCGATGGCATAATGCGCGCGCGCCATTGCGGGTGCATCGTTCACCCCGTCGCCGATCATGGCAACCATGTCATGAGTTTTGACCAGTTCTTCGATGGCTGTCACCTTGTCTTCGGGCAGAAGCTCAGCGCGCACCTCGTCGATACCGACCTCGGCGGCAACGGCGCGCGCTGTTCGCTCGTTGTCACCGGTCAGCATAACGATGGTTTTCACGCCTTGCGCGTGAAGTTGCGCCACGATGCCCTTGGCATCAGGGCGGATGCGATCGCGCAGTTCAAGAATGCCCGTCACGCCGGATTCATCGCCGACAGCGACAAGGGTGCTGCCGGCGCCTTCGATCCGCTCCCGCAGATCCTTCGGAATGGCGTCGCCGAAACCCTTCTCCTCGGCAAACCGGTCCGACCCCAGCCAGATGGACCGTCCGTCGGTGCGTCCTTCAAGTCCCCTGCCGGGAATGGTGCGGGTATCCTCTGCGGCGGACACCTTGACGCCGTCGGCCTCCGCCCGCGCGAGAATGGCACGCGCCAAAGGGTGCGACGAACGTGCCTCCAGCCCTGCGGCGAGGGTCATCAGATCTTGTGCTGAAGCCCCGCCCAGCGGGTGCACCGCCGCCACTTCCGGCTGACCCATGGTGATTGTGCCGGTCTTGTCCATGGCCAGCGCCGTGGTCCTGCCCGGCGCCTCTACATAGGCACCGCCCTTGATGAGGACGCCCGCCCGCGCCGAAGCGGTGAGCGCTGCGACGATGGAGACAGGGGTCGAGATGACCAGAGCGCATGGGCAAGCGATCACCAGCAGCACGAGGGCATTGTAGAACCAGTAATCCCAGGCTCCGCCGAAGATAAGCGGCGGCAGTAGCGCAATTGCGACGGCGAGAGCCATGACGATAGGCGTGTAGATGCGGGCGAACTTTGCCACCCACTGTTCCACCGGCGCGCGGCGGGCATGGGCGTCGCCGACCATGCGGATGATCTTGGCCAAGACGGTATCCGAGGCGACCTTCGTGGCGCGCACAGTTAGTGTACCTTCGCCGTTGATCGTGCCCGCATAGACCTCGTCTCCGGCCTCTTTGGGTATCAAGGCACTTTCGCCGGTGATCGGCGCCTGGTCGACCGCGCCCGCGCCACCCGTCACCTCGCCGTCGAGCGGGATACGGTCGCCACCGCGTACAATAAAGCTTGAGCCTACGGCGACTTGCACCGCCGGCATGTCGGTCTCGCTTCCGTCATCGTGGATCACGCGCGCCGTAGGTGGCGCAAGATCCAGGAGCGCCGACACAGCGTTCCGCGCGCGCCCAACGCTCCAGCTTTCGAGAAAGAGGGACAGCGAAAAGAAAAAAGCCACTGTCGCTGCCTCGAAGAATTCACCGAGCCCGATGGCTCCGGCGACTGCGACAACCATCAGCAGGTTCATGTCGGGCGACAGCCGACGTGCGGACGACCATGCCTTCGGTGCCACAAGCCAAACGCCGAATAGGATAGCAACTGCAAAAAGCCCTGCCTCGGCCAGCGGCATCGGCGCTTCGCCGTGCCCCGCGAAGAGGCCGAGCGCCCCCCCCATACCGGTCTCGACGATGTGCCAGAGAAAACCCGCCGCCCAGAAGCCGCCGCTGAGAGCCGTAAACAGCCGCTGTCGTGCAAGATGGGCCGCTTGGTCGACCGACGCGTTCTCGGCATTCCACGGCTTCGCCGTCATGCCGGTGCTCGCGACAAGTTCCGCAACTTCGTCGTCCGATACACTCTTTGCGCTGTCGAGAATGGTCATCCTCCCGTTGATTACATCGAACGCGAGATGCTCGGCCCCGCCGATCTGCGGGCCGATTACCTTATTCAAGATCGCGACCTCCTCGGCGCAATCGAGGCCAGACACCTGAAAACTGCGCCCGCCGGTTGGCGCGGGAGTCGTCGGTGCGATGTCGCCGCACTTTCCGGCGCTACCACAGCAACTGCCGCCGCTTGCCTGGGCGTCTTCGGCGTGATCGTGATCGTGGCGGTGGGTGTCGGACGGCATGAACGGACCTCTGGATTCGGGTGCTTTGTCATGACATAGCCCCTACAGTAGCTAGAGCTTCAAGAGAAAAGTTCGGTGGTATTTCCGTTTGTTTTCTTGCTAGACGGTCCGACGACAGCCTCAATCACGGCGTGAGGCATAAAAAGCCGATACGAAGAAAAACAGAAAAGAAAGGAAACTCGATGCAGGTTTTGATGCTGAAGCAAAAAATGATGGTTGCGGTGGCGCTTTTGCTCACGACAGGATGCGCCATCCAGCCGACAGGGCCGGACGACACGGCAGACCAGACGGGCAACGTTCCCGAAGCCGTGGTTGCGATGGCTGCTCCGGATCAGGATGTTGCAACCGCGCGCCTCGTGCCGGAAGACGGCTGCTATTGGTACGAACACAGCGGGCCGGTCGAAACGACGCTGCTGCCGTTGCGCACGGCGAACGGTAATCCGATCTGCGTGGCACGCGAAGCTTGAGGACGCGTCAGACGTTGCATCAACGCGCCTCAGACCTACGCACCACACTCAACTTCGCGCGGTGACACTGTCCTCCGCTGAGTACAAATGTGCCGTCGATTCGATCTCAACGTTGGGATAAAGTTCGTTAATGTGAGCCATGACCATCCGCACGCAACCCGAACTGGCTCGACCGCCGATACTTCTCGGATAGGGCGTGCCGTGTATTCGAAGATAAGTGTCGCGGCCTCCGACGTACAGATAGATGGCTCGTGATCCCAAAGCGTTTTCGGGGCCGGGTTCCATCCCGTCGGCCCATCGTGCGTTTTCCGGATCCCGCTCGATCATGTTCTGGGTCGGTGTCCAATGCGGCCACCTCACCTTGCGTTTGATCGTGTAGACCCCAGGCTCGTATAGGTTGCCCCGGGCAATGGCCACACCGTAGCGCATTGCGGTCCCGCTCTCCTCGATATGATAGAGATACCGCGCGACCGCATCGACATGGATGTCTCCTGGCACGAGCCCGGGTTTCGCAATCACGCGTTGGGGCAAAAAGCGCGGGTGTAGGCCCCAAGGGTTTGACGCGGCCGGATCGAATCCGGGCGGCGTGACTTGCGCGTCCCATTCAGCCTTCTGTGCCTCGGTGGGCCAGGTATCGGCCAACAGGGGGCTGGAAACAGACGCGGAGAATAGCGCCGTTGTTGTTTGAATGAAGTGTCGTCTTGTCAGCATGTCGTACCCTTTCGGTTCCCACCAGAATCTATGGCAAGAACGGTATCTGTTCACTTTGATTAGATAGGACTTCTAGTGGCTAGAGGTTCAAGGACATATTTTCGTGAAAACACACGATCCTTGTGATCCGCAATTTACCATCCGCTACTACGAAAAGATCGGCGCGCCGCCCAGCCTGACCCGGCCTGTTCCCGAGACCACGGTTGCTGCAGAGTCAGATCCTGTCGAAGCTGGCTATGGAGGAAGGCCATATCGCCCGCTTCGCCTGAGCAGCGAACGGCAGTGTGGTGAACTTTGACTTGCACGGTGACGGGGGCAGGCAAAGCAGCAACGACAAACAGGGCCGCGCAGTGTCCAAAATACCGGGCGTCTTGCTCGCCGCCTTCACCAGTCATCATAGATGGTGAAGGCACAACCGCACGGAAGCGCCGGCCACAGCGGCCTTGCGCACTGGCGAGGAGTATCTCCAAATTCGAGCACCTTGATTGCCAAGGTTCCGGCGGGCTTTGCCTCCTCCTACCGGAACTTTGGCCGACTGGCACGCACCCGTCAGGATACCGAGCGATGACGCTCATCTCTTAGGTCGTGGTGCGCCACATCCGGAACCGGCCCTGCCCGGTCACTTCGCAGATCAAACCCCGCGCTTCCATCCAGACGAGGTTGCGCTGGACGGCGGCGCGGCTGGCACCGGTCAGGGTCTCGGCCATTGGGGCGGAGACGAGGGGCCATTCGGCCAGCACGGCGCGCAATGCTGGTGGTGTCTTGCCAGAGAGCGGGGCCATCATGGTTTCCGCCCGCGCTGACCATGCCTGGATATCGTCGAGGTGCCGCATCGCGGTCAGGCATGCTGTTTCCATTCCCTCGAGCCAACGCTCCAAGCGCTCAGCTGGTGGGCCACTGGCGCGCAGCCCCCCTGCCCCGCGCATAGCCAGAGGCGCAAAGATGGCCCCTCCATTCGAATTCGGGCCTTCGCTGGCGGCAATGCGTGCGGCGGTAACCGCCGCTTCCATCCGGTCGCCCTGTTGCCCGAGGCCCGCAAGGCTCCAGAGGTGAAGCCCCATGCAGGCGCGTGTGATCGGGTGCAGGTCGACGGCTTGCGCCATCAGGTCAAGCCAACCGCCCGCGCGATCCGCAAAGGTTTCGGCTTCACCTGCTATGTTTTCGGGGTCACGGCGATCGAGGAAGGCGGACAGGTCCACCTCTGGGCCGGGACCGCCTGTTAGACGCCGCACTGCCCATCCGACACGCGCGAGCGCTGCAGTGTTGTCCTGCACGCCGGACAGGCGCATGGATATCCAGAGCGCCAGCCGATCCGGGCCAATACGGTCACCCACAAACCAGCTGAGGTCTGCCGCCTCCATCAGCGCGAGCCTGTGCCGCCAGCCTTTCGGGCCACGGCGCAGCCGGTCATCCAACGCGCCGATCCGACCAGCCACACGGGCGAGACGCGCGGCATTAACCGCCTCTGCCTTCCGCCAATCGTCGAGGACTGCGGTTTCACGCAGCTCTGCTCTCGGTCCGGGCAGCAGATAATCCGGCTCCACTTCCATCGGACCGGGCAGGAACCACAGGTCGTCCTCAGACGTCTCTTCAAGCCCCTCCGAATCCACTAGAGGATCGTCAAAACTATCATAATGTGTAGATACTTGAGGCTTCATATGTGCAAAATACGGCACTTTTGCATTTTACCCAAGTGTTTTGTCAGGGTGCGCCCACACACCTTATATAGCACGTGCGCGCGGTGGTCTGCGAGATCTCTCTGATCACGCTCAGCGTATGGAATCCAAGGGGTTTTTGATGAGCAGCACCACAGAGAGAGCGGTTGCATTCGTTTACAAACGGTCGTTTAGTAACGGTATATGAAATTGCAAACGGCCGATTTTCATGCCCCTGATAGGCTATGCGCGCGTATCCACAGAGGATCAGACCCCCCTGCCCCAGTCTGAGGCCCTGCAAACTGCGGGATGCGTCGAGATCTTCGAAGAGCACGCCTCAGGCGGCAATCGTGCCCGGCCGGTGCTTGCCCGCTTGCTGGAGCGCATTAGCAAGGGCGACACGCTGGTTGTCGTACGGATCGACCGGCTCGCACGGTCTCTGTCGCACCTTCTCGAGGTGATCGAACGGTTGGAGGCCAAGGGGGCGTTCTTTCGTTCCATTCAGGACCCGATCGACACCGGATCCCCGCAAGGCAAGTTCACGCTGCAGGTTCTGGGCGCCGCGGCCGAGTTCGAGCGGGCGCTGATCCGGGAACGTACCAAAGCAGGGCTGGCGAGCGCCCGTACCAAGGGCCGGGTCGGCGGGAACCCTGGACTGCGGGCCAAAGACCCTGCTGCTCTTCGCAAAGTACGGCTGGCGCGACAAGACGGCTACATGGAGCGTCTGAACGAGACGGCACAAGATTGGGTGCCCCATGTGCGCCGGTTGCGACCCGACTTGGCCTGGGAAGACGTGGTGCGCATCATCAACGGCCCCTTGCCCGAGGCGCGTCGCTGGACCCAAAGCCGTCTCTTGCGCGCTGTGAAGGCCTATGTCGGCGACGGCTTCCTGCCGGCCGAGGTGCTAGCCCGCGCCGGGCGCCGCGAAACCGACGACCGTCTGCCCGCCATCGTCGCCGGCATCAAGGGCGCGGACCCCGACATCACGCTTCAGGCGATCTGCACCCGGCTGGAAGCGATGCGCGAACGCACGCCTCGTGGCCGAACAAGATGGCAGCCGTCTTCGGTGAAAATGCTGTTGGAGCGGGCGGAACGACTTGGCCTCATGCCGTACGAATCGAGCCAAAATCAGATGTAGCTTCTGACCCGAATCCAAAAAATTTCACCGGGAGAAAACTCCGCAGGAGGCAGAAAGTGCCATTAGTTGCTTGGGGTTAGCTGCTAATATGCCAACTCAACAGAGTAGCGGCTCGATTTGGTTAGATCTGCATTTAATATATCTATATCAATGACTTGCTGAGTTTTTTACACGACAACACCTATAGGTGTTGTGGATAACTTTCACACTACATTTAGATTCTTCTTGCCGGACTCACTGGATCGTGGCATTCCCATTCTGACGGCAAAACGCGTCAGACACGCTGTACACCGTCAGAATGACTAAGAGCCTCAACAGAGGCCGAGAGTGGGCGGCAGGACATGGATGATCGTAACATTGGATACACGCAAGGCATAGGCTCTTCCGATATCGGAGCATTTGCCAACAATCTGGCTGAGTCTTTGGATCGCCAGATGAAGATCGCTTTCGAACCCGAAGAACGAAAGTCCCTACGTCGCTTCAGTTCCACCGAAGTCGCCGGCCTCCTGCGCGTAAGCACATCTAACCTGCGCAACCGGCACAAGGACGGCAGCTTCCCGGAAGTGCATACAGACAACCGCGGACACCGGTTCTACACAGCCCAAGAGATTGATGAGTTGCGCGATGTTCTTGGACGCACTGGAAAGAACGCAGAAAGCTACCGCCCAGGTCGACGTGATGGCGATCGTCTCCAGGTGATATCCGTCGTCAACTTCAAAGGCGGCTCATCAAAGACTACTACAACGATTCATCTTGCGCAAAGGTATGCCTTGCGCGGTTACCGCGTGCTGGTCCTAGACCTCGATCCGCAAGCAAGTTTGACCACGTTTTTCGGCTTTCGGCCCGAGCTTGAGTTCGCCGATGGCGGCACAATCTATGATGCTTTGAGATATGAGGACCAAGTTCCTCTCTCGAACGTCATCCAAAAGACCTACTTCCATAAGCTCGACATGGTGCCCGCCGGTTTGATGCTCTCGGAGTACGAAACCGAGACCGCAAACGCTCTCGCCCGTCGCGTACAGCCCATCTTTGCAGAGCGCCTCGCCTTGGCGCTTGAAGAGGTTGAGGCAAACTACGACATCGTCCTGATCGACTGCCCGCCTCAGCTTGGGTTTCTAACCCTGACTGCGCTGGCAGCGTCGACGGGGCTTTTGGTTACCGTGGTACCTGGCATGCTTGACATCGCATCCATGAGCCAATTCCTGAAGCTTGCTTCAGAAACGGTCAAGGCCGTGGAGGAAGCCATCGGTCGGCGTGTCACATGGGATTTTGTCAAGTTCCTGATTACCAGATATGAACCGTCGGACGGTCCGCAGACCCAAATGGCAGGCTACCTGAGATCAATTCTGGCAGGTCAGGTCATGACAGAGCCAATGCTGAAGTCTACGGCGATCTCCGACGCGGGGATGACCCAGCAGACCGTCTACGAAGTCGATCCAAGCCAATTCATCAGAAAGACAATTGATCGCGCCCTGACCAGCGTGAATGGCGTTGGCGATGAGCTAGAGCAGACGATCCAAATGGCATGGGGGCGTCGCTGATGGCCCGAAACATCTTCAACCAGCCTCCAAGGAATGAGACGGAGAGCGGAGCCCCCTCCCCTACCCCGCCAAAAGCGGCAAAGCTGCCGGGATCTGTTGGAGGATTGCGCGACTCTTTGCGCGAGATCACAGCAAACTCGATTCGCGATATCGAACCCGATCAGATTGACATGGATGGGCTGCGCGATCGGTTGGTGCTGGAAGATTCCAGTATCGATGAGTTGGCCGAGAGCATTCGCAAGCATGGCCAACAAGTGCCCATCATGGTCCGTCCATCAGCCCAACCGGACAGATACCGCATCATCTACGGCCGCCGCAGGCTTGCGGCGATCCGTAAGGTCGGTGGAACGGTCAAGGCAATTGTTCGAACCTTGGACGATGACGCATCTCTGATCGCTCAAGGCCAGGAGAACAACCTCAGGCTTGATCCGTCTTTTATAGAAAAGTCTCTTTTTATCAAAGAGATGCAAGAATCCGGGTACAAACCCGGTGTCATTCAAGATGCTCTAGGTCTGACCCGGCAAGGCGTATCCAACCACAGGGTCGTCATAGAACAACTGCCAGACGGTCTTGTTCAACTCATCGGGCCAGCACATGGGATCGGACGACGGCAGTGGGGTGATCTAGCTGCCTTGTCGGTGAAGGTAGATTTGGTGGACATCGCCAAAGAGGCGCTCGCCGCCCTGCCCGACGACACTCCTAGTTCCGAAAAGTTCCAAGCGGTCTATTCGGCTTGCTCGAGCAAAGCACGTAGCGACAAGAAGCCGCCCAATCGTGGGCTGACTTCGGTCATCAATGATGAGAACGGCAGTTCATTGGGCACGCTGACAATCGATGAGAAGGCGATCGCGCTCAAGGTCACCAAGAAGGACAATCCAGAATTCGGCCAATGGCTCGAAGAGCACGCGGAAGCTACGCTTTTGCAACTCTTCGTACAGTGGCGGAATGAGAGAGGCTCTGGGTCCTAACCCAGGCCACACAGAGCAACACGAGCAGAGGAGAAAAGCGAAGACCCGAAAGAAAAGAGCCCCCCAAAGTTTCCCCTGGAGAGCCCTCATCATCTGATTAGCATCTTTGATGTAGCAACCTCCAGCATACCGGTCAAGAGTCACCGATTCGGTGGACTGATATTTTTTGCCTTTTTCCGCGAAAATTCGAGGAAAGAGACGGGGAAGTTGTGGGCCGAACGGTCGTCGTGAACAAGCCATGGCATTTACAAAACTCTCGATCGAAGCCGCAGGTGCTGATGCAACCCGCGGCTCATTTCCCCCATCTGAAACCGACGTCTGGACCATCTTCAGAGCCCTGAGAGATGCACGCAGCGTGTTTGGTCTACGTCCTGGCCACATACAGACACTTCAAGCAATGCTCAGTTTTCTGAAACCTGGCCATGGCGAAACGGTTTTTGCGTCTAACGATTCACTTTGCCAGCGCGTTGGCGGAATCGACGAACGGACACTCCGGAGGCACATCAACCGCTTCGTTGAACTCGGATTCATCAAGCGCAATGACAGCTCGAACCGAAAGCGCTACCGCGTTCGCTCATCCGGCGGGGAGTGCATCAGTTATGGATTGTCTCTCACCCCCCTGCTCCAACGTGCGAGCGAGCTTATAGCCATCGCGCAAGAGATGGAGAATAACCGGCGAGATCGGATATTTGTCCGCAAACAGATCCTTACAAAGCTCGCCCATTTGGAAGAGCACGATCCTAGCAACGCATTCATCAACCACGCACGGAAAGCTCTACGCAGGAAGCTGAGCCTCCCCGAATACCACGCTCTGCTCGCCAATACAGATGCAGAATGCCAGAGTTTGTCTACCCCGGATGACCCGCCTGAAACTATGGAATTGCCCGCCAATGACGGACAAACTGTCCGGCATCAATCTAAGTCTGAAGAAGAAAAAAAAGATTTAGATAGCAACATAGGCCTTGAGGCCCTGAAACCAGACTTGCTGACCTCAGTCTGCGATCAGGCGACATCGTTCTCCACAGAGAGACTTAGAAACTGGTTGGACATTGAAAACCATGCTCGAACACTTGCACCCATGATGGGCATTCACCCAGAGACTTTCGAGAAAGCCAAGAATGCTGTAGGAGCTCAGAAAGCGTCATGCGCGATCTTCATCATGCTACAGCTTGGAAAACGCATCAGGGATTTTGCAGCGTATTTTCACAGTATCACCCTGGGTCAAAGGCAAAACCAATTTGATCCATTAGCTTTGATCAAGCGACTGTCCGAAAACAATGAGCGAACTGTCTAATGTCCACCGCGGTGGACTTCGAACGAGAATCGGCGCTTGTGGCAACCAAAACTGTCCAAACGCACATAGCGGCGCGTGGTGGTTCTTCAGTTTATCTCAGACCAGCAGATGTCCACCGCGGTGGACAAGTGACACATGAGCAAGCCTTGATGAAAATCTGGCCGCCCATGGAAGAAATCGGCGGCCAGGCATTACACCCTAAATGCCTAAAGTTATTGTGGGAGGTCACCGTCTCCAAAGAGGTTTGGAAAGAGCCGCTCTCGATAATCCAACGGAAACGCCAACCGAACCGGCGTCTTCGGCGAGGCGGACCTCAGGTATCCGGCGGCGGTCAGTTTACTCAGCGTGTTGCGAGCAGTACGCTCGGACGTCTTGAGCACAATCTGCGCATCGCCTCGTTCCAGTGCCCCATGCCGAAGAACCGCCGAGATTAGTTCCGGCGCTCGCTTGTCATCGATGGTATCTGCAACAAGACGACGATACCGTTGGTCTAGTCCGCCGAGATCGAACAATCTTGCTGAGAAGGTGATCTGGTCGAGCGTCACCTTTAGGAACCATTCACTAAACGTCTTCAGTGCCGCTTCTGACAGGTTCCCCCGTCCGTCGCGGTCTCCGCGGCGTGGACTGTCGGCCAGATCCATCATCCGTTTGTACTCGCCCCGATCGGTTAGCCCGCGGGCCAGCCCACGTGATACGGACCAGAGCCCTTGGCCACCAATCCCCGCTGTGAGGGCCATGGCATGAGACATCAGTCTGCTGACACGGCCGTTACCATCCGGGAAAGGGTGGATGTAGTTGAGCCGGTGATGCGCAGAGGCGATCGCGATGATCCGTCCGCTCGAAGACCGCGCCGCAATCTGAAATCGTTTGTCGAAATGGTCCATGAATGCCGCGACGCGCGACGATGAAGGAGGTAGGTGGCGCCCGACCGCAACTTCCCGATCATCATCCTGGCGCATGCGTCCCGGAACGATGGGCTCTTGTGTGCCGTCGGGATGTTCGATGACCCGAAACTCATCCGGCATCTCGTCGTAGAAGCTCTTATGGACCCAAGTCAGGAATTCGACGGATGTGGGGCGGGGCAGGGTGCCCTTGCGATGCATCTCGTCGATGGCCCGTTGAACGATGACGTGCGCCCGGGCCTCAAGGGCGAGGGGACGGGTTTCTTCCTCAAGCTCGGCGCCAGCCAGCGCCCTTTCGATGTCGCGGGGGCGCGTGTTGTGTCCTTCGATCAGGTTGGAGTAGTAGCAGTTCATCACACGGACGAGATCGGCAAGTTCGGCTGCGCTGTCAGGATGCAACCCTTGTCCCAGCCCGGTGGCTTCCCTCTGGATGTCGACCGAAAGGTCTGCCAGTTCTGTCGGAATATGCTCCTCGAAGAAGCAGGGTTCGATCCTGGCGGGTGTTTCCAGCATTTTGCCGATCTTCCATGTTTGCAAAGTAATTGAAAAATAAACACATTTTGTACTTTTAAGCAAGGTTTTGCCGATATGCGTTGCCGATCTTGGTTGCCGATCTTGGTTGCCGATCTAGAATTGCTGCATGAAATCAATGGCTTCGGCAGATGTGCCGGGCTTTTCGGTTTTGTTGTGTGCCCAAAGGGGCCGAAAAAAGAGAAAGTGTTCTTCGGGTTTTGTGACTGACGGATGAGGACCTTTGGGGTCCCTCAGATGGGTCCGGGCCGGATTCCGGTCTGTCTTTCCTGATGAAGGGCATTCCCATGCAAACAGGTGTCTTGCGCGTGCTCCGCGCAACCGCTGCCTCGTGGTGGCGGCATAGAGAGTTGCGCCGAACTGGCCAGACGTTGCTGGCACAGCGGCTCGAACGCCAGACCGTCCTGCGTGATCTCGGCTATCTGAAGCAGGCCGCGTCATTACCAAACGCGCATGTGATCTGCGGAGAGGGCGGGACATTCATCCATCTCGGCTGGACCACCGTTTCGACCTTCGCGCTGATCGAGCGCTTTCCCTTGGCCACTCTTGCGGTCGCACGAGGAACCCCGTTCATCGATATCCGACCCATCAGTGACGTCATCGCCTTCGCGAACTTGCCGTGCGTGGCGCGGGACGGATCGGTTGACCCTGAACCTTCGGGTTCCGGCAAGTCCGTCTCGCTGACCACCTACATCGACATGGTCGAAGGGCTCGGCGCGAGGATCCTCAACGATCCGCGGTCCCATCAGTCAGCCTGATCACCACTTACTCTCACCAAAACTCGAAAGGAGGCCAGCCATGGCCCGATCCCGCACGCCCAAATTCGATGCCTCCGAGGTCATCACAAACGAAATCATCCGCATCATCGAGCGCGGCGTCCTGCCGTGGCGCAAGCCATGGACCGCAGGTGGCAGCTCTCGTCCCCTGCGCGTGGGCGGAGAACCCTACCAGGGAGTGAACAACTTCCTGCTGACGATGCGGACCGTGATGGCGGGCCACAGCTCACCTTTCTGGATGACGCTGCCGCAAGCCAATGCCTTGGACGCAAAGGTCCGCAAGGGCGAAAAATCCTCTGTCGTCGTTTATTACGGTCAAAGCCGGAAAGATGCGGGCGCAGATGAGCATGACCGCAGCGACGGGGATGATCACTCCGAGGAAGCCCGCATCTTCCGCTTCCAGAAATCCTACCGCGTGTTCAATGCCTGCCAAATCGATGGCCTGCCCGACAGTTTCTTCCCCGACCCGGAGCCCGTGCCCGAGCATGCGCCGTCCGAGCCCATCCCGCACATGCAGACCTTCTTTGATGCGATCGACATCACAACCGTCTTCACGGGCACGGAGGCGTACTATTTGCCGCCCGTGGACAAGGTCTACATGCCGTCCATCACGCGGTTCCAGGACCCGCGCAATTTCTACGGGGTCTGGGCCCATGAGCTGGCCCATGCCACGAAAGCCCCGCATCGGCTGAACCGTGATTTCGGGTTCTCGAAGTTTGGCAACACGTCCTATGCGCGCGAGGAGATCGTCGCGGAATTGACCTCGGTGTTCCTGGGTCAGACGCTCGGCTTCACGGCGCATACGCTCGAGATGAATGCCGCCTACCTCCACAACTGGTTGCGCGTTCTTCGGTCGGACAAGGGTGCGATCTTCAAGCACGCCGCGGATGCGCAGCGCGCCTGTGACTATCTGATCGCACAATCTGAGGCGGGTAGGGCAGGGCGCAGTGCCGAGGCCGCCTGACCACACGGAGAACGGAGACTCGCATGTCACGCAAGGAACCCAAGACGCTGCGGGTGGCCTGCTTCGAAGACGGCCGCCGCAAGATCATCACCTTCAAACGCGGTGCCTATTGGTGGAGCCCGTCCGAGGGCGCTTACCCGCTCTCGGCGGCACTCGAGAGCATCAAGGAACAGGGCGGCTGGATCGAAACCATCCCCAACCCGAACTACAGAGCCAGAGGGCTGTTCGGGTAAGGCGCCTTCTGCTTCGGTCCTTCCGCCAAGCAGAAAAGTGAAAGCGGGCTTTGGGAAGGGTGTTTCAACTTCTCAAAGGAGATCCCATGTCCATGACCGTTCAATCCCAGCCAGACCGTCCGGATCCGACCGTGATCGCGGCGCAAAACGACGCGTTTCGCAAGCTCGCGTGCCTTGGAGTGGCGCCCGCGCAGCCCACCCAGGGCCGAATGCATGTCACCCGCTCGCTTATGGAGGCCGGTGACGGCTTCATGGCCGAGGCGGTGAAGGCCACCGGTGCGTTCGATACATTCGAGCCTGAGAATGATCCCGAGGGATGGCACGATTTTGGCGCGGTCGAGATCCGGGGCGAGACCGTGTTCTGGAAAATCGATCTCTATGAGGCAGATTCGGATTTCCGCTACGGGGCCGAGACCCCGGACAATCCTGCCACAACCATGCGCGTGCTGACCATCATGCTGGCGCGTGACTGGTAGGGTAGGAGGGCTTCCCAAAGTGTCGATCTGAAAACTCAAGGCCCACTGACCCCTCAAAGGGAAAGTGGGCCTTTTGTCTTGGTGATCCCTGAAGCCGGGGATTGGTCACGCGCGTGAGCGCGCGGGCCACACCTCACCCTCCTGGAAGGATATCCCATGACCACAAGCTTTGCTCCCCTTACCGTCGCCATCGGCGATCTGATCCCGCATCCCGCCAATGTGCGCAGCAACGCGCCGGAAACCTATGACCCCGAGAACATCGCGCATCTGAAGGCCAGCATCGCTGTGCTGGGCCTGCTCCAGCCGCTCTTGGTCCAGAAGCTTGACGGCAAATATGCTGTCCTCGCCGGTGGCCGACGCCATGCTGCGCTGAAGGAGCTGGTCGCCGACAAGGCCACCAAGGGGTTCATGGCGAAAACCAAGGTCGACTGTCGCCTTGTCCCAGACGACTGCGACGTCACCACGGCGCTGTCGCTCGCCGAGAACATCACCCAGGCACCGATGAATGCCATCGACGAGTTCGAGGCTTTCGCCCGGATGATGGAGGTCGACAGCCAGACGCCCGAGACGATCGCAAAGACCTTCGGCGCCACGGTGGCGGCCGTGAAAGGCCGGTTGCGTTATGGCCTTATCCACCCCGACATCCGCGCCGCAGCCCGGGGCAAGGTGATCACGCTCGACACGATGAAGGCCTTCGCCGAGCACCCGAGCCAGGAGGCGCAGCGCGAGGTCTTCGAGGCGCTCACGAAAGACGGCGGCTATCTGCAGGCCTACACCGTCCGTCAGGCCCTCAAATCCCGCGGCGTGCAGGTCAGCGATGATATTGGGGCCTTTGTGCGCGCGGACTACGAGGCGCGGGGCGGTGCTGTCGCGGCTGACCTTCTGGAAGAGCATTCCGTGCTTGAGGATGCAGCACTGGTCGAGACCATCCTGCTCGAGAAGCTCGGTGCCGCCGCCGAAGAGGCCCGTATGAGGCTGGGCTTTGCCTGGGCCGATGCGATGGTCCGCTATGATTACGCGACCATGGCGGACTATGGCCGCGTCTATCCCGGCCCGATTGAGCCGGATGAAGCGGCCCAGAAGCGCATCGATGAGATCACCGCAGAACTCGAGAAGCTGCAGCTCGAGATGGAGGATGAGGGGCTCGAGGACGGTGCCTACAATGCCCTTTACGAGCGCGTGGACGCCTTGGAAGAAGAAGTGCGCGATCTGCAGGAGGCCTACAGCGCCGAGGACCTCGCGCGGTCCGGGGTGATCGCGTCGTGGCAGGGTGGGCAGGTCACGCTCCATGTTGGCCTCGTCCGCCCCGAGGACACCGTGAAAGTGGAAGGCGCGCGCGGCTCGTCGGTCAACCCGACGGGGGAGGAGGCACCGGACGCCGGCGAAATCACCTATCCAGCCTCGCTGGCTGAGGACCTCAAGACCGAGCGGGCCATGGCCCTTGGCGCCGCGATGGCGCTGCATCCGGAAGCCACGCTCGATCTGACGCTCTTCAAGCTGGTCAGTGACGTTCTGGCCAGCGGAATGAGTGTCACGCAGGCGATCAAGATCGATGCCCGCAAGGAATACCGCAGCCATGCCAAGATGGACGAGATCGACGAGACCTCGCTCGAGCAGGTGGCGGCGGCGCATGATGCGCTTGATCTCTCCTGGCTCGATGACACCCGCGCGCCCGCCGATCAGTTCGCGGCGTTTCGCGCGCTGGAGGCAGGCGAGAAGGCCAAGCTCGTGGCCTATGCCACCGCCAGCACCACGCAGTCCTGCTTCGCGCGGGATCCTCGGCGCGACAGCCTGATGCATGCGTTCGAGATCGAGATCATGCCCGACATTCGCGCATATTGGACGCCGAATGCGGCGCTCTTCAACCGCTTCAAGAAGGCCTGGCTCCTGAAGATTCTCGGCGAGGATCTGGGTCTCGCCCAAGAGGCGGTGACGCTCGCCTCGTCGAGCAAGAAAGAGATCGTCGCCTTCTGCGACAAGCTCTTCGCCGAGCCTTTCGCCACACTCACGGACGCGCAGCGCGCTGCCGTGGCCACCTGGTGCCCGCCCATGATGCAGACCGCCGGTGTCGCCTGTGATGAGGCGGAGCCCGCTGCGGAAACCCCCGAGCCTGACAGCGAGGTCGCGCAAGCGGCCTGAGTCCTCACGCGACTCGCGCGAGGCATTCCCCGCGCGGGTCGACCCTCCCACACCCAACCGAAAGACATCCTCATGGCTATTCTCAAGTTCTCTGCGTCCGCTGTTGCGGAACAGATCGCCCATGCGCGCGCCTGCAAAACCTTCTTGCCCAACTGGAACGGGCCCGTGGACAGGCCCGCCCTGATCCTCATCGTCGGCAATGGTGTGCATCTGCGCTCAAACGGCATCGATGGCACGACCACCCGTATCGTCACCACCGAACAGGCCGATCCCTCCTTCGCTTTCGCCGACGGCATGAACCCGTTTCGGGACACCGACTGGATGGCGCAGCGCCGCATGGCGTTTCGCGATCTGACCGGCCAGTTCTATACCGACATCCTGGATGACGTGCAGGTGCTCATCGACCGGGGGCGGGGGGCGATCCGGCTCGCCACCGATGGCCACAGCATCCGCGTCTTCGTGCGCCGGGCCTCGGATTATCTCATCGGCGGGACCTACGAGGTGCCGTCAGGCCTCGGCGGCACCTTCCGGGTCATCCTCAAGGATGCCTGCGACACCTTCGCGATCGTACAGAACTGCGGCAATTGCGAGGATTTTGACGCCATGCAGCCCTACCGCGTGCCGCTCGATGCGCTGATGGAAATCGATGACCGGAGGGCGGCGTGATGGGTTGGCTCTTCTACACCGACGGCCGCGTCCAGACCTACGCGGATGAGAAAGCGGAGATTGCTCGGCTGTGCACCTTCGAGGGCGAAAGGCGCAAGACGGAACTGGTCAAAGCCTGCAAGGTGGGTTCGACTTGGTACGCGGCGGCAAAGGTCACAAATATCGACGGCACCCCTGTCGAAGACACGACCTATGTCACCGATGCGGATGGCTCCATCACTTTCGCCGCCGTATTCCTTACCCGATATGATGACGGCTGCTGGGGCTACAAGGACATGGAGGAAAGCGCGGGACCGGTCGAATCCCGCGCGCCACTGAGCCTATTGGCCCTGCTGTCCGAGCTGAAAGACCCAGACAGCTATGCTCATGCCTGGCGCCAGCGCTGCCAGGACTGGGCTGCGATCCCGGACTACGAGGAAGGCGACAAGATCAAGCTCGCCACCCCTGTGACGCTCACCGATGGCAGTACCTGCCAGATTGTCACCGCGACCCACTACAGGCGCGGGCGGCAAAAGCGCCGCTGCTACCGCATCGAGGAAACTGGTGGGCTCGTACGCCTGTCGAAGGCCTCGCTTGCGGGCTCGGAGCTGCTCAGCTCCACGAAAGGTGCGGCTAGCCCGGTGCTGGCGGAGTTCCTGGCGGGGCGAAATTAGGTCCTGCGCCGGACGGTTCATCGACCTGCCCGGCGACAGCAGATGCTGCGGCTTGTCTTGACAAGGCAATGCAAATGCATTACCTATCGCGGGCAGCAAAGCCCCTTTTCTTCAGGAGACTGCCATGACAGCCCTCGCACAAGATGTCTCGAAACTCACGGATCGGTATCAGACGACCGTGCCGGCGGGTGTGCGCAAACAGCTCAAGCTGGGCAAGGGCGACCAGATTCGTTACTGCACCGAGCCGAGTGGCAGGGTCTATATCGAGCCCGTGCGCAGCGACGAGGAAGATCCCGTGCTCGGAGCCTTTCTCGATTTTGTCGAGGCCGATATCAAGGCGCATCCGGACCGCATTCGGGCTTTCGATGGGGCTTTGCATGACCGTCTTGCAGCACTGGTCGGAGACGTTGATGTCGATCTCGATGCGCCGCTATCGCTCGAGGATGAATGAGCGGCGATAGCGTGCCCGCCCAAGCGCCCCTTGTCGTGAATGGATGGTCGATTTATGCGCACCCACTCTTTCTGGACCAGCTCGAAGGGCTGGTCGAGGAGGTAGAGGCGCGTAAGGCTCGCGATCCCAAGACCTGGCACAAGAAAAACCCAACGAAACGGCTGGCCGCCATCTTCAAGCTGGTCACCGAGGCCATACCTGCAGATCCGGGTGCCGCCGCTTTCCGGCAAGGCGGCACACTAGGCGATCACCGCAAGCACTGGTTCCGGGCGAAATTCTTCCAGCAGTATCGGTTGTTCTACCGGTTCAACAGCGATGCGAAGGTCATCGTGGTGGCATGGGTGAACGACGACAAGACCCTGCGCGCCTATGGCAGCAAGACGGATGCCTATGCGACGTTCAAAGGGATGCTGGAAGATGGCAACCCACCTGACAATTTCGACGCGCTCTTGAAAGAAGCTGCAGCGGCAGGCAAGCGGTTCGAGAAATCCCTTGAAGCGGTGCCCGATCGGTAAGTGGGCCAGCTTGCTATGACCCTTTGGCAACATCATTTACGACGCCACGCTCGAAGATGTAGCATCGGCTGATAATGCGGTCGGAGAAAGCACAATGAATGAGACGGAAAAGGATAGGCAGCACCTCGGTCTAGAGGAGCAATGCGCGCCTGACCTGACGGGGCACCGTTTCCCAATTGCTGTGCGCGTTGCAGACATGCCCGATGACCTCGGCAAGCTGCTGGATATCGGGCTCGAGGAGCATTTCCGTGGCCGCTGAAGCGAATTCTTATGACACGTGGTTTTGCGCGCAGGTGCAGGCCACGCTGGAGGATGCACGCTCGGGAACATCTCAGGTTCAGGTGATGCAGGCCGCACAGGCATTGATTGATGCGAAGCGGCAGGTCGAACCCAAGTCCTGACCAAGCCTTGGAGGTCAGCGCGGTCTGACTACGTCACCCTGAAAAGCGAAAGCGGGCTTTTTGTCCTTTGGAACTCAGACCCTGATCCAAAGGAAAATCCCCATGTCCAAACCCAGAACGGCCAACCCGGCTCTCGCAATCTCCGAAGCCGATCTCGCCTCTGCCCTCGCGCAAATCGGCACGGAGGTCGATGACCAGCCCCTGCGCAGTTCAGCGCTCGCGCGTATCATGCGCGAGACGTTTCATGGCAGCGATGCCGGTGGCGCCTGGGACTGGCGCATGGCCTATGACATGATGCAGGCAGCGGCCATCCAGGTGCTTCTGCGTGGGGCCGGTGCCACAGCAGACATCGCCAACGCAAAACTCCTCGCCTCACGTCTCCTTACGGAAACCCGCCGGTCAGAGCAGCAGATCCGTCTGCAGCAGTTTTCCACGCCGCTGGCATTCGCGACCACGGCGGTGCGGGCCGCGGCGATCCGCAAGGGCGAGACCGTTCTGGAGCCCTCGGCGGGCACCGGTGCACTGGCCGCTTTTGCCGCCCGGGCCGGTGCCACGCTTTTGCTCAACGAGATCGACCCCTTTCGCCAGCGCCTCCTGCGCGCGGTTTTCGGCGGCGAGGTGACGGGCCATGACGGCGAGCATATCGATGATCTGCTGCAAACGCCGGTTCTACCCGACGTCGTGGTGATGAACCCGCCCTTCGCCTCCTCGGTCGATCGTTCCCGGGACAAACACATCGCCGCCAAGCATCTCATCGCGTCTGCGAAGCGTCTGGCACCCGGCGGGCGGCTGGTGGCGATCATGCCGCCAGGATTCACGCCCGAACGCGATGCCGCGCATTGGTCGCGGGCCTGCGGTCTTCTGACGCCGCGCTTGGCGCTGACGATGCCGGGGCAGGTCTACCGCAAGCTCGGCACCTCTGTCGAAACCCAGCTGATGGTCTTCGACAAGGTGCAGGACGATGGCGAACTCATCCGCGCCGCGGTTCAGGATCTGGAGGAAGCCTTGGCATATGTCGATGCCGTGGCCGCAACCCGGATCGAGATGCGCCCCGCCCAGCGGGCTGAAGCGATCCCTCAAGCGCGACCGACCGTTCGATCATCTGCCCCGCGCAAGACCGCCGCTTCGCCTGTCGCCGCCTCCAAACCACGGCCCAATACCGTCCGTCCGCTCAGCTTCACAAGCCTTCAGACCCCGCGCGACAACACGCCCATCTCTGACATCTATGCGCGCTACCGGCCGCAGCGGATCGAGATCGCGGGTGCGCAGGAACATCCCACGCCGCTCGTCGAGAGCATCGCCATGGCCTCTGTCGCGCCGCCGGTGCCCTCAGGCGCGGCCAGTGCGGAATTGCGCCTGCCCGCGAAGCTGATCGAGGAGGGTCACGTCTCCGAGGCGCAGCTGGAAACCATCATCATGGCACATGATGCCCATGGGCGTGATCTGCCGGGGCGGTTTATGATCGATGACGACCAAACCAAGCTGACGCGTGCTGATGATGACCCGGACGCATGGGCCTATCGCCTCGGCTATTTCCTCGGCGACGGCGACGGCACCGGTTGCGGTAAGGGACGCGAATGCGCGGGGCTGATCCTTTTGAACTGGCTTTCCGGGCGCAGGAAGGCGATCTGGGTCTCCAAATCCGCCACGCTTATCGAGGACGCGATCCGCGACTGGACCGATCTCGGCGGCTCGCCCGCCGACATCCAGCCGCTCTCCAAATGGAAACCGGACCAGCCGATCACCGTGACCTGTGGCATCCTCTTCGTCACCTACGCCACGCTGCGGTCTGCGGGCAAATGCGGCACCACGCGACTGAGCCAGATCCTCGACTGGATGGGCGCAGACTTTGACGGCGTTCTTGCCTTCGATGAGGCCCATGCCATGCAGAACGCGGCCGGGTCTGAGCAGGGCAGGGGGGTCAAACCCTCCCAGCAGGGCCTTGCGGGCCTGCGGCTGCAACTGGCAGCACCCCGCGCTCGCGTCTTCTACATCTCGGCCACGGGTGCCACGAGTGTGCACAACCTGGCCTATGCCGCGCGGCTGGGGCTCTGGGGGCAGGGCCCCGAATACCCCTTTCCGAGCCGCGAGAGTTTCGTCTCGGCGATGGAAGCCGGCGGTGTCGCCGCCATGGAGGTGGTCGCGCGCGATCTCAAGACGCTCGGCCTCTACACGGCGCGCGCCCTCAGCTTCGACGGCGTGGAGTATGACGTGCTCGAACACGCGCTCACTTCGGCCCAGATCGAGATCTACGACGCATACGCGGCTTCTTTTCGGACGATCCACCACAATCTCGAGGCCGCGCTGACCGCGACTGGCGTCAACGGTGCCTCGGGCGAGACCAATGCCTCGGCAGCACGCGCCTCGGCCAAGTCCCGCTTCGAGAGCACAAAGCAGCGTTTCTTCAATCATCTGCTGATGGGCATGAAGGCCCCGACCATCATCCACGCCATCGCGGACGATCTGGCGGCAGGCAAGGCTTGCGTCATCCAGGTGGTCTCGACGGGTGAGAGCCTGTTGAAGCGTCGGCTTGAGACGATGGACCCGGAGGATGAACTCGTCGAGGGTGCCTTGACGCCACGCGACTATGTTCTCGCCTACCTCGAACAGACTTTTCCGATCCATGCCCAAAAGCTCGTGGAGATCGACGGCAACATGGTGGCTGAGCCGCTTCGGGATGAAACTGGCGCGCTGGTCGTCTCGCGCGAGGCGCTCGCTCTGCGTGACGCGGCCATGATGGAGTTGATGACGCTGGCGCCGATCCCCTCGGCGCTGGATCAGATCCTCTGGGCCTTTGGCGACGAGGCCGTGGCAGAAGTCACGGGGCGGTCCATCCGGCCCCTCAAGGCCGAGGATGGTCATCTCTTCATCGAAAAGCGCGCCGCCAGCAGCAATTCATCCGAAACCCAAGCCTTCATGGACGGTGATAAGGATATCCTTATCTTCTCCGATGCGGGCGGTACGGGCCGGTCGTATCATGCGGCGCAAACGGCGAAGAACCAGAAACGGCGGCGGCACTACCTGCTGGAGCCCGGCTGGCGCGCCGATGCGGCCATCCAGGGGCTCGGCCGCACGCATCGCTCTGCCCAAGTCAGCGCGCCCTTCTTCCGGGTCTGCACCTCGGATGTGCATGGCGAAAAGCGTTTCACCTCGACTATAGCCAAACGCCTCGACCAGCTGGGGGCCCTGACGAAGGGTCAGCGCGAGACCGGCTCGCAAGGCATGTTCCGGGAGGAGGACAATCTCGAAAGCCCGATCGCGCGGGCCGCACTACGTGGGTATTTCGCCGATCTTGCCGCCGGGCGGGCCGAGGCGATGAGCTACGAGAGCTTCACCGACTGGACCGCCCTGCGGCTGATCGACAAGGACGGGGTGCTCCTTGAGGAGCTTCCCCCGATCCAGCGGTTTCTCAACCGGGTGCTTGCCCTTCCCATCCACATGCAGAACGCACTCTTTGCCGAGTTCATGCGCCGGATTGCCGATTAGACGGAACGGGCGCGCGCGGCGGGCACGCTCGATCTCGGCGTGGAAACCCTACGCGGCGACAAGATAGAACAGGTCTCCACCGAGGATCTCTGGACCTGCCCGAAATCCGGCGCCGTGACGCGGATTATCGGGCTGGAGGTCACCGACCCAGTGTATGTGCTGGACGCCGAAGAGGCCATGTCGCGCAATCCCGACAAGTTACCGATGGTCAATCGCGCCTCCGGTCGCGCGGCGCTCATCTCGGCGCGCCCCATGCAGATGTATGACGAGGATATCGTCACGCTCATGCGCAAGGCGGTGCGGCCCAATGGCTCCAGCTACCTCGAAGAGACGCGCTTCGAGTCCTCGGCTTGGGAAGAGATCGACAGGCCCGAGTTTGCACGGCTTTGGGATGCCGAGGCAGCGTCCTTGCCAAAAACCACCACAACCAAGCTCTACCTGCTGACCGGGCTGCTGTTGCCGATCTGGAAGGACATCCCGACCACGAATGAACGCATCTACCGCGTCACGCCGGACGGGGCGACCGCCATGATCGGGCGCACGCTGAGCGAGGAAGGGGCGGCCGCGCTGCGCGCCAGCTTCCTCGTCTCCAACCCGCAAACGCCACAGGAGATGCTGACCGCCGCCCTCGGCACCACCGCGCCTGTCGATCTGGGCCGGGGTCTCACCCTGACCCGTCGCCGGGTCGCAGGCGAGATGCGCCTTGAGCTGGGCGGTGCGGACAAGGGCATGATCGAAGGCCTCAAGGCGCTCGGCTGCTTCACGGAGATCATCGCCTTTCAGTTGCGGGTGTTTCTGCCGCATGGGGACGGGATCGACACGGGCCGCATTCTGACTCGGATCTTGGGGCATGCACCAGATGCCGCTTCAGTGGCAGCAGAATAGGCAATGGGGGGAAAGATCATGACACTCGGAGAGATCAAAACCGCCATCGATGCAGGCCAGACCGTGCACTGGGCCAATACCGGCTACGTTGTTCACAAGGACAGCCTCGGCCAATACCTGATCACGTTTGAGCCGAACGGCAGCACCATCGGGCTGACCGACCGGAGCGGGCAGCGGTTGAACGGGGAGGAAGCAGAGTTCTTCATCGCGGGATCGGAGGAGGTCGACGAGAATACCCAGGACAGCCATCCGAGGCCAGACGAACAGGGGAGGGGCGTCGTACCCGGCGGGAAGGTGGCACAGTCTTTCAGGCGTCAGCGCTGAACTGAAGGTTGGGAAGAAAGGAAAGCGAGCTTTCTGGTTTGTGATCCCTCAAGGGGTCGAGAAAGCAATCCCGGTTGCGTTGGCAAAAACGTCAGGCACCGGCCAATCCAAAAGGAACCATCCCATGTTCGCAGGAACCCTCACCCGCAATGTCGAGACCGCAGCCGCCGAGTACACCGGCATGATCCATTCGACGCGCTTTGACATCGCCATCCAGATCGAGGCACGGGCCAAGATGTCCGCTCGCAGCCCGGATTACGACGTGACGGCAGTCAACAAATCAGGCCGCAAGGTGCGTATCGGCACGGCCTGGAACGAGACCGGCAATACCAGCGGCAACCCCTACATCTCGATGCAGATCGATGTCGGCCTCGGCCCGTTCCGGGTCAACGCGGTGCAGACGAAAGAGGCGCGCGCGGCCCAGAGCGGCGAATTCGAGATCATCCCGCTGGTCTCGAACGGCCTGATGAAATCCGGCTCGATCTCGGGCGAGCTCACCGCCATGGACGCTGACAACGCCTTCACGGGCTACATCGCCAACATGATGTTCGATCTGGAGTTTATGCTGATCGAGAACAGCTACAAATCCGAGGAGACCCACCCCGATTACCGCATCGAGGTCAGCTCGCCCCGGGGTAAACCGATCCGCGTCGGCTCGGCGTGGATGGCCAAAAGCAGCCGCACGGGCAATGACTACCTGTCGCTGCTGATCAACACGCCTGATGGCGACTTGCGCGTCAACGCCGTGCAGAACGAAGAACAGCGCGGCGGAAAGACCTTCTCGATCATCCCGTTCATCGACAGCGGTGAGCAGCCGCAGGACGCGGGCGCGGGGCTCTCCTTGGTCGCCTAATCGGCGCGCGGGGGGGAGACGATCTGAACCGAAAGGGGAGCCGTGGGATCACGGTTCCCCTTTTTCCATGTCCGTTTGCGTGAAGGACGTCCCCCGCTTGCGATCAGGTGCAAATGTGATACAATAATATATTATCGATACATCGAGGGCGGGCACGTGGCGGCTAGATCAGGGACGGTTCCATGGTTTGACAACTTTGATGTTGAGGCAGAGGTTGCAGATCTCCTCGCCCATATCGAGCGCTGCACCGGATTCGCGCTACCCGCCCGAAAGCGTGAAGTCATCATGACCCATGCAAGGGCAAATCTCGACAGGACAAGGCAGGCACATCTGGAGGACAAGGCGGCGAGAAAGCCGGTGTCCACATCGCGGCGTGCGTATCTGACCGACCTGCAGGACACGATTTTCATGGCGATCCCGGAAGAGAACCTCGCGCGGATGCCGCTGAGCGAGCAGGTTCTCAACGACCCGTCATTTTACGCTGGCGCCATGCACAGCGCCGCTGCGATCAGCGAGGATGAGCTTTTCATGGCGCTGTCCTCTTCGCTGAAAGACATGAAAGTCCAAGACGCCCGCGCGTTCGTCTCGAAGCTTTGGCACGGCACGATTGACGACAACGCCCGCAAATACGCCGAAGCCCTGAAGCGCCCCGAGCGTGAAATCATGCCGCTGCGGCCTGGGAACACCCTGTAAAATCGAGGCCGCTCCCCTGGCTCAGGCTGTGATCGGATTTGCCGCCTTGGCCACCGGTCCCTTAGGCGTATCGCCGGTAGCGCGCGAAAGCGGTCCATATTTTTTGAAGAGCTGTTCCATAGTCATCAAACTTCAGGTGAAAGAGTGAACAGCGGGATGCTAATGCGGCATCTCCACGACGGAAACTCCTGGAATGTTCTTGCGTGCAAGCTCCAACAGGTGCGCATGGTGCGTGAAAATGATTGCCTGACCGCTCCGTCCGATCTCGGCACAGAGATTCAATGCGGCAGATGCACGGGTATCGTCGAAGGTTTCCATAATATCGTCGAGAACCATGGGCAGGGGGCCCGGATCACGCGCGAAGCTGCGGTAACCGGCCAGGCGCAGGGCAAAATATAATTGGCCCATGGTTCCAGTGGACATGTTTTCGACCTTCACGGGGCCGCCGCCGGGTTTGATGCCGACCAGCTTTTCGCCCTCGGATTCACTCCAGACAACGACTTTTTCCCATTCCTTAGATGTCATGGTGACAAAAGCTTCTTCCACGTCTTTCAGCATTGCGCTGCTTCGTTCGGCAGCCAGGCGCTTTAAGGCACCCCGCGCAGCCAATATCCCGAGCCTTGCGACAGCCGCATGCCTTGCACCGTTTCGTAACTCTTCGAGGATCGTGGCCTGTTCGGTGATCAGATCGCTGTTGTCAGCGGCATGAAAAGCTTCCTCGTAAAGGCGTTCTTTTTCATTCATTTCCTTCAAAGCGGCATCCCGTGCCGTTTGCGCATCGTCAAGTTTTTGCTGCAGTTCCGCTTCTCGCGTTACATCGGGCAATCGCGTCAGCTCTTCGTCAAAGAGCGTACGATCCACGCCGTCGCGCGCCTTATTGCGGCTCGTGTCCGCATTGGCCCGGTCTTCGCGCAACTCGTCGCGTTCAGCTAGAATCCCCACGCGCTCCGTCGGCGAAAGATCCTCACCACCTTGTCCTTCAAACAAGTTTTCCAGCTGGGTTTGCGCTTCGTCCCGGGCAACTATCGCACGCTTTCGGCCTTTGACCTCCTTGTCGAGAAGGTCTTCTTCTCGTTTTCTCACACGATCCGCCTCAGCGGTTTTGGTTACACGCGCACGAGCGCGGTTGATGATGGGAAGTGGATCGTCTTTCGGATTGTAAGGCTCCTCCAGGATCTCCGCCAATCGTGCGGCACTCCTTGCCAGGGTGGCAACGGCGCGTTCCAGGGCTTCAACACGTCCCGCCAGGCTTCTGTGATTACTGTGAACCTGTTGCAGCGTGCGCAGGTGCGGCAGCGCTGCTTTCACGCCCGTGGCCGAGCGATCAGGAAGAGGTCGCGCCGAGGTCAGCGTTTCCAGTCGGTTCAAGGCTGCCTTATGATCTGTCTCGGCTTGGGATACAGCTTTCTGGTAGTCGGCAATGCTACGTTCCCCGCGACGCCAGTTCTCCCATGTCTTACGGACACTTTCCTGAAGTGTGAGAGCCTTGCCAACCCGCTCAGGGAGGTCACTATCTTCACCTTCAAGGGCGACTAGGCGGGCTGCTGCCAGCAGTTCGTCAAAGGCTGCCTTGCGGCGCTTGGCGCGGTCCTCAAAGGCATTCTCCGCAATAGTGACCTCAGTTGCGATCTCAGCCGCCGCCGTCAGGCTGGTAAGTCTAGCAGCAAACGCAGCCGGCCCCGTATCGACGGGAAAGCCCAGGGCAGTCGCGAGTGAGCCGCCCCGCTTGGTCAAAGCTTCGTGTTTTCCGGTGAGTGCTTCGAGTTTGTCTTTTGCCGTGTCACGTGCGGCTTTTGCGGTGCTTTCCTGTGCGCGCGAGTTTGCAAGCTGTTTGCGCGCCTCCGTGCCCATCAGATAGCTCGTTCGGGCGCCATCATCTGCATGCATGGCCTCCTCAAAACGCTCCGCGGTTTTGTCGGAGAGACTGCCACGATGGGATTGCCAGGCTGTGTCACGCTGACGACGGGTTTCTTCCGTCGCTGCAGCGTCAATCGAATCCGGCGCGCTTTCGTCGGCTTCGCGTTTTGCGCGCGCGGCCTTGTAGTCCGCTTCGCGACCTTCCAAATCTTCTGTGGCGGAAACGATGTTGGCATTCAGGGTGTTCCATTCCCTGAGGATTTCATCGAGACTTTCACGTGCAGGCAGGCCGTTCTCGATAAGTGTCTGCCAAGAAGCAGGTAGACCCGAAACTGCTTTGGCTAGCCGGGCGAGTTCCGATGCGAGGTTATGTTCAAGACCTGACACGTCCGAAACTTTCTGCCATGCGTCAAACGCGATCTGCAGGTGAGACAAGTCCTTTGGTTCGGTTGGAGTATCCCCCAGCTGATCGCGTGCGGTCTTCAACACGTTTGAAGCCGCTCGCAGCTCGCCCTCGCTGGTTTGACAGGCCTGTACCGCATCCGCGAGTGTCTCCAGTTCTTCGGTCGTCAGGACCAAGGCCTCTACAGGCTCGTCACTTACCGCCAACGCTGTCAGAATCTGTTTTATCTGGCGGCCCGCGTCATCGCGCTCACCTGCGCGCTTTTCCAGATCCGATCTGGCCGTGTCCGCTCGGGAGGTGAGGGACGCCCCATCGATTCTGATTTGATCCAGCTCTGTGAGTTCCGCTTCGAGATGTCCGGCAGCCGGGTCAGCCTCATTTTCTGAAATGACCGCTTCATGGCGCGCAATTCTGTCATCGGCGCCTGCGATACTTTCTGCTTTCTCCGATAGGGTTGTCACGAGTGTGGCGACTTGCCCATCCGTGCCCTTCTTCAAATTCGGACCTTCCGGAAAATCGGCAGAAAATTCGTCGATTTTCCGAATTTCCTCCGATTTGTCATACCAGGTCTGCGCCGCCGCTCCTGCTGCCTGCCGTTTTCGGGCACGCGTGAGGTCGGTGTCCGCCTGTTCGAAAGCCTTTTGCGCGGTCTCTCTGTCTTTCCGAAGAGTGCGTTCCCGATCCGGCGTGAGACGTTCCGTTCGAAGTGCCTGATGGATCTCTTTCAAGTGGTCTTTGCCGGTTTTGAGCGCCGTACCTCGGCCGCTCTTCTTGTGAAACTTTTCGGCGCGGGCTGTCATGTCTTCCAGTGTCGTCGCCATACTGGTCAGGCCTGATACACCCGCATGCAGAAGCTGGCCCAGGTCGCCTTTTGCCTCGGCAATCCGTTCACCGCCTTTGCGGAGTCCTTCGTCGTTGAGTGAGAACCTTTCGACATAACCCTCCATGGAAAGGCCATGGAGCGCACTTGAAAGAATGGCTTCGTCGACCGGGCGGTCCTGATGATCAAGCAGGGACTGGGTGCGTTTGCCATTTCGGCGCAAAACTGTCACCCCGCGTCCGGGGATACCCAGCTCCGCTCCGACCAAAAGGTCATTGCGTTCAAACCTGAAAGCGTACGGGTGGGTTCCTGCTTTCATACCAAAGAGAAGTTCCAGAAACCCGTTAAAGGCCGTGGATTTTCCCGATTCATTCGGTCCATAGATTACGGTGACATCAGGTTTGCCCTCGGCTGGTGCCGGGAGCACGATCTCGGCGCCGTCAAAACGGCCATAGCGAATGAGATCAAGCCGGTTCAGTCTCATTCCGCGGCTCCTGAGTGCAGAGACAGCGTAACTTCAGTAACGGCCTCCTCCAAAAGGTCATCCAAGGCGTCTTCAGATAATTCGTCGGCAATTTCACGGGGCATTGCGTTTCTGAGTTCTTCGAGGATCTCTTTGGTGGCCAGCTGGAAGCCCGGTTCGGTGAGCTCGGCCCGCATCAGGCGCACTAGGTCATCCGCCTTTGCGTCGATCAGTTGTTTGGGGGCAACCACTTTGATTTTGTCGATAAACACGCGCTCGATGTCATCGAACAATTCGTTCGCAAGGGCCGTCAGTGTCTCAGCAGTATGGTGGCCTGTGGCCACCTGCAGACGCACCGCTATGCGGTGTTCTGGATGCTGCACCCCTTGGAGTGCACACCGAAGCGCGCTCAAAACTTCCTGAACATCTGAAGATTTACTGAGATCCAAAGCGCATTCGGTGAATCTCAGATGTCCAACCCGATGCCGTTCGATATTCGGAGTGTCATCATCAAGCTCGACAATCGCGACCGTACCGCCGGTAAGTTCTCCGAAGTGGCGTGGTTGCGGAATGCCCGGCATGACAGCGAGAACTGGGCCTGATGTGCGCTCAAAGGGGGCATGGATGTGGCCGAGGCACCAAAGGTCATAGCCATGTGCCAGCAGATCCTGCTCGGAGCAGGGAGCATAGGGATCGTGACCTGGCGAGCCATCCAGCGACGTATGCATCAGTCCGACGTTTTTCCGGCCAGCCACCGGCGCCGGGTAGTCGGGCAGGAAGCTTTTTGAGACATGCGCCGTGTCGAAAGACAGTCCGTGGAACCACACGCCACCGATTTCCACGCTGGGCTCGTTCTTGTGCAGCAAATGAATATTCGGACCCAGGTTACCGTGGGCTCGGTGATCGAGAAGGGCATCGTGGTTGCCACGGATCAGTACTGTGGGAACACCCGCGTCAGCGGCGCGTGCCAATTGCGAGATCAGAAATGCCCGGGACTTCAGGTCTGGTTGGTCATTATCAAAGATGTCGCCAGCGAGAACCAGTGCATCGACACTTTCCGAGATTGCCAGATCAACAATGCGAATGAACGTGTCCCGACTTGCCTGTTTCAGATGGTCACCCAGATCCGGATTGCGCATCGCGGTCGAGCGAATCGGCGACCCGAGATGAATGTCGGCTGAAACGAGGACACGCATAGATTTTAAATCTTCCTGAAAACGATCGATGTGAAAAAATGAATCTGCATAAGGATCTGTCCGGTACCTATAAAATTGAAACCTGGCTGTCCTGGAACAAACCGCGCTCAACCAGTTCTTTTTTGGCCGCTTCCGCGGCTTTCGAAAACATCAAAATCCTAAGGTTCACTTCCGCCCGTGAAAAACAGACATAAGCCAGCTTTTGAGTAAGTTCTTGCTGCCGGTCGGTCGGATTGCCCGCGACACCAGGGGTCAGAACTTTCGAAAAGCTGTAGGTATTCCAGGCTGCCTCGATATCGTCGATCATGACCAGCACGTTTTCATACTCTTCGCCTTTCGAGCCGTGCTGCGTACTGAAAGGAGAATTCTCATCCAGAAATTCGATGTACTTTTCGAGTTCGTCAGCCTTCAGCTTGAAGAATTCATCAGCCAGCCAATCTCCTTTTTCCCTTTGGTGATCCTCATTGCCGGAGTCATAAGCTTGGCGGGGAGCGCGAGCCAACTGACCTGCAAGGCGGTCCGAAATTGGATAAAGCGCGTTCGCGCTACAGTATTCCAGAATTTCTTTGACCGTATTGCCTTCCCATTTTTCTGCCAAAGCAGCGGCGTGTTTTGAGGCTTCCTCGAGCATCTGTTTGAGGGTTTTGCTCTTGTTCGCTCCAGTGTCGTCAAAAGCAGGGCTTATTCTTCGGAGTGTTTCAATCAGCTTCTTAGGATAGTTGTTGCGGGATGCATCGACCAAAGAAAAAATGCCGTCCACAAAGGGCTTGAGAAGATAGTGCGTGCCGTCTTCATAGTCGGATTGGGATCTGGACGACGAATAGTCACCTGTAAAGAGCTTGTGCAGTGTAACGAATCCGAGCCTCCGGGCGATCATCTGGCGTGCCAGAAAAAGGTTCTTTACAGGAGTAATATCGGTCCATCCCCATTGTTCAACGGCTTCCTCGAACTTCGCCGTTACCTCATCGAGTTGTTCAGAGGTATAGGTTTTCCGTGGACCGGCAGGGTCGGGAGCCTGCGCGATCGTAATCAAGACGCTGCCCTTAACGTCGGAGTTCTTCCCACCCGGAACCTGCTTCAGATCGGTTCTGAAGTTGTTGAGAAGGTCGATCACCGAGGTTGAGCTTCGAAAATTCTCTTCCTTCGGAATCTTTTCGGAGCCTTTTGGACCGGCAAAACCTCCGGCACGCTTATCGTAAATCTGCTGCATCGGATCGCCGAAATATCCGACGATTGGTAAACCTTCGTCCGCGCACACAGCATTGAGCGCCTCGACGACCTGCGGGAAGGTGTCTTGAGCTTCATCGACAAAGATGTAGGGGTATTTGAACCCGAGGCCTTTGCGCAAGAGTGGTTTGTTCGTGATTAGATAGGCCGCGACGTCAATAACATCATCATGGTTCAGGACACATTTGGAATAGTCGCTGATAACGGTTTCTTCGTAGCATATCGGCGGTTTATGCGCGTTTAGCGCAGCAAGTTGGGCAGTCAGGCGCTCAAGGTCTTTCCTCGCTTTTTGAGCGGCCTGAGACGTCCCCCCGTTGTCTTTCTCGCGGGCCTTTTCCATATGTTGCGGGACGATCGCATCACGAAGGGTCTCCCGAATAGCATCCTGGAAGCGCGCGATTTCCGCCCAAAGGAACCCGTGCAGAGTGGAAACGTAAAAGAGGTCATCGAAACCTAGACGCGACGAAATCACTCCAACGGCACGGTTTGTGTATGTGATACACACCACGCGCTGACCGTTTTTCCGAAGCTCGTTTCCACGGGACCTCTGGATTCCTTTCAGAGCTTCAACGAGCGATGTGGTTTTGCCTGAACCAGCGCCTGCGATAACCGAAAATGAAACGTCCTTGGCGATGCACTCAGCAATTTTCTTATCGGCCTCAGTTGGCTTGAGTTCTGCCGTCATTCGCCGGCTCCCAGGTTTTGGGAGAGACGTGTCTCCAGCCATTTTAGGCCTTCGTCGATGTAGTGGGGAACATTCCAGTCCCGGTTCTCTCCCGCATTCGCTTCTTCGTCCCCGCCTGCCGGTATTTCGAAGGCAAGGACATCCATAGCAAATTCTGTTTTTTTGAAAGTATCGCTTTTAATGCGTCGCCAGACGGCCTCTTGCAATTCGGCTCGACCATCCGGCAAGTCAATGCCGATACTGAGTCCATCGGCATGGAAGTGGTCGAGGTTTTCGAAGACAAAGGCTTCTTCAAGGGTTCGCCCGTGGAAGGTTTGAGCATTGTCCTGACGGTTAACTTCTACTGGCTTTTGATAGGCGACAAAACGCATCCCTTCAGCTTGCAGACAATCGTCAAAGGTGTTGCCGGAGAGTTCGGCGACTCTCGTCTCTCCAAAGAAATACCCCAGAGTCGCATTCGACGAAACGGCTCCCGGATGGGTAGCGACGCAACTCGCCCGGTTTCTCGCGGGATCAACGGAGTCGATATCGGTGATGACCAAATAGGGAATTTCGAGGAATTCCAACAATCCGGCGAAGCGCATCCCATAAGCGCCACCTACCTCCAGAATGGTCAGATACTTTTTGTTCAGATTCTGCGCCGATATGTCAATCATGCGCGGCAAAAGCAGTTTTTCCGCAGACCCCTCAACGAGTATGGCAGCATCGGAGAAGAACAAGTCGCAATGCGTAAGTCTCAGATATTTTTTGAGAAAGGAAAGTGATTCCTCTGGTTCAATCATATCGCCGCCCAATTCAAGTGGCTCAGGTTGAAATTGGCGAAGGCTGTGCACGGTCGTTCCCTGATAGGTCACTCCATCCTGTTCACCGTTGATATGGCACCGACGGAAGTAGCGGATTTTTGAGAAATCCACGGTATCCAGGATGTGCGACGAGTGGGTCGTGATTGTGAGCTGGGGCTTGCTTTCGCCTTCTGGTGCGTCAGCGGTGAGCACGTCCCACATCTGGCGAATGAATGTTTGTTGGACCTGAGCGTGCAAATGCACTTCCGGTTCTTCGATAAAGATCATCTGGCACAGCGGACGGTTGTCTTCGGTCGCGAGCCATTGCCGATAAAAATGATCGACCTGAATGGCCATGAACACCAGGTTCTTGAAACCCAGTCCGTTATAGGCCTCGGGTAGCTCATGGCTGGTGCTGGCATCGACGTAGAAGAGTTCGGTGTTACCGCGTAACGCAACCTCCGAACTGAGTGTCGAAACGACCTTCATCGCGCGGTCGTTGTCGGAGGGAAGGCCAAGACCTCCGATCATTGTCATCAGGGGTCTGAAGCGTTCGTCGTAGTGCCTAGTCAGATTTTCATTATTCTGTTCAATGATCGCTACAGCTTCTTCGGCCAGTTCCGCCTGCTCCAGGTTTCTCCGGTAATACGTCGCAAAGGCGTCTGACAGTCTGTTGCTCCTCGCGGCATTCTCGTCGTCAATATTTCGCTGGGCATCAACGAAATCGACGCGCAGCAGAGAATGGACAATCTTCTTGCCTTCTTGCGCGGAGAGTGCCGTTGCCACGAATTCCTCTTCCAGCTTTTCCAGCGAGGACACCTTGATGCCAAAATACTTTTTCAAGTTGCCTTCCATTCCAAGGAAGAAGCTCAAAGGGCGCTTGCGGGTACCGTCTTCCTTTGTCGGGAAAGCTGCATCGTAATGCTTCCAGAGTTCTGCTGCGTCATCCGCAGCGAACGAGCAGCGCATCCCGATTTCCGAGAAATCAGCGGAAAGGCTCGTTGCCAGGGCAAAGACCCGACCGAACGCAATTGAGTCCGGATCGATGTGAAACCAGAGATCAAGTTCTATTTGAGGTAGGCTGGATTCGTTCCTTGGAGCGTATGCGTCGATAGAGGCAATTGCGAGAATGGAGAAGTCATGAATCTTGAATTCCCGGTTCCCGAGAAAGCTTCGAATGGCAGCCGTCGCAGAAGTCTTGCCGCTGTTGTTCGGGCCAACAAAAACAGTTTCCTTGCTTTCGAAATCAACGGACACATCATTCAGGCGCCGAAAATTTCGAATGGATATACTACCTAGACGCATCCAGTCCCCCTGTAAGCTGCGAAGATGATAGCAATCATTGGTTGTGTTCGGGAAGGTAAATTCGTCGCCGGTTGACACAAAACTGATGCTCGCAACGGCGCGAATGTCACCAAGCTGACAAAAGCAAGACAACTGCGTCACCCATCCAAACCCACCTTATGAGGCAGGGCTTGTCTACCGTGAAAGGGGCAGTCCAATGCGTCGCTCCCTAGGTGTAGAATTTCGGGAGGACCGAACCATGGCAACGAGGGATGTCCCCTTATTTGCATTCATTGCCATGAAGCCGCCAGTCCGTTCCCGGCCCATCACGTGGAGTGCTTCGAAAAGTAATCCGTGTATTCTGCAGCGTAGTCGCCTGCACATCAACCTTGGCTTATGCCTTGCGGCCTCCCCAGCTCGGCTTCGCGTGTCGCAGGGGAGAACGGCCCTTCGGTCCGTCGCGCATTCGGCCATGCGGCCTCACCGCGGCGTCGCACCCGGCGTCCCGGTTTGCCCGCCTCGCGAGCACGTCTCTCCCTGGCCGCTCCGCCGGATTGCGCTCTGGTCTGTTTTGCGGGGCAAAACGATCCCGCCGCTGCATCCGTCTCCCGCGTCCGGTCGGGCCGTTTGCCTGCTCGTGTCGGGCAAACCTACCGTCAAAACACACACACATGAGCGTGGAAGCATATCCTCCGGATGGCCCCCAAATCAGCCCGCGTCAAGGATCGCAAAACTTTTCGGCGAGGACGGGGCCTGTGGCTTGGGGCGGTCCCGTGCGTGAGGGCGCGCATGTGTCAGTTGCTGCACGCGGAAAACTTTTGCGCCCGGCAAGCCGGCGGCTGCGCCGTCCCTGACCCGGGCAGATTCGGAAACCAGACATTCGGCCATGCCCCCACACTCACGTGGTGGCCTTGCAACCGAACACTGGAGACCAGACATGGCTTACGACACTGCGAACACCTACGAGACCATCGAGCTTTTCGGACTGACCGAGAAGGACGCCCACCTGCCGATCCCGGAAGATCACATCCTGAGCGACCACATCATCCGCGAGAGCTTCGAGGCTTTGCTCGGTCAGCTGCGCGGGACCGGGCTTGAAGCAGAGATCGAACCGCTGGCCCATGGGCTCGCCACGATCCTGCAGCGCCGCAAGGTGGCGCTTGGCAAGGAGGTCGACCGCACCGCCGACAAGATCGGCGCGCTGGCAAAATCCCACGACGGATCGGAGATCGCCGAGACCGCGCTCGACGAGGCGCAGGCGCGCTTTCTGCAGCTGCGCGAGATTGTCAGCGCTATCGAGGTGATGAGCGAGGCGGCGGCGGAATGCTACGAGATCGAGACGGGCCACGCCTTCATCCCGGCAGCCGGGTCGCGCGCAAGCGTCCGGGCGCAGGAGACCGGGGCGGTCTTCGAGGCACGGCAGCTCCTGGAGCAGCACGACCGTGAAACCGCCGAGAAGTCGAAAGTCGCGGGGGTGCCCCTGATCGTCTCAGGCGCCACCGACTGGACCGATGTCGATGTGATCTTCAACACGCTCGACAAGGTTCGCGAACGGATCAAGCAGAACCGCAACCAGGAGATCTTCCTCTGCCACAAGGGCGGCAAGCACGGGGCAGAGATGATTGCGGCCCGGTGGGCCCGAGCACGCGGGATAGCACAGGCGCGCTTCGATCCGCGCTGGTCCGCGCATGGGCGGGCGGCACCGTTCAAGTGCAACGACGAAATGCTGGACGACAAGTTCGCGGCGACGGGGGTTGTACTCTTCGGCGGCAACGGAGTCGCGCTGAACCTCGGGCAGAAGGCGGAAGCGAAAGGTCTGACGGTCATGCGGGTTGCGGACCCGGCGAAGAAGGCGTCGCAGAATTGAAGAGAGGGGGTCGCGCTTGGCGCGGCCCTTTCGTCATGTCTCATGGTGCGTGCGGTCGGTCACGCGTGATCGGCAGCTCGTGGCGTCCAGTACCGTTATCCCTCTACCCGGTCCGTCAGAGTGCGGCCCATCCGCATCGGTACGGGCTGGGGATGGTGCGCACCTCACGCACATCGTTCGCAGCACAAGACGCAAGGGGTCGAGCCGTCGCACTTTAGGCTGAAGCCCTGCACGTCCCTCGGGGCGTGTTTCGGAACATCGAACCCACGCGGGCGGGCTCCGTGAGCACCCCGGCCAGGAGCGGCGGGACGAGGACGCAGATGACGGCGTCGGCGTGATGTAAGGGGTCATCCGGATCACTCCTTTTTGCTCATCGATGTGGATCGCACGGGGTCGGCCCGTCCGTGCCCTCAGCTCACGCTTCGGCAAGCACAAATACGGCTTCCACGGCAAAGCCGCGGACCCTCCGCATTTGCGCTTGCGACCGAGCCTCTTGCCCCCGTGCCGGGTGATCCCCATCGCAACAAGGAGTAACCCAAATGACCAACCACTACGTCGCAACCGTCCCCGTCAAGTTCACCGATACCGATGGCCAGGAGCGCACCCGCTTTCAGCGCGTGGGCGCTATGTTCCGCAACACCCGCAACGGGGACGGCTCGGAGTTCTTCAGCCTCAAGCTCGACTTCCCGGTCGCGGTCTCGGAGCTGGTGATGTTCCCGCCGAGCGCGAAAGATCCCCAGGACTGAATCCTCTGACGAGGATGGGCCGCCCCAGGACGATCTTGGGGCGGCCCGATCCCTGTTCCAGGGATGCCGGTTCCGGCGCGGGTGATCGCCGGCAGCGACCTCGCCTTGGTGCCGGTCCCTGCGCGTTCAACGGACGCACTCCCCCCGGAATGATCAGGCCGCGACAGACCGGCCAGTCAGCCTCAAGGGGGCCATCCGCAAAAACCTATCGGCCAGGGCCTCCCGGTTTTTGCGGCAGAGATTTGGCAAGCCAAATCTGGCCCTCCTTGACCCTGCCTGTCCGCCCTGTCGGTGGGGTTTGCGCCCGCCCGCGGTTCCGTCCGAACACTTGGCGTTCGGCCAGACCCTCGGGCGGGGCTGGCGGACGGGACCCCTAGGACAGGTGGGTCGCCCGGTGGTGAGGGCGGCAGAGCCGCGTCCCTGCGGGCCGCGGCGTGAAGCGGACACCAAGGCTGCCTGAGCCTGAATGCGACGTAAGTATATAATTGACAGCTTGGTATATTATCGTAAGGTAGGGGCAGCCTTGGTGGAAGGTGGCAGGAAATAGGGGGTCTTTCTTCGCATGTCGCGCTCAAAACGTCTCACAGATGCGGACCGCATGGAGATCGTTCGCGAAGCTGCGGAAGGCGTTTCCACTTCAGTGCTGGCAGAACGGTTTGGCGTGTCGGTGCGGGCGATCCAGTACACGCTCAAAGCCGATGCCGAGCGCCAGACGGATGCCGCAATTCCGGTCTCAGCGGTCAGTGTGAAGGTCACGGCTGCGGAGCTTGCGGCGCTCGACGAGGTGCTGGCCGAGGCCGGAATCGAAAGCCGGGCCGAAGGGCTGCGGCGGCTCATTCAGGCGGCAGGCGGGGTGTTCGTTCCGGACGCGCAGATGGCAGCCGAGATGGCGCGTTACCGCGCTTCACTGCACGAGGTCGGCAATGGGGTCGCGCAGATTGCCAAGCAGATGACGCAGGCCAACCGGCGGGGGCAGGGGGCCGTGGGGGGCACGAGTGCCGAGTTCACCGAATTGCGCCTCGCGCAGATGCGCGGGCTGGCGCGGTTCATTCTGGATTCCGCGGACGAGATCGATCTGCTTCTGCGCCGCCGTCGAGACGCGATGCAGCTGCAGGCCACGGCCGCGCTGAGGGAGTTTGCCCATGCGGCTGAATGATGCTGTCGACGCCGTCACGGGCGAGGTCTTCCGAGACGGCTGGAGCCGGATCCGGGGCTCGATGCAGGGGCTGCATGTCGCCAAGCAGACCCAGCTTGTGCGCGCGGCAGCAGGGCACCGGCCGGCGGTCTTCAAGGCGATCCGGGGCGGGGGCACGCATACCAAATCGCAGCTCGCAAACCAGCTCGATTACCTCACCACCAAGTCCACCCATATCGTCGACAGTAGCGGGTTTCTGGATGGCAAGGCGAAGCTCGAGGCGGGTGACATCAAGGACCTCACAGAGCGCTTTGCCAAGCGGTGGGATGCGGGCTTCAAGCCGAAGCTCGGGCAGACAACACATATGCTCATGTCCTTCCCGATCGGCACGCGTGGAGAGGATGTGCGCGACATCGCGACCGATGTGGCCGAGCGGTTCTTCCAGACCGACGCGGGGCATTTCGATTACATCATCGCGGTGCATGAGGACCGAGATCACCCCCATGCGCATCTGGTGCTGAACCGCCGCTCGCAGGAAGGTGAGTTCTTCTTTCTGGGGCGCAACCATCGCTTCAACTATGACGACTTCCGCCTCGCCATGGTCGAGGAGGCCGAGAAGTACGGTGTGCGGCTGGAAGCCACGCGGCGGGTGGATCGCGGGGTTGTGCATTACCCAGCCCGGACCAGCGAGGTTTATGCGGCGAAAGAAGAGGGTCGCGCGCCCCGCGAGCGCGAGCGTGTGGGGACAGACCTGACCCGGACGCTGGCGGAGATCGCCAACACCAGAACCGTCTACCATTCGCTGGCCACAGAGGCCTCCCGGGAGGCCCGCGAAGACATCGCCGCGGCGCTCTTCCGCGCGGGCGAGGTGTTGGCCCATGGCGGGCAGGTGGACCGAACAGGAGATGTGTATATGGCCGAGGATCAAAGCTTCGAGGATCTCAGAAGCCTCTATGCGGAAAAGCTCGCGCGGGTGCAGGGCATGATCGCCGAGAAGTCTGACGCGGAACGTCCCGTGCTGGAAAAACGCCTCATCGAGATCCAGGCGCAGGTCCAGCACATGCAGCCCTTGGGGCTGCGCTCGGGCTCGCTATCAGAGGCCCCCTCGGAGGGGGGGATCTATTCTGAAGCCAATATCGACGCCAGCCAGCGCGAGCGACTGGCCGAGCCCGACTTGAGATCGCGCATTGACGTAGCACTACGGGGCACGGGGATCAGCACATCGGAAGTGGTGGCCCGGATCGAGACGGGCGCCTCAAATGCAGCGCTTGAGCATCAATGGATCGCCAATGATCTCTCCAAGGTGGCCGAGGCGCGCGATCTGAACCTCGAACGCCGCGCCGATCTGGAACAGGCCCGCGACATTCTCAACGATGTGCACGTCGAACTTGGCACGATGCTGGAACAGGAGAAGGTGCTGCGCCGGGATGGTGTCATGGAAGCGGAACCGATCAGCGAGCGGTTCCATTATCACCGGGACGCGGTCCGGGCGATGGAAGGGACAATCCGTCAGGAGATGCGCGCAGAGGGCCTGACAGCGCAGCAGGTGGAGGACCGGGACTGGGAAGTGGTCTCGCGGGCGGAGCGTCGGATCGAGACGGAGCAGCGCGCGTATCTCGAGGCACACCCGGACTTGCTCGCACGTCCCGGCGATGTGATCGACCGGTCTGAGCCTTACAGGGAGACCATCACCGATGCGGCCCGCGCCAGCGAGATCACCCGCGAGGTCGACCGCATCATGGAGGGACGCGACCTCCGCGTGCCGGTTGCAGATGCTGTCACGGATGACTTGCGCGCGCGCTATCCGGACATGCCGTCCCACCTCGCCCGCGGGCTTGGCGCGACCTATGCGGCCGTCGTCGAGAGCCGGGACACGGAGGTCATCAATCAGGTCCGCCGCGAAAACGAGTTGCGCGACAGGCTCGGGTCTGGCACGCGCGACGACATCCTCGCAACCCGCGATGAAACTGCGCCGCGGTCTGACAATGCCGACCGCCTCGCAGACGAGATTGCGCGTGTTCTGGACCATGAGCGGGCGGGGGAGTTGTCCGCGCCCTTCGAGAGCGAGGCGGAGCGGGACGCCTTCCGCGACGAGATCGCGCGGGTGCTTGATAACCGTCAACTTGAGCGGCTCACATCTGGCGATGCCGATGCGCTGGAAAAGGTTCTCGAGGACCGTCTCGACCGGCTCTATGTCGCCAAGGTCTACCTGCAATCGGATGCAGCGACGGCCAACACGGAGGCCTTGCGCCAGGTGGTCGATGATCTTGCCGACACCGAATATGAAAAGCACCGCCCGACAGACGTGGATGGCGAGACCGAGCGGGGCCAAGTCCATTGAGCGCCTCCATGGGAAAAGCGCGGATCGCCACAGGCGTCCTGCTGGTGACGCTGGTGACCGGGGCCATGGGCTATACCATCGCCTCGGCGGTGCTGACCTACCAGGATCTCGGCTTCGGGGCCGAGATCGACTTTGCATATATCGCGCAGAACTATCTGGCGATCCTGGACCGCCGCCCGGAGGATGCGCAACTTATTCACCTGATCATCGGCAGCTTCGCTGCCGCCGGCCTGATGCTGAGCCTCGCCCTCTCGGGGTCCGCCCTGACACGCTTTGGCCAGACCCATTGGCAGACCGCGCGCGAGATGAAGGCCAATGGGTTCTTCGGGGCGCCCGGCACCGGGTTCATCCTCGGCAAGCTGGGGCCGCCGGGCTCCCGCGCCAATTACATCTGCTCGAAGGTTTTCCCGCATGCGCTGATCGTGGCCCCCACCGGTCGCGGCAAGACTACGGGCTTCGTCATTCCGAACCTGCTGACCTGGCAAGGCTCCGCCGTGACGCTCGATGTGAAGGGCGAGTGTTTCGAGGCAACGGCCCGGCACCGCGCAGGCCAAGGCGACAAGGTCTATCGCTTTGCCCCCACCGATTGGGAGGGCAAGCGCACCCATCGCTACAACCCGCTCCTGCGCATCCATCAACTGAAAGATCCCGCGCGCCAGCAGATGGAACTGCAGCTCCTGGCGACGCTGTTCCTGCAGAGCGACAATGACCGGGTGCAGGGCCTCCTCAAGGGCGGGATCGATCTCTTCGTGGCGGCAGGGCTCTTGGCCTTCCAGCGCAAGCGCCCCACCTTGGGCGAAATCTATCGGATCGCCGCCTCGGGCGGGAACAAGCAGAAGGAATACTTCGCGCGCGGCCACGAGGTCGACAACAGGGCCGCCAAGCTGATCTTCACCCGGCTGGCCTCGACCAATAATGACACGCTGACCTCTTACGTCTCGCTCCTGATGACCTCGGGGCTCGATCAATGGCAGAACCCGGCCATCGATGAGGCGACGGCAGTCTCGGACTTTGATTTCCGCACGATCCGCAAGAAGCCTTTTTCGGTCTATCTCGTGGTCCAGCCGCTGATGGTGAAACCCCTCGCGCCGCTGATCCGGCTCTTCTTCTCCGATCTCCTCTCGGCGATGCAGGAAAAGGACCCCGGGCCGGATGAGCAGTGGCCAGTGATGATCATGCTCGACGAGTTCAATCGCTTGGGCAAGATGCCCATCGTGGTCGAGAGCATCGAGACCCTGCGCACCTATCGCGGGCATTTGGCTGTGGTCACGCAAACCATCCCCGCCCTCGATGAAATCTACGGCGAGAACACCCGCCGCGCCCTGCAGGGCAACGCGGGCGTGAAGCTCTACCTGACGCCTTCTGATGAGAAGACCGTCGAAGAGCTGAGCAAGGCGGTTGGCAAGACCACGAAGACCGTCATCACGCGCTCCCAGTCCATCGGCAAGAACCCCTTTGAAGGACGCAGCCAGTCCACCCGGACCGAAGAAAGCTCTCTCCTGCCCGAGGATGAGGCGCGCCGCCTGCCGCTCGACGAGATCGTCATGGTGATCGATGCCCAGATGCCGGTCCGCGCGAAGCGGATCCAATATTTTGACGATCGGCTGTTCAAGGCGATCCACGCGGCGCAGACGGGGGAGTTGCCGTTTCCGAAGCCGGGGGGAGGGGGGCCGCAGGGCACGCTGCCGCTGAGTGTGCGCGCCATGCCGATGACGCCGCCTTCGGACGGAGCAGGCGGACCCGACGCCGACGTTGAGGCCGCACGCCACGCTGCTGATGGCCAATCGTCAGGGCAAACCGATGTCACCCCAAAGAAGACTGCGCCTGTCGTTCAAGCCGTAATCGCCGAGGAACAGCGACAGATGGAAATGGATTTTGGGGGCCAGGTTGCGGATGCCGAGACAGTGGGCGTGGATGATGAGGCGCAGATGCGCTCTGCTGTCGATGGATTGGATGAAATGGAAGAGATGCTGCGAGAGGAGGAGGGTGGCAAAAAGCCAATTCACCGGTAGGGCGGTGGGCATGGTCTGACGGTCATAGAGGGCGGACAACGGCCATTCGCTGCAATTCGCGTGTATGACAGCTATTCCACCGAGCTTTCTGATTACTCTGACTTGGTCTGTCCCGCACTAAGGACGTCGAGCAGGGGGCAATCTGGTGTGTCCGAGCCGGTGCAGCGTGCGATTGTCTGAGCGAGCACGGTCTCGATCACTTGGAGATCGCGGATCTTGTCGCGCACTACCTCGAGATGGTGGCGCCCCATCCGCTCGACCTCGGCACAAGTGTGGCTGCCGCGATCGACGAGAGATAGCAGCCCGCGGATCTCTTCCATAGTAAAGCCAAGGTCCCGCGCGCGCATCACGAAGTTCAGCCGCTCCACATGTGCCGTGCTGTAGCGGCGATGGCCCGATGCGGTGCGTGGCGGATCAGGCACCAGGCCGACATTTTCGTAATAACGGATCGTCTCGAGGTTGCAGCCGGTCAGCCTGGCCAGATCGGAGCGTTTGAGCTCGCTCGCGGGGGCGTGATCAGCCGACATGAAATTTCTCCTTGATCCTGTAGCTGCTACAGACCCTATCTTGTCAGTCATCGAACGACAACAGGGTGACACGATGACGATCGAGACGAACGATACCGAACGTTGGGAGGGCGACAGCCCCGACAGGACCGGATGGACCGCCACTGGCGCCGGGGTGCTCGGGGCGCTGGCGATGACCTCCTGCTGCATCCTGCCGCTGGTCCTGGTTAGCCTTGGCGTCACCGGGGTCTTCATCGGCCAACTTACAGCGCTCTACTCCTACAAGTGGATAACCCTCTCCTTCGCCTTGGCGGCGCTCGGCTATGGATTCTGGAAGGCTTACCGACCTGTGTCTGCCGAGGACTGTGGCACCGGGGTCTGCGCGCGCCCGGTGGATCGCGGCCTGATGCGCGGACTGCTTTGGGGTGCGCTGGCCGTGGTGCTGCTGGCCTTGGTCTTTCCCTATGTCGCGCCGCGCATCCTAACCTTCTGATATCGGAGCCCATCATGAGACAAGTGTTACTCGCTGCCATCCTCTGGATCTCGCCGACCGCGATCTTTGCAGCCGAAGCCGAGACCCGCCTGCACGTCACTGGTCTGACCTGCCCCTCGTGCAGCTATATCGTCGCCACTGCGCTCAAGCGCGTGGAGACTGTGGAGATCGCGGAATTCCTCGAGGGCGAGGCCGAGGATGGCGTTTACGTCCTGCACTATGACGATCTCGCCACCGACCCGGACCAGCTGATCGCCGCCGTCACCGGAGTGGGCTATGGAGCAACAGTGGCCCAGGAAGACGTCTCGTGAGCGAGCGCGAGACAAACCCCAAGGACGACCGCATGCTGAAATACGGGCTGATCGGCACCGTCCTGGTGGCGCTGTGCTGCTTCACCCCGGTCCTTGTGGTCCTGCTGGGCGCGGTCGGGCTCTCGGCCATGCTGGGCTGGCTCGACTTCGTGCTCCTGCCGGCGCTGGCAGTGTTCATCGGCATCACCATTTTTGCGCTCTGGCGGCGCCAACGCACGAATTGAAGAGAGAATGATATGAAAGATTGCTGCACTCCCAAGGGCGGTTACGATCTCGCTGTGATCGGCGCTGGTTCGGCCGGATTTTCGGCCGCCATTACCGCCGCCGAAGCCGGGGCTCGAGTCGCGCTGATCGGCGATGGGACGATTGGCGGGACCTGCGTGAACGTGGGCTGCGTGCCCTCCAAGGCCCTGATCCGCGCCGTGGAGGGCCTTCACCACGCCCGCGCCGCCAATCGGTTTGACGGCATCAGTGCCGAAGCCAGCGTGACTGATTGGACTGCGACGGTTGCGCAAAAGCAGGCGCTCGTTGAGGAGTTGCGCGCGGCAAAATACGCCGACGTGCTGCCTCGGCACGAGAACGTGGACTACATCGAAGGTCGCGCCCGGTTCGACGGCAAAGGCAGTCTTACCGTAGACGACGCGGCGTTCCCGGCAGCGAAGATCGTTATCGCCACCGGATCGCGTCCCCACGCGCCCGCGATCCCCGGCATTCAGGATATCGGCGCCCTCGACAGCACGTCGGCGCTGGAACTCACCGTTCTACCCGCCTCAATGCTGGTCCTCGGTGCGGGCTATATCGGCGTGGAGTTTGCGCAGCTCTTCGCCCGTGCCGGTGTCGCGGTGACGCTGGTCAGCCGCCGCGGTGTGCTGCCCGAGGCCGAACCCGAGATTTCCGAAGCACTGGAGGGCTACCTCGCTTCCGAGGGTATTCGCTTGGCGCGGGTCGCCGGCTACGAGAGCGTGGTGCGCGACGGCGACGGCCTACGTTTGACCGGTAACGGGGGTGAGAACTTCATCGCCGAGCGACTGGTGCTTGCCACCGGGCGGGTGCCGAACAGTGATGGCTTGAACCTCGGCGCGGCCGGGATCGTGACCGGCGCGCGCGGCGGCATCGTGGTGGACGCGCAGATGCGCACCACCAACTCGAACGTCTGGGCCGCTGGCGATGTCACAGGGCGCAACCAGTTCGTCTATATGGCGGCCTACGGCGCCAAGCTCGCCGCCCGGAACGCGGTGGCGGGAGAGGCACGCAGCTACGACAACAGCACGATGCCCTGGGTCGTGTTCTCCGATCCGCAGGTGGCGGGCGTGGGACTGAGCGAGGCACAGGCCCGCGCCGCTGGACACGAGGTCCTCACCTCGGTCCTGCCGCTCGACGCAGTCCCCCGCGCGCTTGCCGCCCGCGACACGCGCGGTCTGATCAAGCTGGTGGCCGAGGCAGGCAGCAAACGCCTGCTGGGGGCGCAGATCCTCGCCCCCGAGGGCGCAGACAGCATCCAGACCGCAGCGATGGCGCTGAAAGCCGGGCTCACCTACGAGGAGTTGGGCGATACCATCATGCCCTATCTCACGACAGTGGAAGGGCTGAAGCTTGCGGCCCAGACCTTCGAGAAGGACGTGGCCGCTCTCAGTTGCTGCGCTGGGTGAAGGCATGAGCGGAAAATCGAAGCGCGACCTCCTCGGTTCGACTCTCGGCGCCGCTCTTGCCTGGTGGTTGCCGATAGGTGCCATGGTGCTGGCGATTCCACTGCCCGATGGACCCAAGATGGGGATCTGGTTGCTGGCATTGGTGTGGATGGGAAGTGCCTGCCTGTTCAATGCCCGGCGCTGTGGCCGGGTCCATTGCCGCTACACCGGGCCCTTCCTGCTGGCGATGACGCTTCCTGTGCTGGGCCATGGCACGGGGCTGGTGCCGCTCGGAGAGGACGGCTGGCGTTGGCTCGGCATTGCGACGGGTGGAGGCACTATGGCGATCTGGGGGCTGAGTGAACGATTGATGGGTCGCTATCGTTGAACGCGTAAGCGGCCCCAGACTGACAAGCATGAACGAGGAGCACATATGACCGAGACACTCGACCTGATCGTCATCGGCGCCGGCATGGCCGGGATCAACGCCGCGAAAAAATGCAGCCAGGCGGGTTGGTCCGTCGCCATCGTCGACGAGCTGCCTTATGGCGGCACCTGCGCACTCCGGGGCTGCGACCCGAAGAAGATGCTGCGCGCCGGCGCCGAGGCGGTGGAGGCCGTGCGGCTGCTCGAAGGCAAGGGCGTCGCAGGAGAGACCAGGATCGATTGGCCCACGCTGATGAAGCACAAGGAGAGCTTCACCGACCCGGTGCCCGAGAGCATGGAAAGTGCGCTGACAGAGGCCGGGGTGAAAACGCTACATGGCCGCGCGCGCTTCACCGCCGAGGACCGGATCGAGATCGACGGCTACGGCGAGATCGCCTTTCGCCGCGCACTGATTGCTACGGGCGCAAAGCCGAGGCCGCTGAAATTTCCCGGTGCCGAGCGACTGATCGACAGCACCGATTTCCTGAACCTCGCCGAACTGCCGCGCCGGATCGCCTTTGTCGGTGGCGGCTACATCTCCTTCGAATTCGCCCATATCGCCGCGCTGGCGGGAGCTGAGGTGACAATCCTCGACCGCGGCGCACGCCAGTTGAAGATGTTTGACCCCGAACTCGTAAAGATGTTGCTCGAACGGAGCCGCGAAGCCGGGATTAAGATCGCGGCCGAGGCCGAAATGGAACGGATCGAGGACGCGAATGGGGCGCGCCGGGTGCTCTACCGCAGGGCCGGTCAGAGCCATTCCATCGAAGCCGATCTCGTCGTTCACGGTGCAGGTAGGGTGCCTGCCATCGACCATCTTGACCTTGCGGCTGCCGATATCGAAACCGAGCACGGTGGCGTGAAGGTCATGCCTTGGCTGCAATCTCCGTCGAACCCACGCATCTATGCGGCCGGAGACGCTGCCGCCTCGCCAGGAAAGCCGCTGACCCCGGTAGCTGTGTTCGAAGGTAAGATCGCCGCCTCCAACATGCTGAAGGGCAAGCGGACTGAACCCGACTACACTGGAGTGCCGAGCGTGGTGTTCACCATACCCGAGCTGGCGCGGGTCGGGTTGCTCGAGGAAGAGGCGCGAGAGGTGGGTGATGTGGAGGTGAGCTTCACCGACACCTCGGGCTGGTTCTCGCAGAAGCGCATCGGTGAAACACATGCCGGTGCGAAGATTATCACCGGCAAGGATGGCAAGATCCTCGGAGCCCACATGTTCGGCCCGGAGTATGCCGAGCTGATCAACGTCTTCTCGCTGGCGATCAAGCTGGGGCTGACGGCGGCGCAGGTGAAAGCGATGCCTGCCGCTTACCCGACAGGGGCTTCTGACTTGGGGTCAATGTTCTGATGGTGCAACGGCTTTCCGTTGCGCACTCCTTCATGTTAGTAACACCCCGGAACCGGACCTTCGCGACTCGATATGTGAAGGTCCGCTACGGGCCGTCACCGTCGGCCAAGTCGACCCAGTCTCGCCAGCTGCGCCAGCATTTTTGACCCCGAGTCTGCGGATCCTGCGCCTCCTGCGGAACCCGTCTGCCCCATGCCCTGCCTCACGGGCATCTGCTGCACGCCGAAGAACTGCCGCGCCCTGAGGGCTGCGTATTCTGCGCCACTTGCGCCTCCGATCAGGTAGCGATTGTAGGCCTGCTGGCTTCCCATGGCGGCGCGGGCAAAGCTGTAGCCGCCGCCGAGACCACCGGAGAGGGCGGGCATCATAATGTTTCCGGAGATCGCGCGGACGATGAAGGGCGTGGCAATGATGAAGCCCTTGGCCATGAGCACCATCATGAAGAAGGGAATGAGCGCGCCGATGTTTGAGGCTCCCTCCGGGTCGCCGAGTTCGCCGATGAGGGCAGAGGAGACACCCGTGATTGTCGCGAACACACCGGCCACGACTATGGGGTAGAGCGCGAAGGAGACCAGCGCCGACAGCCAGCGCGCGAAATAGTCCTTGGTGACCTCGAAGAGGGTCAGGAAAATCATCACCGGTGCGATCCCGATCAGAAGTGCGATCATCAGGCGGGATGCCACGAGGATGAAGGCGGCCAGCCCGCCGAGGATCGAGAGCAAGAGGACCCCGACAATGTCGAGCATGGCCCCTGCCATCCAGTTCAGCTCGGACCCAGCGGCGTTGAGATAGTCCCCTAGTTCCGCGATTAGCCGGTCAAACTCTTCTGCGAAAGTGCCAGAAGGGCCGGGAGTTCCACCACCAACGGAAGCAACCAGCGCACCCGCAATGCTGTCGATCCCGGCCAGGATGGCGGAGGAGAGGGCGTTGAACTGCACCCAGTTGGTTGCAAATATCCCGATGAGCCCGATCTTGACCGCGAGCCAGAATGCCGTGCGTCCGTCCATCGCCTTGTACTGGTAGACCATGTTCAGGAAAACGAGAACCACCACCAGCGTTGTTCCCAGCACCAGAAGCGTGCCAACCGTTGCCGCAACCGATCCGAACTGGGTTTCTGCGGCGGTGTCGAGATAGCCCTGGGAGGTTTCAACGAAGTAGGTGACGACACTCATCGCGGGGCTGCCTTACCAATTACCTGCGGCGTCGCAGATGGCCTTGGCGGCAGTTCGGGCGGCGTTGGCGCGGCGGTTGTAGGCGTCGGAGGCTTCGAGCATTTCCCATCGTTCGTCGCTCGCGTAGCTCTCCCGAAACACCGCTTCGGCAGCGTCCCAGGACGGGAACCGGATTTCGCAGGCGCAGCTGACGGTCTCGACAATCCGCTCGAGGTTCTGGGCGCGGTAGATGTCCTGAACCAGAACTCGCTGATAAGATTGGCGCAGGGGGATCTCCTGCATCCACACGGGTTCAGCGGGCCGGTCTGGACAGACGTCGAAACTGCGCTCGAGGGTCGGCACGAGATTGCGCTCAGCGAAGCCGGGTGCCGACGTCAGGCCCAGGACCAGCGCAGTCAGTACGAGGGTACAGCTCGCCTGCCTCATGCCGTGGATCCGGTGGCTGTGGTTTCACGCTTCAGGAAGACCGTGTGTCCCACATTGGCGAATTCCGAGGAGCTGATCGACACCACCTCCCAGCCTTTCGCACCTTTGGCATTCAGGCTGGCCTGCATGTCGGCAAGGCTGGCTTTGCGGGTCATGGGAAAGGACAGAATATCGTATTCAAATGTCTTCATTGGGAAATTCCAATCTCAGTTGCGCCGGGGAGGTAGAATTCTGTGATGCCGCGTTTGCCGTCATGGCGGCCGGCCTGGATGATCACGTCGATGGAGTTCTCGATGTACTGGATCATGTCGGCATAGGTCATCGGGATTTCGGTCTTCAGCGCCGCGATCGCGAGCCGCTGCACGGCCAATTGCGGGGTTTCGGCATGCAGCGTGGTCATCGAGCCTCCATGGCCGGTGTTGATGGCTTCCAGAAAGGTCATGGCCTCCTTGCCGCGCACCTCGCCCAGGATGATCCGGTCGGGGCGCATGCGCAGCGTGGCGGTGAGAAGCACATCGGCGGTCTGGAATTCCGCATCGCGATTGGCGATCAGGGTCACAGCATTGGGCTGCGTCGGTAGAAGCTCGGCGGCTTCTTCGATGGTGACGATGCGTTCCTCAGACGGGACATGGGAGAGGATCTTTCGCGCAGCGACGGTCTTGCCGGTCGAGGTGCCGCCCGAGACGATCATGTTGAGCTTGTTCTCGACACAGAAGGCGAGGGCGTCATCGATCAAACCGGAGGCCACGACCTCGCGCAGCTCGCGCGTTTTCTCGAGGCGCAGTTCTTCGAGCTTGCGTTCCTTACCGAAGAGAAAGTCGAGTTCGATGCCCTTGAGCGGCAGGCTGGAAAAGAACCGCAGGCTGATCGACGAGGCCGAGAGCACGGCGGGCGGGGTGATGACCTGTGCGCGGATCGGGCGCCCCTTGTAGGTGATCGAGACCGAGACGATGGGGCGGTCCTTGCTCATCGTGGTATTGGCCGAGGAGGCGATCTGGTTGCCGAGGTCCCTGACCTGAACGCCCGTCAGCCTTTGATCCAGCGCGCGCATGAAGTGATCGCCCTGGAATTCGCCCCAACAGGTCCCGTCGGGGTTGATACAGATCTCGATGACATCGTCGCGGGCGGCGGCGTCGATCCGGTCAAGGGATGTCTCGAGATAGCTGAGCGACATCGGGCTAGAAGATCTCCAGATCGCGGTCGACCATGACGGTGACGCGCGCGCCTTGGTCGACATAGATGACGGGGCCGATGGAGAGGTAATCGCCAATGACGCTGTCCGTGGCATCTGCCAGATCATCGCCAACGTCTTCGAGAACGTCGGCGGCAGTCTCATCCTGGACCTCGGAGGCGGCGGCACTTGGCGCGGCCGAAATCAGCGAGATCAGGGCGGCCGACCCGAAACGCTCGGCAAAACGCGTGTCCACGAAACCCGTGACGCCGGAGCGGCCAAGTTCATCGCCCCCGAAGGAGCTGATCTGGACGGTTTGGCCCGCGGGCAGGATGATCCGGTCCCAAGCGATCGTGACGCGGCGCTGCGCAATATCGACGCCAGCGCGGTAGCGCCCGACGAGACGGGATCCGCGGGGGATCAAGAGGCGCGCGCCATCGACGCTGTAGACATCCTCGGACACCACGGCACGGGTCTGGCCGGGCAGTGAGCTGTCGAGGGCGGTTTCCATGACGGCCTGGATCATGGTGCCCTGGATGATGGTGTTGGAAGGATTGGCGATCACCTCGGCCTGCGTCACGGTGGAGGGCAGCGCACCGTTCAGCACGAAATCCGTCACCTCGCCGAAGGTGCGTTCGGTCAGAGCCGTTTCATTCGCTCCTGAGGCACCGCCAAACGCGATGGTGGGCGAGGCGATGCGCCGCTCCTGGAAGGCGCGTTCCTCCGCGGCCCGGCGCTCCAGCTCGGCCATGCGCCGGGCTTCTTCCTCGCGGCGCAGTCGCTCTTGCTCGCGTGCGCGCAGCTCATCTTCCGTGGGGCCCGCTGGTGCGGGTTGCGGTCGGCTGGCCTCGAGTTGGGCCAATTCCAGATCCATGCGGAGTTGTTCAAGACTTCGATCCCGCGCCGTCAGTTCGTCCTGAAATCGTTGCTGTGCTGCTTCCGAGGCGGCTTGTAGCGCCGCGATCTGAGCAGTCAGCGCGTCAATTGCCTCTGCGGCGGCGGTGTCTTCCTCGACAACTGGTTCAGGGGCGTTGCGCAACTCCTCGATCTGGGCCTGCAGGGCGGTGATCTGCGCCAGAAGCTCCGCGTTGGGCTCGACGGGGTCTGGTCCGACGAACACAACCTCGGGCTCGGGCGGGGGCAAGGTCTCGATAGCGCCAAAGCCGTCCCCTTCGTTTTGGAAGACGTCCGGGGTGGCCGTCGGTAAGGCTTCCTCTTCGTCGGGCTGTGAGAGGAGATAAAGCAGGGCACCACCCACGCCGATGACGAGGATCACGATCAGCGCGAGAAGGGGCGACCGGCGCTGCGCCGCCGTGGGGGCGCGGGCACTGCCTTTCTCAAGGGCGGCGAGGCGTTTTTCCAGCTCGGTGTTCCCGGTATCGCTCATGAGGTGGCCTCCGCGGGCGCGATCGCCTCGATGCAGACCACCTCTTCGCCAAGTCGCAGGATCCATTGGCGGTTCACGCCGCTGACGCGGATCACGCCGTCTTCAGGGGTTTGCGTGTTGACCGTGCGTTCACGGCCGCCCGCGTAGCGGAAGATCGCTGGCACAGGTGCGTTTCTCGGAAACGCGAAATACGTGAACGTCCCGTCATCCCAGATGCGCGTTGGCGTGAACTCGGTCCGCGCGCTGGCGCCGTAATTGTAGTTTGGTGCTTGGGCGGCGATGGCCCGGGTCGGGCGCGCAGCGTCATCAGGATAGCGGAACTGCACCACGTAGAAGGTTGGGCTGCGGACCTCCTCGACGTTGAAGTAGTAGCTCCGGCGGTTCGTATAGACTGTCACATTGGTATGCACCCCGCGCGCGACGGGCTTGATCGCGAAGGCCTGACCGCCCGGGACGCCGTCGATCTCGAAGCCCTCGGTGTCGCCCGCGATGATCGAGCGGATGCTTTCGCCGATCCCGAACTCGATGGTGGTCACATGGGTGAGTGACACGCTGAGACGGTAGACCTGACCCTCCTGGTAGGTGGCCAAGCGCACCCGGCTGTCGTTGGGACCGCCACGCGGGATGGCTTCGGCGGCGACCAACCCCGGCAACAAAACGATAAGGACAACAAATGCAATTCGTACGGGAAACAAGATCAGTTCTCCAATCTGTCGGAGCGGATGGAATATTCGAGGACGGTGAAGCCGAATGGATTGGTCCAGACCTCATCGATGGAGCGGCGGGTCTCCGGGCGGAACTCGAAGAGAAGCGTCGCAGTGAAGAGGCCGGTCTGGGTGCCGTTAATGGACGTCAGGCGCTTGCGCAGGCGGACCGTCGCGCGGTTGGTTCCGATCCGGTTGATGCTGAGGATTTCCACGTCGAGCCGAGCATTGGGGCCATAGACGGTCGGCGGATAGTTTTCATTTGCGCTGTTCCAGATCTGGCGCAGCCCGCTCTCGGCAGCTCCGTCCGAGCGGCGCAGGACGCTGCGGATGCGCAGATCGTTGTCGAGCTGGTTATAGACCTCCCGGTCGGCCACATAGCGGAACACCTCCGCCTCGATGATCGCCTGGTTGGCGGTCACCGAGGAGGCGCCCACCGAGGCTTCGGGGAGTGCAAAGCCGGTGGCGGGATCATAGGGGACAACGACGGGGGGCGGATCGACATCGAGGATCGCGACTGCTGCTGCGCTCAGACAGCCGATGATGCCGAAGACAAGACCTGCCAGACCAAGGCGTTGCCAGAGCCGTTCGCGGCGCAAGGCACCGTAGACCAGTTCTTCCTCGATGATTTCTTGTTCAGTCGCCACCCGTCATGCCCTCGCGATCACTCGGCCCGGAGGTCCGGTAACGTGAAATCCATGAAGCGCTGCTCTTCGGCGATGGTGGCGGCATCGATCACGCCGCCTGTGCCATCGCCTACGGTCTGGATGGCTTCGAGTTGCCACATGGCGACCAGCGCAATGGCGAGCTCCGCGGTCACGCGCGTGTTGAGATCGATGCTTTGCTTGAGCTCTTCCATGTCGTCGATGAGCCCGACAAGGCGGTCTACCCGCTCGAGCGACTGGCCGGCATCTTCATAGCTGTTCTGGGCGGCGGCTGAGACGAGTGCGCCGGTTGTTGCCTGCGTGGCCACACGGTTGGCCCCGGGATTGCCGCTGGTGGCCATTTCCGAGAGCGTGTCTTCATCGAAGCCGAGATCGGCCAGCACCCGGTCCATCTGGGTTTCGATCTCGCCTGCACCGGAGCCCGACAGACCTGAGAAGTCACCCGTCTTGATGGCCTCGATGGTGGCGAGGATGTCTCCGAACTCCTGGTCGAGCAGTCCGTTCAACTCGTCTTCCATTTCCGTGCGGATGATTTCTGGAAGCTCGGCAAGTCGGGTGAGCGCTTCATAGGTTCTTTGCAGCTCCGCGAGTTGATCCGTGAGAAGGCCGAGCTGTTCGCGGAGCTGCGTCAGCTGCTCGTTTTGCAGGATCTCGTCTTCGATCATCTGCCGGAGCTGCTGGATGTTTTGCGCGATGTTCTGGGTGTCGACGACGGGCACGCCCTGCGCCGCGGCAGGGGAGAGGGCTCCCAGATGCAGGCCAATCCCAAGCGTTGCGGCCAAGGCCGCTCTCAGAAACTTCCGTCCCATCATTCAATCTCCCTGATCGTAAAATCCATGAACGCGCCTTCGGCCATGCGGGCGCTGGCCTGGGCCAGCTCCTCGGCAGAGAGGACTCGGGTGCGGGCCGCCTGAAGCCGGATGCGTGCAGCGACGAGGCGCACGAGTTCGGCGCGGGCATAGGTGTTGAGCGCGATGCTTTCTTGCACGTCTTCCGTCTCGGAAATCCGCTCGACGATGTCCGCAATACGGAAGGCGGCTTGCCTGATCGCGGCGGGTGAGTTGTTACCATAGAAGGCCGCGCCGTGCCCGGTGATTGAGAGGTTGGCATTGGCCAGAAGCGCGGGGTCGATCGTGCCAAGCGCTTCGATCCCGCCGATACGGCTCAGGTAGAGATTGTAGCGTTCGGGAATGACCTGAACGTAATGCTGGGTTTCGGCAAAGGGCGGCACGCCGCCATACTCGAACACCCGGCCGGGTCCGGCGTTATAGGCCGCGAGCGCGTTGATGATGTTGCCATCGAATGTGTTGAGCTGGGTCGCGAGATAGCGCGCGCCGCCATGCACCTGCAGGTAAGGGCTGTCATAGTAATCCGGGTTGATGCCGAGATCGCTGGCGGTGCCGGGCATGATCTGGGTGAGGCCATAGGCGCCGACGGGAGACCGTGCCCCAATGGTGAAACGGCTTTCCTGCCAGATGAGCGCTTGCAGCAACGCGCGCCATTGGACGGGTGAGAGACCAGCGCGGCCGACACCCGCAAAGTCGCTGGTTTCCTGGGCGACGCGGATGATGAGCTGCTCGATGTTCTCGGCGGCGTCGCCGAACATCTGCGCACCGCCGGGATTGGGGTCGATGTCGGCATTGCCATAGACCGCCTCGACTGACCGGGCCGGATACCCGCTGCCGCTTTCCAGCCCCGAGACCATAGCCGGCAAGCCCTGACCGCCGAAGCTGGTCTGGGCATCGAGGATGCGTTGCAGGGTTGCCAGCTGTTCGCGCTCGATCTCCGCGATGAGTTCGCGCACGGCGAGCTTGTCGGCCTGAACGGCCAAGTCAGCCTCGCGATCACCGGTCTCGACGATGTCACGCGAGGTCAGCCCACTGTCATTGGTCGGCACACCTTGAGACAAGGCGAGACCAGGCAGCAGGCAAAACGCGAGGATATGAGGCAGGCTAGACTTCAATGTCGCCCTCCGGCGCATCTAGAGGCGTGAAGGTGCAATCAGGCGCGACAGGGGCTGTCGAGGCCAGGAAGGTGAAGCAGTTTGCCTGCGGTTCGCGATACTGCGCACAGGAAGCGAGCAGGCCGAGTGCTGTCAGGGACAAGAGAATACGGATCATGAAAGCCTCCAGAAGTCCGGGCGGGTGCGATAATCGGCGCCAACGTGCGCTTCGCCCTTTTCCATGCCGCCAAGGATGGTGAGATTGGGTCCAAGCGCGCTCAGATCGGCATCGACGACGATCGAGCCCTGATCGTCACGGATGAGCGCCAAGCGGCTGTTGCTGCCCGTGTTGAGAAGGACGTCGAGCTCCTTCTCCGTGAGGTTCAGCATGGCGTAGTCCGCAGGCTGCGCGCGGATATTGGGCAGCAGGATCTGCGTCGGCACGGCCTCGACGATGGTCTTGCCGGTCCGGGTGCGCTCGAGCTGGCTTGCGTATTGCGTCATCATCACCGCGACGGTGTTCTGCTTGCGCGCAGTCACGAGCCAGTTCGACAACCGTTCGGCGAAATATGCGTTGTCGAGCGCCTTCCAGGCCTCGTCGATCACGATGATTGTGGGGCGACGATCCTCGATCTCGCGCTCGACCCGGCGGAAAAGATAGGATAGGACCGCCATGCGTTCTTTCTCGGCCTCGCTGTCGAGAATGCCGGTGAGATCGAACCCGACCACTTCGCCTTCGAGCGAGAACGTATCTTCCAGCGTCTGGCCGAAGATCCACCCATAGCGGCCGTCTTCGGTCCACTCAAACAGGCGCTGGTGCAGATCGCCGCCATCATCGGTGGACACAAAAAGCGATGCGAAATCCCGCCAGTTCCGCAGGGCCGGATTGGAGGCCTGCGCGTTCTGGCGCACCACTTCCTGGATGCGGTTGGTCTGTGCCGGGGTCAGGGGCTTGTCGGCGCGGTAGAGCAGCGTGGTGAGCCAGTCCGAGAGCCAGGCGGTGCCGCGTGCATCGGTTTCGGTCCAGAGCGGGTTGAGACCCGTAGGCTGACCGGCGTTCAGGGACGCGTAACGCCCGCCATTGGCGCGGACC
>NZ_CP035421.1 GCF_004123675.1 Leisingera sp. NJS204 | reverse complement strand
ACCATGAACAAGAGCGGCGGAATGGTGGTGGACCAGGGCTGCTGGTTCTTGAACACAAAGCGGTCAATGACGCCCCAGAAGATGATGAAGGCAATGGCCAGATAGCTCCACACCATGATGGTGCGCTCCAGGTGCCGGTCCAAAAGCGGCACCAGCCGGTAGATCAGCATCACCAATAGCCCGCCAAGAGCCGCCGCAATGGTGCCAAGCACCCAGGCGGCGTTGCTTTGCAGGGCGTTGCGGATTTCCCAGCTGTCTTGCGATGCAAATGCGCTGAAAATCGCGCTGATATCAGACCAGAGCGTCATGCGTTCCTCCCATCAAGCCTCCGGTCTCCCGTTCCGGAGGGGCAGGCCCCGGCGCGGTATGCTGCGCCAGGCCCCGGTTTTGTCAGCCTAGGCGGCGGTCAGGCTTTCCACCAGCGGCGGGGTTCCACGTTTTCGGGCTTCATGTCTTTGTCGACTTCGCGCGCGATGTTGTAGATTTCCTGGTAGGTGTCGATGCCGCCGGCCCAGCCGTTCAGACGGTCGCGCCACTGCTCCCACAGCTGCGGCTGGAACTCGGGCGAGCACATTTCCTCGGCCATGCGGATTTCGCTGTCCGGCAGGAAGGCAGGGCGCACGTCGTTTTCAACAAACATGGTGCCCGGCAGCTGCGGGTCGCTGAAACCGACGGTTTTGACCAGCGCGGCCTCGTTCGCGGCCTGCACATGGGCCTGCGCCCAATAGGCGCTCTCCAGCACCGCATCCTGAAGGTAGCCTTCGAGACTGTCAAAGACCTTGGCCGACATTGAGGTATGTTCGGTGCCGCAGAAGAATTTGAGGTCCACAGACTGCGAAACCACCGGCGACATGTTGGCATAGGCCACCGCAGAGGCCCAGGTTTCGGCGCCGTCGATCAGACCCTGTTTGAGGCCATCAAGGGTTTCTTCCCAGGCGACGGGGACCGGGTTCAGGTTCAGCGCCTTCATGGCGATGCGGCCGAGCTGAGTGCCGGTGACGCGGTTCTTGGTGCCGAACAGCTGCTCCAGCTTGGTGATGGTCGGCTGGTCCTTGTATTTCAGGCCCAGCTGGATACCGCGGAGTTCACAGTGGCTGAACAGGAATTTCAGCCCGTGGCGTTTTTCCAGCGGGTCGCGCAGGATTTCCTGGCTCTTGGGGTGATAGAGGAAGTGATACTGCGAGGCGCGGCCGGGGAACATGAAGGCATAGTCCAGCACGTTCAGATAGGGCGCGCCGCCGGCCGAGTTCTGGGTGGAGGCCGCGTAGATATCAACGATGCCTTGCTGGGTTTTCTCAACGCAGCTCAGCTGGCCGCAGATCTGATTGTCGCCGATGAATTCAATCCGGATCTCGCCATCGGTGCGGGATTCAAGGTCGCGGGCAAACTCCAGCGCGCCGGCCCGTTCGATCAGCAGGTTGCGGGCGTTAAACCCCGAGGCGCCGAATTTCAGCGTGTGCTTGGCGGGCTTGGAAAAGCGCCGCTCGTAAGTCGATTCTGCGGCTGATGCGAGATTCGCCAGGCTCATCGCGCCGCCAAAGCTGCCGGCCGCCAGCAGCGTCGAGCTCATCCCGTAAGTGCCTGCAACCTTGAACAGATCCCGCCGTGATATGCGGTTCAGTTTATCGGTGACCCCCATAATTTTCCTCCCTAAGATCAATTATTGAGACGTTTGGTATCAAAAATAGCTAGCTTATTTCATGCAATCTGTATAGAAGTTTTTTCCTGACAGAGTCGGGAGAGGGTCGTGGAAGCAGATTTCATTGTTATCGGAGCAGGGTCGTCGGGCTGCGTGATTGCCAACCGGCTGAGTGCGGATCCGCGCAACAAAGTGGTGCTGCTGGAGGCCGGCGGGCGCGACACAAACCCCTGGATCCACATCCCGGTCGGCTATTTCAAAACCATGCATAACCCGTCTGTTGACTGGTGCTACAAGACCGAGCCCGATCCGGGTCTGAATGGGCGGTCGATCGACTGGCCGCGGGGCAAGGTTCTGGGCGGGTCGTCGTCGCTGAACGGGCTTTTGTATGTGCGCGGCCAAAAGGAGGATTACGACCGCTGGCGCCAGATGGGCAATGAGGGCTGGGGCTGGGACGATGTGCTGCCCTTGTTCAAACGATCCGAGGATCAGGAGCGCGGCGCGGATGAGTTTCATGGCGCGGGCGGGCCGCTGACAGTCTCTAACATGCGCATTCAGCGCCCGATTTGCGATGCCTGGGTGGCGGCGGCGCAGGAGGCGGGATATCCGTTCAACCCCGATTACAACGGGGCCGCGCAAGAGGGGGTGGGGTATTTCCAGCTGACCACCCGCAACGGGCGGCGCTGCAGTGCTGCGGTGGCGTTTTTGAAACCGGCGCGGGAGCGGGCGAACCTGCAGATCATCACCAATGCGCTGGTTGAAAAGATCGATCTGGACGGGCGCCGGGTCACTGGCGTCACCTATCTGGACCGTGCAGGCCAGCGGCAAAGCCTGACCGCGCGCAAGGAGGTGATCCTGTCGGCGGGGGCGATCAACTCACCCCAGACGCTGATGCTGTCGGGGATTGGCCCGGCGGAGCAGCTGAAGGCCAACGGTATTGATGTTGCGGCGGACCTGCCGGGGGTGGGGCAGGGGCTGCAGGACCATCTGCAGGCGCGGCTGGTGTACAAATGCAACGAGCCGACGCTGAACGACGAGGTGCGCAGCCTGTTCAATCAGGCGCGGATAGCCTTGAAATACGCGCTGTTCCGGGCCGGGCCGATGACGATGGCGGCCAGTCTGGCGACCGGTTTCATGAAAACCCGGCCCGATCTGGCAACGCCGGACATCCAGTTCCATGTGCAGCCCTGGTCGGCGGACAGCCCCGGCGAGGGGGTGCATCCGTTCTCGGCCTTTACCATGTCGGTGTGTCAGCTGCGCCCCGAAAGCCGGGGCGAGATCCGGCTGAACGGGCCGGATCCGAAGACCTATCCCAAGATCCACCCGAATTATCTGGCGACGGAGACGGATTGCCGGACCCTGGTGGACGGGGTGAACATTGCCCGCCGCATTGCCCGGCATAATCCGCTGGCCTCCAAGATCGCCGCGGAGTTCCGGCCTGATGCGGATCTCGCGATGGAGGATTACGCGGGCACGCTGGACTGGGCGCGCGGCAATTCGGTGTCGATCTATCATCCGACCGGCACCTGCAGGATGGGGCAGGGGGCGGATGCGGTGGTGGACGCCGGTTTGCGGGTGCATGGGGTGCAGGGGCTGCGGGTGGCGGATTGTTCGATCATGCCCGAGATCGTCTCGGGCAACACCAATGCGCCGGCCATCATGATCGGTGAAAAGGCCAGCGATCTGGTGATGGCTGCGGACTGAGAATGAGAGAGACGGCGGCACTCCGGGGAGTGCCGCCGCCGTTGGGTTTTCCTGCCGGTTTTTAGATCAGGAAGTGATCCTCGGTCAGGGCTGAGGCCTGCACATCCAGCAGGGTGATCGATCCGTCGTCCCCAAGGTCGATCAGGGCATTGCTGCCGTCCTGCGAGATTGCGCCGGACAGATCATCAAAGCTGCCGAAGCCGAAACCGCCACCCGTGAAGTCCAGCAGCTCGCCATCGGCAGAGGTGTTGAAGTCGGTGATCACGTCATTGCCGAAGCCCTCGTTGAAGACAAAGGCATCGGCGCCGCGCCCGCCTGTCAGCAGGTCATTGCCGGCGCCGCCGGTCAGCACGTCAGCGCCGCGTCCGCCGTCGATGCGGTCATTGCCCGCGCCGCCGTCCAGCGTGTCGCGGCCGCGCCCGCCTGCGATACGGTCACTGCCTGCACCGCCGTCGGCCAGGTCGCGCCCGCGGCCGCCAAACAGCACATCCGCGCCATCGCCGCCATCCAAGGTATCCGCGCCGCGCTGGCCGCGCAGCAAGTCGTTGCCCCGGCCGCCGTCGATATAGTCGCTGCCGGCACCGCCGGACAGCACATCCGCGCCGCCTTCGGCCAGGTCGACCACGATGCGCAAGAGCTGCTCCTCGCCGCCGTTGCGGGTAAAGTCGCCCTCGGCCGGATCAACACTGGTGCCTGCGGCGGTGGTGCCGCCCAGGATGTTGACCGGGGTGCCGTCCGGATTGGCTTCGGAGCCGTTGAAGCCCTCGTGCTGGCGGACCACGCCGTTCTCGGCGGTGCCCTGATCGCGGGCGGTCTGGTTCAGGAAGGCAGCCCCTTCTTCGGTGTTCACCTCGGTGCCGGCATCCAGCACATCGGTGCCGAAACGTTCGATCACCAGCGGCCCGGCAAAATTGCCGTCGGCGTCAAAGATGAAATCCTGCAGCGCATCGTCGGGCGAGGCCAGGAAAGCATCGTTGGAGGGGATCACCATGGTGGCCCAGGTAAAGAAGCCCTGGCCGACCTGATCGGCGTTCACATTGAGGGTGAAGCTGGCGCTTTCGCCCGGGTCGATCGGCCCCGGCGCACCGTTGCCGCCGATGATGGTGGCATCAACGCCGCCACCTGCGACCTGCTGGTTGAACTCGGCTGCGATGCCTTCGACGCTGCCGTCTTCGGCAATGCGCTCCAGCCCGCCGCTGGCGGCCGCGCCATCGGTCCAGAGGTCAAAGTTTTCGCCGTCGTGAAAGCCGAACCAGACCGGGGTCAGGAAAGTGCCGCCTTCGCCCAGCGTGTTGGTCACGGTGACGGTGATCGCCTCGCCGTCGCCGATGGCATCGCCGCGGATCACGTCATTGCCGCCGCCGCCATTGATGGTATCGCCGCCGCCACCCCCGGCCAGCAGGTTATCCCCGGCATCGCCGTTCAGCACGTCGTTGTTTGCCGAGCCGGTCAGGTTTTCAATGTTCAGCAGCGTATCCACAACCGCACCGTTCGGACCCTGATAGACTGCGGCGCCGGAATTCAGGTCGGCAATCACAGCTGCACCGATGTCCTGGAAATCTGCGGTGTCGATGCCCGCGCCGCCGTCGGTCACATCTGCACCGCCGCCGCCGCGCAGGATGTCGTTGCCATCGCCGCCTTCCAGCACGTCATTGCCGCCGCGGCCCACCAGCAGGTCGTTGCCATCATTGCCGGTCAGCGTGTTGGCACCGCCGCCGCCGAACAGCTGGTCGTCATTGTCCGAGCCGTCGAGGTTTTCAAAGCCGCTGAAGTTTTCGAACACGGTGGTGGTTTCATTCGGCTGATACGACGCGCTGCCAGAGCCAAGATCCGCGACCACCTCGGCCCCGATATTGACGAAGCTGTTGGTGTCGGTGCCTTCGCCGCCAGTCAGGACGTCCACGCCGCCGCCGCCTGCGATAAAGTCGTCGCCATCGCCGCCGTCAATGGCGTTGGGGGCGGCGCCCAAGGCGCGGATATCATCGTTGTTGGAAGAGCCGGTGATGTTTTCGATGCCGGTGAACTCTTCTTCGATCAGCGGGCCGTTGCCGCCGCCGCCATTATAGGACGCAGTGCCCGAGCCGTCGGCATTCAGCACCACGGTCACGCCGGCAACCGACGGATCTGCGGCGCCCTGGTTGATGTTGGCAAAAGAGTTGGTGTCGATGCCATTGCCGCCGTCGATGATGTCCACGCCGCCGCCGCCGCTGAGGATGTCGTTGCCGCCGCCGCCGCGCAGTTCGTCATTGCCAGCACCGCCGTTCAGCTGGTCGCTGCCGCGTCCGCCGCGCAGAACGTCATCGCCTGACCCGCCATCCAGCGTGTCGGCGCCGCGGTTGCCGCGCAGGTCGTCGTTGCCGTCGCCTCCGTTCAGCTCATCGTTGCCGCGGCGTCCGCGCAGGATGTCATCGCCGCCATTGCCGTTCAGCAGATTGGCGCCGTTATCGCCGCGCAGATCATCGCCGTCATCGGAGCCTTCCAGATTTTCGATGCTGATCAGCGTGTCGGTCTCAACCGCCTCATCAAAGACATTGCCGTCATCAAAGCCGGCGTTCAGCCCGTTCACATCGCCGCCCGCGTCCTGCACGATATCGGTGATCACCGGGCCGTTCTGCCCGGCTGGGGCGTTGTGCAGGTGGATGGCGCTGACGCCTGCCACCGGCAGCAGGTCTGACGTGGCCAGACCGGTCACCGACAGGTCCGAGCTGTAGGTGATGCTGCTGCCATCAATCACGATCACCACCCGGCCCTGGCCGGTGGCCTGGGAGTCGCTGGCACCGTCCGGCTCCTGTGCGGCGTCCAGATCAGCAACCAGGGTCAGCGTGCGGATGCCGCCATCGGTGATATCGCTTTCAACCAGCAGCTGGCCGCGGATTTCACCGCCGGGGAAGTCATTGGTGTGAATGTTGTAGTAAAGATTGCCGCCCGCAGCCTGATCCGCAAGATCCGCCGGGGACTGGTCTGTGGTCAGCGATGCCAGCGGCTGGTCCTCCACTACCACCGCAAAACCGGTCTCGCGGGTGGCGGTGCCGGTCCGCAGAGCGGCCTCGGCCGGCACGTCGATGTCGCGGAAATCCGCGGTATCCGATCCTGCGCCGCCGTCCAGCGTGTCATCCCCCAAGCCGCCGGTCAGGGTGTCGTCGCCGCCCAGCCCCAGCAGGGTTTCGCTGGCATTTGTCCCGGTAAGAGGGTCCGGGCCTTCTGTCCCGGCGATCGGGCCCATGTTGTTTTGTTCAGTCATAGTCGTTCCTCCAGTTACTCCGGCGCAGCTCCGTTTGCGCGCGGGTGAAACTGAAGCTGTGAGGGGGCGGAAGAAACGCAACGCATCAGATTTGAAGCGCTGCGCGTCATTTTGAAGAAAGGGGAAATCTTCGCGTAAGATGCTGAAATAAAGATGAATTATTTCAGGTTCACAGCGGCACAAGTAAATTTGAGTGGTGTTACAACGGGGCTGGCAGTAGCTGAGGATAGGCACGCTTTGCCGCTGTATTGATATTGCCACATGAGATTTCCGGCGTGATGCGAACCGTTTCCGGCCCCAGGCCCGCCCCCGTGATGAACCAGAACTGGGATCTGTTCCGGTTCTTTCTGGCGGTTGCGCGTGCGGGCAGTATTGCGGGTGCGGCGGGGCAGCTGGCGGAAAGCCCGGCCACCGTCGGGCGCAAGCTGCGGGAGCTGGAGACGGCGCTGTCGGCCACCTTGTTCGACCGCAGCATATCAGGCGTGCAGCTGACCAGCTGCGGCAGCCGGATCCTGGCCCGGGCCGAGCAGATAGAGCATCAGGCGCAATTGATCAGCGAGGCGGTTTGCGGCAGCGACGGCCGGCTGGCGGGCACGGTCACCGTGGCTGCCCCCAGCGGGCTGGGCCAGACCCTGCTGGCGCCGCAGCTGCGCGAGCTGCACAATTTGCATCCCGAGCTGCGGGTCAAGCTGCTGTTATCGACCGGCAAGGTGAACCTGTTGAACCGCGAGGCTGATATCGCCGTGCGCATCGGCACCCCCAGCCAGGAGCGGCTGGTGGGCCGCAAGCTGGGGGCGGTGGGGTTCGGGATCTATGCCTCGGATCTGTATCTGGACGCGCTTGGGGATTTTGAAACGGCGGCGGATCTGGAGGGGCACAACGTCATTGCTGCCTCGGGGGATCTGGCGCAGACGGTGCAAAACCAGGAGTTCGCTGCGGTCTCAACCGGGTGCAATGTGGCGCTGACCACGGACAGTATCTTTGCCCAGATGGAGGCGGTGAAAAGCGGGCTGGGGATTGCGCCGTTTCCGAAATACCTGGGCCGGTCGCATCCGGATCTGGTGGAGCTGCTGCCGGGGCAATTGCAAACCACCGCGGATCTGTGGCTGCTGATGCATCCCGATACCAGCGGCCTGGCGCGGATCCAAACGGTGCAGGATTTTGTTACCCGGATCTGCAGAACCGCGCTGGCGGGCGACGGCGGTTTCACTTGCTCTTGATCCGGACGGTGTAGGTGGTTCCGGCCCCTGCAGGCGGGGCCGGGAAGGGGGCGGCGCGGCGGACCTGGGCCAGCGCGATGCTGTCGAGCTTGGCGGAGCCTGAGCTTTTGGCGATGCCGGCGGTGCGCAGGCTGCCATCGGCGGCAATCGAGAACCGCACCAGCGCGGCGCCGCGGATGCTGACCCGCTGCCGCTTGGCCCGCATCACCCGCCGCAGCACCTGGCCGCGGTAATTGTCTGCCGCGGCGTTGCCCTGCTGCTTGGCGGTGCCGGGGCTTTGGGTTGCCTGCCCTGCAGGTTTGGCCGCACGCCCTGCGGCGGTGCCCTGTGCCGCGTTCTGATCGCTGTTGCCGCGCGGGACGGCCTTGCGGGGTTTCGGCTGGGGTTGCGGGGCGGGGTCCGGCTTGGCCTCGGGCAGCGGTTGCTGTGCTGGGGGTTTGGCAGGCTGTCCGGCTGGTGTCTGCTTCACGGGCTGCGCCTGACGGGATGGCAGGGCCGGTTCGGTGTTTGGCACTGCCGCGGGTTTTTCTGCTGTGGGGGCAACCGGCTGTTGCGTTTCTGGGGCGGGTTTGCGCGGGGCGTCCTGCATTGGATGCTCCGCCTCAAGAACGTCTTCGGCCTTAACCGGCGCATCGGTGCCCTGGGCCAGGTCGGCAAAGGCAGCGCCTGCAGCCGCCAGGCCGGTTTGGCCGCCTGCCTGTTCGGCCTGTCCGGTGTCCGTCAGAAAGGCTGTGCCGGCATGGGCGGCGGCGGCGAGAAACAGGGCTGCTGCACCTGCCAGCCGGGAGCGGGGCACCTTCATTGCAGCGCTCTTTCGGTGACGATCAGCACCCGTTTGGCGCCGGCGCCGCGCAGGGTATTGCCCAGTTTCACCAGGTCCCGCGCGGGCAGATTGCGGTCGGGCACGATGCGCACCGCGGCGCGGTCTTCATCGTTCAGCGCTGCGACATAGGCGGCGGCGTCCGGCAGCACCTTGCCGCGCAGGGTCAGGCGGCCGTCGGCATGGGCTACCAGCGCATCGGGCGGTTCGCGGCCCTCCAGGTCCTTCGCCTCGATCAGGGTCAGATCCGTGTCGAGCGGCACCGCCAGGGTGCCTGCAATCATGAAGAAGATAAGCATCAGGAACACGATGTTGATCAGCGCGATTGTTGGCTCCTTCTGTGCGGCGGAGGGCGGTTTGAGACGCATCAGCCGAGCACCAGGGTTTGCAGGCCTTTAACGCTGCGCAATTCGGACAGCAGGTCCACCAGCCGTTGGGAGGAGGCGTCCGCGCCGGGGCTGATCAGCACCAGATGGCCGCCGGTCTGCGGCTGCAGCCGGATCAGGCCGGCAATCCGTTCCAGGTCGGCGGGCTGGCCGTTCAGGGTCAGGCTTTGCGCGCCGAGCGCCACAAACAGCATCTGCTTGTCACTGCCGGTGGCGCCCTGGCCTGCGGCCATCAGTTCCACCTCGCCGAATTTCGAGAAGGTGGAGGTGAGCATGAAGAACAACAGAAGCAGGAAGATCACGTCGATCAGTGAGGTCATCGACAGGCGCCTGCGCTTTATGCCCTGCAGTTTAACCGCCATGGGCCACCTGCAGGGGCGCATTTGCCGGGGCAGGGGAGGACTGTACCGGGGAGGACGGGGCGAAGACGGTGCGCAGGGCGCGGTTGGCAAAGACCCGTTCGCGCTGCATCCGGGCGGTCAGCCAGCTGAGCACCAGCGACACCGGCATCGCCACCGCCAGCCCCGCAGCGGTGGTCAGCAGCGCCACCCAGATACCGCCAGCCAGCAGCGAGGGATCCACCGAGGCGCCGGCGGATTGCAGTTTCCGGAACGCCTCGATCATGCCGATGACGGTGCCGAACAGCCCTAGCAGCGGCGCCAGCTGGGCCACCATGTCCAGCGTGCCAAGGCCGCGTTCCAGATGGGAGAAACGTTCCTCGGCCTCGGCGTCGGCGCGGTCGGCCTGCATGTGGTCCGGGGTGCCGTCCAGCGCCAGCCGCATCACCGGAACCAGATAGGATTTGCTGTGGCTGAGGCTGCGCCGGGCCGCCTCAGCCTCGCCCCGGTCCCAGGCTGCGACCGCCGCGGCAAGGGCGCGGTGCTGGCCGACCCGTGCGGCGCGGTACTGCCAGATCTTGTAGAGCACCAGCGCGCTGGTCAGCACCGAGACCGCCAGCAGCAGCAGCACAACCGGGCCGCCCAGATCCAGCACCTTGTTCAGGGTGTTTTGCACTGTGTTCATCCTGCCAGCTCCATCACTTTGGAGCTGAGGCGCAGTCCGCGGCTGCAGGCGCCGTCGGGCAGGCCGCCGCCGGTGCAGGTGGCGGCGCCGTTGATGAGGACCCGGCTGATGTCCGCGCAGGCGTGCGGGAACTGGAACTGCCGCACGCGCAGGCGCCCGGCAGGAAGATCCTGGAAATCGAGAAGAGTGAGCCGCGCGACCTGGCCCTGGGCGCCGAACAGGACGGTTTCATAAACCGCCTGTTCGACGTCCTTGGCATGGGAGTTCTGCACCACAAAGGACAGTTTGCAGGCACCATCCGCCGCTTCTGCCGCGCTGAGTTCGATGGAAATACCCGGTTCGGCGGTATCTTCTGCCGCCGCGCCGGTTGCTGCCAGCGCGGCAGTCAGAAACAGGGATTTCAGGGCTTTACGTCCATGTGCCATGTCGCACCTCTTGGAGTTTTCCGGGATCAGAAGGTTTTGGCCAGCGTCAGCTTGAAATTGCGCCCCGCCGCGTCGCGGGAATAGAGGCTGGGCCGGTAGGCGCGGTCAAAGGCGTTCTCAACTCCGAAACGGATCTCGGCGCCTTGCAGCAGGCCGGATTGCGGTTTGTAGGTGGCGCGCAGATTGTGGACGCCGTAGCCCGCCGCCGCCGCTCCCGCAGCATCAAAGCCGGATTTTGCTGCCACCAGTTCCCAGCTGAGATCCAATGTCTCGCCGAAGCGTTTGCCCAAGGTCAGGCGCAAATCGTCCGATGCCAGGTTGCGCCAGCGCGCGGCGGTGCCGTTCAGGACTTCTTCGCCGTCGGGCAGGTTGGCATTGAGGTCGGCATAAAAGCCGGAGTCGAGCGCATAGCCTGCTTCGATCTCGAACCCGCTGGTGTCCACCTGGTCGAGCGGAACAAAGGCGAAGAAGGGCGGCGCGGGCAGGGAGACAGAGCTGACATAAGATGTGATGTCGCGCAGCCGGCTTTGGTAGTAGGTCACCTTGACCGCCAGGTTGTCATTGGCGGTCAGCACATCCGCCGCCGCATATGAGGCGCCGATTTCATAGGTGTGCGAGCGTTCGGAAACACCGATGCGGGCGGCATTGTCCAGATCGTCGATCACCGGCAGGTTTTCGGTATAGGCGGCGCTGCCGAACAGGGCGAAACCAGCGTCGAATTCATAGCGCAGCGACAAGCCGCCCATCAGTGCCGAGGCGTCGTGGTTTTGCGAGCCGTCATGGGCGTCGATCTGCTGGGATTCGTAGCGCAGGGCAGGGGTGGCGGTCCAGCGGCCGATGGAGATGTCATCGACGGCAAAAACCGCGTAACGCTTGGCGGTGCCACCGGGGGCGGAGGAGGCATTCAGACGCTCGCGGCGCGACAGCTCAACCCCGGCGCGCAGGTCGTGGGTCACGGCGCCGGTGGTGAAATAGCTGCTGTTCTTCACCGTCAGCTTGGTTGTTTCATAGCGGTGATCGGCGTCCTGGGTGGCGCTGCTGAAGGGGCTGCCGGCCGGGCCGCTGCGGGCACAGTTCGGATCGGCGCGGACCACGCCGCCGTCGTCGCAAAAGGCGCTGCCAGCGATGTAGGACTGGGTGATTTCCTGATCCGAATAGGTCAGGTTCACGTCCAGATTGACCAGATCATTGCCAGCCGGGTTCCATTGATAACGGATGCCGGCGACGCGGTTATCAATGCGGCGGTCGACCCTGCCGAAGCTGGTGCTGGTGGTGCCGAACCCATCGTAGGGCACGTCTTTTTCGTCGTTCACACTGTCGTTCAACGAGGCGGTGATCGAATGCTCGCCCGCATCGCCAAAGCTGTATTTGCCCTTGATAAGGTAAGACGGCGTGCGCGACTGGGTGTTGGCCACCTGACTGCCGTCGCCATTGTCGTATTCGGCGGTGTCGCGCAGGGTGTAGTTCAGCAGCAGCTCGAAGTTCTCCAACGGTTGCCAGGCGACGATCGAGGAGGTGGCGAAGCCTTCGCCGTTGCTGGTGGCCTGCAGGGTCTGGCGCAAGCGCAGGCCGATTTCATTGCCGGTGAAATCCGAGGCGTCCTTGGTGTCCAGCTTGACCAGACCGCCGATGACGCCAGAGCCGTATTCAAAACTGCCGATGGTGCCGCGCAGGACCGAGACCTCTTTGTACAGCTCGGGGTCGGTGAACAGCTGGGTGCCGATGCGGTACAGCTCCTCGGAGCCGGTGGTGGCGCCGTCGACGATCACCTGGACCTTCTGGTCGGTGCCAAAGCTGCTGGTGGCGCCGAAGCCGCGGATGTTGATGCCGGCGCCGCGCGGGGTGTTGCCGTTCACCAGGTTCACACCGGGCACGGAATCGATCAGCTCGCCGATGGTGCCGGCCTGGCGGTCGTCGATCTCTTCCTGGCTGATCACGGTCAGCGGCGCCGCGGTGCCGGTCTGCACCTCGCGCTTGCCCTGGCCCAGGTCCACCGTGCCCAGAAAATCCGTGTCTTCCAGTATGTCCTGGGCGGTCAGGCTGGTTGTGCCACCCATCAGGCCCAGTACTGAAACGGTGCCTGGCAGGAGCCACCCGCCATGCCGTTTCTTGTGGTGTTTCCCCATCTCGCGTCCCTTCGCATCTGTCTGTTCTGTTGAACCGGATGCTTGCGTCGGGGCTGGCGGGGTCGTTGGTTTGATTTTGCGGATTCACAAATTCCGCTTGAGCCTGTTAATAAAGGTGATAGAAACAGTCAACATAAATTAAAGCGCCGTAAAATGCGGCGGCCAGCTGCTGCGCGCCTTATCTGCCGCCGTTGCCAGCCCTTTCCAATCTCCCAGCTGAGAGGGCTGACATGACTGATACCCCGATGACGCCGGCGGCGATCCGTGCCGCACGCGCTGAGCATTCCGCGCTGCGCGACCGTGATTTTGCGGATAAGTTCAGCATTTCCGAGGGCCAGCTGGTGGCGGCCTATGCAGGCCAAGGCGTGACCCGCATCAGTGCCGATCCGGACGGCATCATGCCGCGGCTGGCTGCCTTGGGCGAGGTGATGGCGCTGACCCGCAACCGGTCCTGCGTGATCGAGAAGGTCGGGGTGTACGGCAATTACCGTTCGGGCCAGCATGCATCGATGATCTTGAACGATGCGATTGACCTGCGGCTGTTCCCGAAACATTTCGTCACCGCCTTTGCGGTGGAACGGGAGACGGACAAGGGCATCAAGCGGTCCATTCAGATCTTCGATGCGGCAGGGGATGCGGTGCATAAGGTGCATCTGCGCGACGCCTCGGATCTGGATGCCTGGGCGCGGCTGGTGGCAGACCTGAAACTGGAGGACCAGAGCCAGGCGCTGGCGGTGGAGCCGCGCAAACCGGCGGAGGCGCCCAAGGGCAATCCGGACAAGGCCGATGCGCTGCGTGCGGAATGGGCCGGGATGACCGATACCCACCAGTTCATGCGGCTGACCTCGAAGCTGAAGATGAACCGGCTGGGCGCCTATCGCCTTGCCGGGGCGCCGCTGGCCCGCGCGCTGGAGCCGGCTGCGGTGAACACCATGCTGCAAATGGTGCGCGATCAGGGCGTTGAAGTGATGATATTCGTGGGCAACATGGGTTGCATCGAAATCCACAGCGGCCCGGTGAAGAGCCTGCGCGAAATGGGGCCGTGGCAGAACATCCTTGACCCCGGTTTCGACCTGCATTTGCGGCTGGACCATATTGCCGAGGTCTGGGCCGTCACCAAACCCACCCAGCGCGGCGATGCGGTCTCGGTTGAGGCGTTTGACGCGGACGGCGCTTTGATTCTGCAGGTCTTTGGCCGCCGGGCCGAGGCCAGGGATCACCGGCCCGCGTGGAATGCCGTCGTTGATGGCCTGGCCTCCCTGATTGCGGCGGAGATGGCCTGATGTCTGTACTGTCCCGTTTGTATCTGGGTTTGAACCTGCTGGTTGCTGCGGCGTTTGCGGGCCATGCAGCGCTGGCGGACCCGGCAAGCCGCATCGTCTCGGTCGGCGGTTCGGTCACGGAAATCGTCTATGCGCTGGACCAGCAGCACCGGCTGATTGCCCGCGACACAACCTCAATCTTTCCGGCGGAGGCGCGGCAGCTGCCCGACATCGGTTATCAGCGGGCGCTGGCGCCGGAGGGGGTGCTGTCGGTGGCGCCGGACATGATCCTGGCGATTGAGGGCGCCGGGCCGCCGGAGACGCTGGACGTGCTGAAGGCGGCTGAGGTGGCCTATATCAGCGTGCCCGAGGATTACAGCGCCGAAGGCATCGCCCGCAAGATCCGCACTGTGGGCGCTGCTTTGGACCAGCAGGCGGCAGCCGAGGTGCTGGCCGGGCAGGTGAGCACGGAAATCGCCGCCGCCCAGGCTGCGGCGGCAAAGGCGGCGGCGGGTACGCCCCGGAAAGTGCTGTTTGTGCTGTCCACCCAGGGCGGGCGCATCATGGCCGGCGGCGCGGATACGGCGGCGGACAGCATTATCCGGCTGGCGGGCGGCGTGAATGCCGTGACGGGGTTTGCAGGCTACAAGCCGATGGGCGACGAGGCCATTGCACAAGCCGCGCCGGAGGTGATCCTGGTGATGGAGCGCGGCGGCGATCATGGCGTCCGCACCGAAGACCTGCTGGCGATCCCGGCCATCCAGCCCACTCCGGCGGCGCAGAATGGTGCCATCGTGCGGATGAACGGGCTGCATCTGATCGGTTTCGGTCCGCGCACGGCCTCGGCGGTCACTGAATTGAACCGGGCGCTGTATGGCGGGGGGGCGCAGGATGTCGTTGGCCATTGATGCACCCGCCGCGGCGGGGCAGAGGGCGGACCGCCGGGTGCAGGCGCGGCGGCTGACCGTGGGGCTGGCCGCGTTGCTGGCGGTGATGGCGGTGTTTTCGCTGGCCTGGGGTGCTTCGGGCACCTCGCTGTGGGGGGCGCTTGGCGATCTGGCGGCGGGCCGCGAGCTGAACCGTCTGGACCGGATCATCCTGTTTGACATCCGGCTGCCGCGTCTGGTGCTGGGGGTTTTGGTAGGGGCGGCGCTGGCGGTGTCCGGTGCGCTGCTGCAGGGGTTGTTCCGAAATCCGCTGGCGGACCCGGCCATTGTGGGTGTCAGCGCCGGCGCCGGTCTGGCGGCGGTGGCGGCCATCGTGCTGGGCACGGCGCTGCCTGCGGCGGTTCAGCAGGCGGCGGGCAGCTATCTGGTGTCCATTGCCGCGTTTTTCGGCAGCTGGACCGCCATTCTGGTGCTCTACCGGATTTCCACCCGCGGCGGGCAAACCTCGGTTGCGACCATGCTGCTGGCGGGCATTGCGATCAGCGCGCTGGCCAATGCGGGCACCGGCATGATCACATTCATGGCCGATGACAGCCAGCTGCGCGACCTGACGTTCTGGAACATGGGATCCTTGGCCGGCGCCACCTGGGCCAAGGTCATGGCCGCGGCGCCGGTGATCTGCCTGGCGCTGCTGGCGGCACCGTTCCTGGCCCGCGGGCTGAACGGGCTGGCCCTGGGCGAGGCTGCTGCAGGCCATACCGGCATTGCGGTGCAGCGGGTCAAGAACACGGCGATTGTAACAGTTGCTGCCGCCACCGGTGCGGCGGTGGCGGTGTCCGGCGGCATCGGTTTTGTCGGCATTGTCGTTCCGCATCTGCTGCGTCTGGCCACCGGGCCCGACCACCACAGCCTGCTGCCCAATGCGGCCCTGCTGGGGGCCTCGCTGCTGCTGGCGGCGGATATGATCTCACGCGTGGCTGTGGCGCCGGCGGAGCTGCCCATCGGCATCATCACGGCAGTGCTGGGGGCGCCGTTCTTTCTGTGGATCCTGCTGCGCCGTTTCGGCAGCACCGGCATTTAGGAGGCCCGCGATGCAGGCATATGATATCCGGGTCACGCTGGGCCGACGCGCCATCCTGAAGGGGGTGGATTTTGAGGCACGCCCCGGCGAGGTGACTGCCATTGCAGGCCCCAATGGATCGGGCAAGACCACGCTGCTGCGGGCGATGACCGGCGAGGTGCCGTTCACCGGGCGGGTGCTGCTGAACGGGCGCGATACCGCCGCCATGAAACCCTGGCAGCTGGCCGCCATCCGGGCGGTGCAGCCGCAGTCCGCTGCCATCGCCTTTCCCTTTACGGTGCTGGAGATTGTCCGGCTGGGATTGCGCGCGGGGCTGGCGGCGGCGGACAGCGCGCTGCCACTGCGCGCGCTGGAACAGGTGGATCTGGCGGGCTTTGCGCACCGGTTCTATCAGGATCTGTCGGGCGGCGAGCAGCAGCGGGTGCAGCTGGCGCGGGTGATGGTGCAGGTCTGGGAACCGGTGCTGGACGGCGTGCCGCGCTGGCTGATCCTGGACGAGCCGGTGGCCAGTCTGGACATCGGCCATCAGTTCACTGTGATGGATCTGGCGCGCCATTACGCGGCGCGCGGCGGCGGCGTGGTGGCGGTGATGCATGATCTGAACCTTACTGCGATGTTCGCCGACCGGATCACCCTGATCCATGCGGGCCGGGTGGCCGCAGTCGGCACGCCGGCAGAGGTGCTGACCAATGACACATTGGCGCAGGTCTATGGCTGCCCGGTGCCGGTGAACAGCGTGCCGCCCGCCGGTATGCCGTTCCTGCTGCCGCAGGCGCGCGCGGTCTGAGGCAGGGCGCACGCCGGGCCGAGGGCTTGAGGGCAGGGGGCACAATCCCGGTCTGGCCAGCATCCTGTCTTAAGGGTATTGGAGCGGGTATGACTGATACTTTGCCTCCGTGCCCCGAATGCGCCTCTGCCTATACCTATCAGGTGGATGCCCTGCTGATCTGTCCCGAATGCGCGCATGAATGGGCGGCGGAGGCGGCGGACGGCGAGACTGCCGAAGTGCGCGACAGCGTCGGCAATCTGCTGGCCGATGGCGACACGGTGACGGTCATCAAGGACCTGAAACTGAAGGGGACGTCCTCGGTCATCAAGGTTGGCACCAAGGTGCGGGGCATCCGGCTGGTCGACGGCGATCACGATATTGATTGCAAGGTGCCGGGGGTCGGCCCGATTGGCCTGAAATCCCAGTTTGTAAAGAAAGTGTCCGGCTAAGGGGTTTTCCGGGCCTTGCCCTGCCAGTGCAGGAAGGCGTTGAACAGCTGCTGCTGGGTGCTGATGCCGAGTTTGGCATAGGCGTTCCTGCGGTGGGTTTTGACCGTTGGCAGCGCAATCCCCAGGGTCAGGCTGATCGACAGGCTGGAATGCCCCTTGAGGATCAGCTGCACGGTCTCTGCCTCGCGCGGGGACAGGGTGCTGCGGGCAAAGTCCTGCAGTTTCCGCTCCGGTTCCGCCGGGGCCGGGCTGTCCCTATGGCGGGACCAATGCTGGCGGAAGGCAGCCGCAAACAGCGGCAGGAATGGGCGCAGCCGGGCCAGCAGATCATCCGGAAAACCGCCCTCGGCGGCGGGGCGGGCAAAGCTGATTTCACCCATGGCACCCTCAGGCAGCTTGGCCAGCAGGGTGAGTTCCTGCAGCCCCGCGGGCCAGCCGGGGGTGCGGTAACCGATTTCCTCGGCGTCCTCGACCAGAACGCCGGGGGTTCCGGGGGAGGGGTTCCAATTGTCGGGCGCCAGATCGGCCATCCGGTATAGCCCCGGCGGCAGCCCGTCGAGGATTGCGTTATAGACCGGATTGAGCAGATAGGTGCTGCCGGCATAAAGCTGCACCGCCTCTTTGGCGCCGCCTTCGGGATAGGTGTCGCACAGGTAAACAGGACACTGGCCCTTGCGGTTGACGACGCAGAAGGCGGCGGTGAAGGGCAGCAGGTGGCCGGCGGCGGCGATCAGATCCGGCGCGCCGCCGGTGCCGTCAATGACCCTGGCCAATGCCTGGGCCGCCCCTTCGATTTCAGCGGTTTGAATATCCACAGTCTCCTCCCGGCCCGGGCGGCTTAGCACGGCCGGGCGCGCCGCGCATCATCCTTGGGGATGATGGCAGGGAAGGGGAGGCCAGCCTAGGGTCCGGGGTGGCAGCAGGCCTGAGCATAAGGAGAGACCCCATGCGCATAGACCCCTTTGGCGTCGAAATCTGGATGAATGAATGGGAGACCAAATGCGACTGGAACCTGGCTGAGACCTGTGTCGAGAGCCTGACCATCGCAGAGCTGCTGCAGCTGGCGGGCAAGACCCATGCAGACCTGTCTGACCTGCTGAGCATGAAGATGACTTATGGCGCCATAGAAGGCTCGGACCGGCTGCGGCGCGCCATTGCGTCTTTGTATGCGCGGCAGGAGGTGGAAAACACCATTGTCACCCATGGCACCATCGGCGCCAATATGCTGGTGCATAAGGCGCTGGTGTCGCGCGGCGACCGGGTGGTGGCTGTGGTGCCGACGTATCAGCAGCATTACTCGATCCCGGCCAGCATCGGCGCCGATGTGCATCCGCTGCAATTGCGCGAGGAAGACGGGTTTCTGCCGGATCTTGACGCGCTGCGCGCCCTGGTCACGCCGGATACCAAACTGATTGCCATCAATAATCCCAACAATCCCACCGGTGCGCTGATGGACCGGGAAATGCTGGAGGAGATCGCCGGTATCGCCCGTGCGGCCGGCGCCTGGATCCTGTGCGACGAAGTTTACCGCGGCACCGATCAGGAGGGCGACGGTATGACCGCCTCGATCGCGGATATCTATGAAAAGGGGATTTCGACGGCGGGCATGTCCAAGGCTTATTCCCTGGCGGGGCTGCGGCTGGGCTGGATTGCGGCGCCGCGGGAGGTGATTGAGGCGGTGTCCATTCACCGCGATTACGACACGATTTCGGTGGGCATGATCGACGATCACTTTGCCGCGCTGGCGCTGGAGAGCCGCGATCAGGTGCTGGGGCGCAGCCAGCGCATCACCCGCGGTAATCTGGCGATCCTTGCGGCATGGGTGGACCGGGAGCCGCGGATCTCCTGGGTGAAGCCGCAATCGGGCACCACGGCCTTGCTGAAATACGATCTGCCCATGGCATCGCGTGATTTCTGCGTGGCGCTGCTGCAGCAGACGGGGGTGATGTTCACGCCGGGGTCGGCCCTGGGCATGGAGGGGTATGTGCGCATCGGCTATGCCAACGGGCCGGAGATCCTGCAGGAAGGGCTGGCGCGGGTGTCGGCGTTTCTGGCGGCACAGGGCTAGGGCGCAGAGGGCGGGCAGTTCCGGTGCCCGCCCTCTGCCGTTCTGCAGGGCGGGTCAGCCGTGGGTGCGGGTCTTTTGCGGGTCGTAAACCGGGCTGGCGGTTACCGTCGCCGTGGTTTCCAGAGTGCCGCTTGCGACCTTCAGAACACTGCCGATGGCAATGCCGGGGCGGATATGGGCCAGCGCCAGGGATTTGCCCAGCCGGTGCGAATAGCAGGGGCTGTTGATCACCCCGGTATATTCACCGTTCAGGGACAATGCCTCGCCGCCCTCAACCATGTCCGGGTGATCAATGTCGAGGCAGACATTGCTGATCTTCTCTGTACCCTTTGCTGCCATCACCGCGTCTTTGCCGCGGAAACCGCCCTTGGACGCGCTGACGGTGAAGCCCAGGCCAACTTCCCAGGGGGTATTGTCCGCGGTCATGTCGTAGCCATAGAACAGCAGCCCGGCCTCGATCCGGACCTTGTCCAGCGCAGTGAAGGAACAGGGCATCACGCCACCCGCCGCCAGCTGGTCCCAGATACCGGTGATCACTGCCGCACCAGCAAAAATCTCATAGCCGCGCTCTCCGGAGTAACCTGTGCGCGAAATCCGGCAGGGATGGCCGAACAGGGTGGCAGGGGCGTGTTCGAAATACCCCAGGGCGGCCAGATCAATATCGCAATGGGCATTCAGGATCTCCAGCGCTGCCGGGCCTTGCACCGAGATGTCATGCAGATCGTCGGTGAATTCGATCCGCACATCGCGGCCTTCGGCGGAGGCCTGAAGCAGGGCCATAGTATCGCCGGAGCCATGCACGATCATCCACTCATCACGTCCGTTGTTCGACACGATGGCGTCGTCTGCGATGCCGCCATCCTCGGTCAGCACGCACAGGTAGGCGGCCTTGCCCGGGGTGACTTTGCCAAGGTCGCGGGTGGTCAGGTGGTCAAGCACCGCCTGCGCGTCAGCCCCGCGCACAAACACCTTTTTCAGCGGCGACATGTCGAACATGCCGGCCCGTTCGCGCACCGCGTCGTGTTCGTCGTTGGGATCGGTGCTGTAGCTCCAGGCGGTGCCCATGCCGTTCCAGTCCTCCAACCCCGATCCAAGGGCGGTGTGGCGGGAGGCAAGCGCGGATGTGCGGCTTAGTTCTGCGGTCATTCGGGGATCCTTTTTCAATACCATTCGTCGGGCACGGCGGCTTTGCGCCTTGCCACGAAATCATTCAGGGCGGTGCGGGTGCTGTCCGGCATCGGCGGCGGCTGATACTCTGCCAGCATCTGCTGCCAGCGTGCTGTTGCGCGCTGATCTGCAGTCAGGCGGCCGTTTTCGTCCCATGTCTCATAGGGGCCGGCATCGGGGATCTGCGGCTCGTAATTGGCGGTGGTGTAGTGGCGCAGGGTGTGGCCGGTGGACAGGAAATTCCCGCCCGGCCCGGCCTCGCCGTAGGCATCGCGGCCAAAGTCTTCGTCTTCCACGGTGAAGCCTTGCAGCATCTTCAGCAGTGCGCCGCAGTGGTCAAGGTCCATGATGAATTTCTCGTAAGACATCACCAGCCCTCCCTCGAGCCAGCCCGCCGCGTGCCAGACCTGATGGCCGCCGGACAGCAGCGTCGCCCACATCGCGCCGGCGCTGTCCTGCATCGCCTGCCCGTCGGGCGCGTTTGAAGCGGTGACATGGCCGCCGCCCGACCGCACCGGCACCCCCAGCCGGCGGCCCAGCTGGGTGATTGCCATGGTGGTCAGATTGGCCTCGGGCGAGCCGAAAGTCAGCGCGCCGCTGCGCAGGTTCATCGAGGAATGGAAGCTGCCGAACACCACCGGGCAGCCGGGGCGCACCAGTTGGGCAAGGGCAATGCCCACCATCGCCTCGGCCAGGGTTTGCGCCGCAACGGCGGCGGGAGAGAGCGGACCCATGGCGCCGGCAAAGATCGCCGGTGAGATGCAGACGCATTGATTGGCCGCTGCGTAGACGCGCAGGGCGCCGGACATGGTTTCGTCATAGATCATCGGCGAGTTGACGTTGATATTGGCCTGCATCACCGCGTGGCGGTCCAGGAAGTCCGCGCCAAAGGCGATCCGCGCCATATCAATGCTGTCCTGCGCGCCCTGGGCGGAGGTGACGCCGCCCATGAACGGTTTGTCCGACAGGGTGAGATGCGCCAGCATCATGTCGAGATGGCGCTTGTTCACCGGCACGTCTGTCGGCTCTACCACGGTGCCGCCGGAATGGTGCAGCGCGGGGGACAGATGCGACAGCTTCACGAAGTTTTCGAAATCCGCCAGCGTGGCATAGCGGCGGCCCTGCGCCAGATCGCTGACAAAGGGCGAGCCGTAGCCCGGCATCAGCACCAGATTGCTGCCGCCCAGGGTGACCGTGCGGGCAGGGTCGCGGCCATGCAGCTGGAATTCACCAGGTGCGGTGGCGCAGAGCTGCCGGGCCAGGCCCGGCGCAAAGCGGACGCGGGCGCCATCAACCTGCGCGCCGGCCTCAGCCAGCAGCCCGAGGGCAATACCGTCGCCGCGGAATTCAACCCCGATATGTTCCAGGATCCAGTCCGCCTGGGTCTCGATCCGGGCCAGTGCAGTCTCGTCCAGCAGATCATAAGCGGGGATCTTGCGGCGCTGATACACTGGTATTGCCTGCGGGGTATTGTGCCGGGTCAGCCGCCCCCGGCGCGACCGGCCTCGCTGGGTGATATGTGTATCAGCGTTCATATTTCCCAACTTGAAACCTCCCGAGTGAATATTCCGGGGTCTATATTTTGGGAATCTGCGCGTCCGGCAATCGATTTTATTTGTGCGCAGCGTTCAGGAAATTTATACGCTTGCCTTATGTCTGTAGAATTCCGCCACCACGACAGCCTGCGGCTGTTTGTTGAAATCGCCCGCCACCGCAGTTTTTCAGATGCCGCCGGGGCGCTGAACATGACCAAGGGCGCGGTCAGCTATCAGGTCAAAACGCTGGAGGCGGAGCTGGGGCTTGCCCTGTTCCGGCGCAATGCCCGCGGGGTGGAGATCACTGCAGCAGGGCAAAAGCTGCTGGCCGCCTGTCAAAGCCATTACGAGGATATCGAGGCCGGGATTCTGGCGCTGAAGGGCGTCTCCAGCCGTACGCTGACGGTAGGTGTCTCGACCTATTTTGCCGCCCGCTGGCTGTCGCCGCGGCTGATGTCGTTCATGCAAGAGCACCCGGATATCCAGCTGCGGCTGCAGCCGATGATCCGGCTGTTCGATCTGGAAGCGCAGGGCGTGGATATCGCGATCCGCTGGGGCAGCGGCCAGTGGGAGGATGGGGAGATCACCCCGTTTCTGCCTTGCCCGGCCTATCCCGTTGGCAATTCGGCGGCGCTGGAGCAGGTGGCGCGGCACGGCATCGCGCAGGCGGTTGCCAGCATGACGCTGTTGCGCGACCACGATGACAGCAACGCCTGGACCGATTGGCAGCAGGCGGCGGGGCTGCCGCAGCAGGCGCGCCGTGATGCGCTGATCATCCCCGACCCCAACGTGCGGGTGCAGGCGGTCATCGACGGGCAGGGGATTGCGCTGATGGACGCGATGATTGCGCGCGAGCTGGAAGAGGCCAAGCTGTTCCGCCTGTCGGACCACGCATTGACGGACTATGGCTATTTCCTGGTGCGTCCGCGGCAAAGCAGGCTGCAGTCCAGCGTCGAGGCCTTTGCCGATTGGCTGCAAAGCCAGTAGCGGTATTTTACTGCCGGGGAATGTGCTGCCCCCTCTGGACTTCCCCGCGATGATTATGTGTTTGTCATTGGGGGGGCGATCCGGAAGGCCTGTGGGCCATCTGCTTCGCCATATCCGCCTGCCACCGATGTTTGGCTGGGGGCCGATGCCACTGGGCGCACGCTTCCTGATATCCGCAACCTGCTGCCTGCCCGCCCCAGCTGTGTCAGGAAACCACCTCCATCACCGGCGTCTGTGCCGTCGGGAGGGGCTGAGAAGATTGCCGTTTTCCGGGCGTCTCCTCCAGCTCTGCCAGACATCGCAGGATCTGACGTGCCCCCTGCCGGACCTGATCGGCGTCAATCGCATAGGACAGGCGAATATTGTCCGGCGCCCCGAAATGGCGCCCGGGCACAGCCGCAACGCCATATTCCTCCAGCAGCAAATTGCAGAGATCCTGATCGGTGCTGATCATCTTCCCGCCGTGCATGGACCCGAACACCCGCGAGATGTCGGGGAATAGATAGAACGCGCCCCCGGGGCGGGCGCAGCGGATCTGCGGCGCGCTGTCAAAGGCGGTCAGCAGGATGTCCCGCCGCGCCCGGTAGCCGGACGTCATCCGTTGCGAAAACCCCTGATCGCCGCAGAGCGCCTCGGCCGCGGCGGCGGCAACGACAGGCGGCATGTTGGAAATCGAATTGCTGTTTAGCGTCGCCACCGCATCCGCCACCTCAGGCGGCGCGGCCAACAGCCCTGCACGCCAGCCCGGCATCCCGTAAAGCTTTGAAATACTGTCCACCTTGATTATCCGGGGTGCCAGATCGGGCGCGATATCCAGTAAGTGCGGACAGGGATCATCCGTATAGACAAAGCGTTGGTAGACATCATCGCTGATGATCCAGACGTCGTGGCGGCGCAGCACCTCGGCCAGTGCCGCCAGCTCTGCCATGCTGTAAAGTGCACCGGTGGGGTTGGACGGGTTGTTCAGCACCAGTGCCACAACCTGCCCGCCCAGCACCGCCTCCAGTGTTGCCGGATCCAGTTTATAGCCCTGATGCAGCCCGCAATAGGGCGTGCGCACTGCAACCCCGCTCAACCGGGCAATGTCAAAATAGGTCGGCCAGCAGGGGGCAGGAATGACCACGGTATCACCGGGCTCAAACAGCACCTGAAACAGTGAATAAAGCAGATGTTTGCCGCCTTGCCCCGCCGCGATGTTCTCCGGCCCGAAGCGGTCCAGCCCCAACTGCGTCAAATAATGCAGATAGGCAGCGATCAGCCCTGCCTCGCCGCGACTGGGACCATAGCGGCACTGATCCGCATGGACGGCGGCAATGGCAGCGTCATAGACCCGCTGCGGCGGCGTGAAATTTGGCACCCCGATGGAGAAATCCACCACCGGCCTGTCCCGCGCCTGAATGCGGCCTGCCAGCTCAAGGATCGGACAGAACGGTGTGTTGCGATGTGCATTGGCCAGATCAGGCATGGCACCCTCCCCCGGCCAAGCGGGCAGCAGCATCCGGGCGGTTGTCTAAGCGGTCCATCACGCCACGCTCTCCATCGGTTGCGGCACCGCCGGGGCTGCGCCCCGCCTGCCTCCAGCACGGGCAATGGCTTCGGCCATCTTTGTGGCCGCCGCCGTGATGATGTCCAGATTGCCGGCCGATGGATCGAGATAGTCACCGGCACCGGTCACCCGCACCATGGTGAACAACCGGTCCCCGGTGACATGCGGCTCGACAATCACGTCGTAACCCGGCACCGCCGCCCGCAACCGCGCCACCGCCTTGGCGATGGCCGCCTTGGCCGCTGCAAGGTCATGATGCGCCGCCAGCGCCGAAATCGCGGTCTGCATATAGACATTGGGCTTGGCCGGGTTGATATTCAGGATCGCTTTGACGTTGGAACACCCGGTGAACTGCCTCAGCGCGCTTTCGGTCGTTTCGATATAGTGATTGAGGTTCAGCCGCGTCGCCGGACCCGCGCTTTCGGCGCTGATTGACGAGACCACCTCAAGATAATTGATATCCGGGTTGGCCTGGGTCATGGCCTGCGCAATCGGGATCGAGGCCTGACCGCCGCAGGTGATCATATTGATATTGCCGGCCTTCAACAGCGCATCGCCATTCAGTGACGGCACGCAAAGCGCCCCGTTCGGAGCCGGGGTCAGATTGACCACCACTTTGCCTGCCGCCTCCAGCGCCGGCGCATGGGCCTGATGCGCGGCCGAGGATGTCGCGTCAAACACCACGTCAAAACTGTCGAGCGCAGCAAACAACCCCTCGGCGCCGCGGTCCGTTACCGGAACGCCCCGCGCACGCGCCAGTGCCAGCCCGGGCGAGGATGCGTTGCGCCCGGCAAACAATGTGCAATCCAGCAGCGCCGAACGCTGCACCTTGCACAGCACGTCACAGCCGATGTTTCCGCTGCCGATGATGGCGGTTCTCAGGGTCATGCTGTCACTCCTTTACGCGGTTGCGCCGATGTTTCGGGTGGCGTCTTGGACAGGTGCGCCGCAGCTGAGATGATCAGATCCTCCTGCCCGGCAACGGCGTTGCAGCGCGACAGTTCCTCGTAGATGTAGCGGGGCGCGACACCGAAATCCTGCGCCGCACGGGTCACATGTTTTTCGAATCCGGCGCAGACGCCATAGATGCCGCTGATCAGATTGGAGGTCCCCACGATCGTGCGCCGCTGCACCGGCGGCAGCTCCGGCAGCGCCTCGACCGCCTCGCAGAGCGCAAAAACATCGGTGCCGGTCTCAAAGCCGTAGCGTTCCAGCACCGCGCAGAGCACCTCCAGCTGGGTATTGCCGGCACCGGCCCCAAACCCGCGCATAGTGCCATCCAATATGGTCGCCCCCGCTTCGGCTGCAGCAACCGAATTGGCAATTGCGAGCCCCAGATTGTTATGGGCGTGAAAGCCGACCGGCACATCCAGTTCAGCGGCCAGCATGCCAATCTTCTCGCTTGTGTCGCGCGGGTCGTAGTTGCCCGCGGAATCCATCAGGACAATGGCGTTTGCGCCATAGGAGACCTGACGCTGCGCCTGCGCCAGCAGCACCTCCGCAGGCGCCATATGGGTCATCATCAGCACGCCCTGCACATATTTGTCCTGGCTGCGGGCATATTCGATATAGCTTTGGGTCAGATCGCCCTCGGTACAATGCGCGGCAATGCGGAACACATCAACACCGGCATCAATGGCCGATCTGATGTCGGAAATCTTTGCGAAACCGGGGATCGCATGAATGCCCAGCTTGGTGCAGTTCAGATTGGCGCGGGCCGTTTCCAGCATCTCGCGGTCTGCATGGCGCGCCATGCCCAGCTGCAGGGAGGATGCCCCCAGCCCGTTGCCATGTCCAACCTCGACCACATCCAGCCCGCAGCCATCAACGGTCCGGCAATAGGCGGCGATATCATCAAGGCTGAGTGTGTGGGCAATGGCGTGGTTACCGTCGCGCAGAGTCGGGTCGTGAATGGCAATGGCCATGGTCTGGCTCCTTGTCATGGATCAGGGATTGAAGATGGAAATGGAGGAGGAGCGCCGCGTGATCCTGCCGGATCACCTCAGCTCGATCCGGGCAACGGCTGCCTTGGCATGGGCCAGCGCCTGTTCCCGGTTGTCGCCGCGCGCCAGCACATAGGCCACCCGCGACGCAGCCGACAATACGGTATCATAGCGGGTGCCGGGCTTGGCCGAGGAATGCACCCGCGTCACGCCCTCGGCACTGGCGGCGCAGTCCAGGCCGGTGATTGCGTCCAGCACCCGGTCCTGCGCCAGCATATAGCGGATCGCCATTGCCCGCGCGGCGGGGGGCGGCGCGCTATACTCCAGCCCCAAGATCGCGGCAAAAGTCTCCTTGAAAACATCCACGCCGGTGGTTTCCAAGGTCAGTTCCCAGATTTGATCGCCGCCATTGCGGGTCTGGGTCTCGATCACATAGACCGCCCCGTTGTGCAGTTTTACTTCGGTATGGGCCGGTCCGGTCCGGTAGCCGACCGCATCCAGCAGCACGCGGACCCGCTCACCAATGCGAACCGCGTCATCAGCGCCCAATGCGGCCGGCTGGACATGGCCGCTTTCAATGAAATACGGCGCCCCGCTGGTGGTTTTTTCGGTGATGGCCAGCACCCGGTGCGCGCCCTCCACCGACATGGTTTCGACGCTGTACTCCGGGCCGGGAATGAAAGCCTCCGCGATCAGCTCCTCGCGGCCCGCCTGCAGAGCGCGTGACAGCGCGGTGCTGATATCCGTCGTGGCATCAATGAAATGGACCCCCTCGCTTCCGCCGCCCTCTGCCGGTTTGATAATGGAGTCGCCGTGGCGCGCCGCAAAGCCGGCGATCTCATCCGCAGAGCGCACCCGGGCAAAGGGCACATCCTCAATCCCGCATCCGCGCAGCGCCTCCCGCATCCGCCGCTTATTGCGGGTCAGCCGCACTGCCGGTATTTGGCAATTGCTGGGCAGATCCAGCGCCTCGGCGATATGCGCGGCAGTGAGGAAGCCATACTCAGCAAACGAGAACACCGCATCAAACGGCGTGTTGCGATGCAGCGCCCGGGCCAGCGCCACGCTGTTTTCGATATCCTCATAGTCCGTCACCACAACGGTTTCGGCATGATCAAGCAGGTGATCAGTCAGATGGGCGCGGATCTGAAGCGCGCTATAGCGCAGCCCCATTTCATCAATGCGGACAAAGGTGTGGTCGCGCCCGCCGATCATCAGGATATTGTGCTTGGGCTCAGACATGGCGTCCCCCCTTTAGTGTGGTCGTTTCGGTGTCCTGCGGTTCGGGCCGGAAGAAGTCGCGGCTCATAAACATCGGTGCGATATGCAGCACCGACATCCGCAGCACGTGATTCAGCATCACAAAGGCAGGCTCCAACCCCAGCGCCAGCGCGGTCGCCACCATGACTTCAACACCGCCAGGCACCCAGGACATGAACAGCACCAGAAACGGCTGGCTGGTCAGCAGGCTGAAGCCAAACGCCATAGCCACGGTGATGCCAAAGGTAATCGAGGTGACAATCAGCCCGGCCCGCAGATAGCTGGCAATATCGGTGCGGGTGATGTCCTTCAGCCGGATCCCGATCAGCCCCCCAAGCAGCGCCATGGCAAACAGCACCAGCGGTTCCGGCACCACAATCGGCTCACTGCCAAGCCAAAGGTTGGCCCCCGCCGCCAGGATCAGCCCGGTGACCATGTAAGGTGCCGGCATGGCAAAGCGCTCCAGCACACGCCCCGCGGCATAGGCCCCGGCCGCCAGCAGCAAAAAGGAGGCATATCCGGTCCATACGCCGGTGCCATCCGGCCCATCGGACAGCACGGCAATCTCCTGCGGTGCTTCTTGCGGGCCGGCAATCAGGAACACCGCAACCAGCAGCGCGATCATCCGCACCATATGGGCAAAGACCATCTTGGCCGATGTCCTGCCCTCTTCTCCGGTCAGGGTCATCACCGCTGCCATGGCGCCGGGCACCGCCCCCAAGAGGCTCTCGGCACGGGACCATTTCTCGACCCGGTAGAGCCAGGTAAATCCGGCCGCCAGCTGCGCCGACATGCAGATCAGCAGTCCTGCAAGGATGGTCAGATCCGCCATCCCCTTAAGCATCTCGGCATTGAGCAGCGCCCCGACGCTGGCCCCCAGAATAAGCTGGATCACCACGATGGCCGCAGGCGGCGTGGCCAGCACGAGGCCAAAGCGGCAGGCAATCAGAACCAGCCCCGCCGCCCCCAGAAGCTGCCCCAATGGCAGCCCGCTCAGATAACCGAGGGCCGATCCGGCACAGGCCAGCAGCAGGGTGATCGCAAAATTCCGCAGCATCAGCCCACGCTCCGCTGGGTCTCAACCGGCGCCAGCGCAGAGAGGGTGGCAATCCGGGCCTGATGGTGGATCACGTCAATATTGTTGACCATGTAGAAGGTTCCACAGGTCAGCTGACCCAGTGCAAACAATCCCTGCGACGGGCGCCCGTCGCGGGTGGTGACCCGGCAGTCCTCCAGCTGTACCTTGATGCCGCCGGTTGCATCCCGCTCGGCAAACCCCTGCTCCAGCAGGCTGCGGATCAGCGGATTGGCCTCATCCAGCCCCCGTTGCAGACCTGTTGCATTGATCACGGCATCGACCTCAACAGTGCCATCGGCAAACGCCATGCGATAACAGCCCTTGCGGAAGGTGACATCGCGCAGGCCGCTGCGATGGTTCAGCGCGCCGCTGGCCTGCAAGCCCGCAATCCGGTCCGCATTGGTGCGCGAGATCGGCACCCGCATATTCGACCAGAGCCGATGGAAATGGCGCAGGAACGCCGCCTTGGCACGATCACTCAGGCTGGCCCAAAGCTGCGGGATCAGCATGTTTGTCTCGGCCAGAATGCTCGACACCAGATCATTGTCGGCGCTGTCGGCACCGCGCAGCAGTTCGGCAAAACTGACATCGACACCCTGGTGCTGCATCTCGGCTTCAAACAGGTCCATCACCGCAGAGAGCGAGATCCGTCCGCCGTCACAGCCGTCACGCAATGCCGCCAGCCCCTCTGCCGTCAGATGGCGCAGCGCCACCGGGCGATAGGCGGTGACCGCCTTGGGCAGCCCTGCCCGGCGCGAGGTCATCAGCATCTGACGTCCATTCACGCCAAGCGCGACATCATAGGCGGTCAGACGACAGCCCAGTATGCCCACCCGCAGGTGCTGCAACGCCTGAAGACGCGCCGCCGGATAGGGCGAACGGAAATAGCCCGGCGTGCCGCTCAACCCGTAGGGGTCCGCTTCCAAATTGGTGCCCAGGCACAGATAGACCATGTCATAGTCGGACCCGCTGCCCGCCCAGGACAGCTGATAAAGTGCGTCGGGGCGGCGACTGGGGGCAATCGCCTCCACCTCGGCCCCGATGATACGGATCCGCCCGCCGGCAGCGCGCACAGCGCCGCACAGATCATCAAACCGGCTTTGCAGGAACCGCCCGAACTGCGCGCGCTGCAAAAACCCGTCCTCATCCGCCGCCGCGTCCCTTGCGCCGAACTGAACCAGCCAGTCGCGGAAATCATTGCGGCGCGACAGATACATCAGCTTAAGAGGCCGGTTGAGAAGATTGGTCTCCGAATCTTCCTGATAGGCAACACCGGGTCCAAAACTGCGGCTCTTGTCAAAGACATCCACCGAAAGCGCCGACAGATCGGGCAGAGTGGAAACCAGATTTTCCAGGACCGAGACACCGGCATAGCCCGCGCCAAGAACGGCGATCTTCATGTGGTACATCCTTATTTGAGCCCCAGGGTATTGGACGGTTGCAACGGATCAGGCGGCGGCGCTGGTTTCCCACTGGCAGGCGCTGTGAAACCAGTCCTCCAGCTGCCGCAGACGGGCGCGCAACTCGGCTTCACTCTCTCCTTCGACAATCGCATTCAGGATTTCCGCATTGGTAAAGGCCATCTGACCATAGTGCCGCCCGGCCACGCCGCTCATCCGGTAGGCCCGCACAAAGTCAAACGGGCAATTCTGCGGCACGCTCTGCAGAACGCCCTCGCGTGGCGGCACGCAGAGCTGACCAACCAGCCGTTGCGGCTCTGCCATCATCGGTGGCATCGGCGTCCTTTCAAACGCCGGATCCTGCATCGCCCGCAGGTAGGTCATGCGCGGATCGACGCCCCAGGCCTCGGTCATTTCCTGATTGAAGAACACTCCCCCCAGCCGCGAGGCGATCTCCCCCAGAATGATGGTCCCGTCCGGGCTGACAAACACCTCAAGGTGAAACAGCAGTGTCGGCGGCGATGGCATCACCTCTTCGACCAGGCGGCGGGAGTAGGCCACCAGCCGGTCACGCAAGGGCGTTGCCGGCTCCAGCATATGCAGATCATGTGACTGCCCGCCCAGGAAATCCAGCGCAGAGGTCAGCACCCGCACCGGCGAAATCATGATCGGCCGCCCCGCCACGTAGAGCCCGTTGACGATGTAATGATCTCCGGCAACAAAGCGCTCGATCATGGTGTTGTAGAAGGTCGAGGCGGATTGCGTCGCCAGCCAGGCCGCCAGATCCGCGTCACCCCGGATCACACAGACACCGTTAGAGCCGCGCCCGTCCCGTGGCTTCAGAACAACCGGGTAGCCCAGCCTGTCAACAAAACGGCGGATATCCATCGCGCTGCGGACCACCGCCATCTCGCTGCCCGGCAGGCCCGCCTCTTGCGCCCGTGTCTTCATCGCGTATTTGTCGCGAAACACCTCCAGCTGCACTGCAGCATTTTCAGACAGTCCAAGGTAGTCATTCACCCGCGCTGCCCGCAGCACGTCGATCTCGGCCAGAGCCACGCACAGGGGCTCGGCCAGCGATTGCGCGATATCAATCGCCGCCAGTTCGACTGCCGGGCTGTCATTGAAATTTTGAAAGAAGCGGATTTCCAGCCCTTCAGGGAAACTGCGCATCAGCGCCTCTTTGGCACTGGCGCAGGTCAGGACAACACTATTCGGGCCGATCGCATCTATCCACTCTGTAACACTATGCTGAAAAAGGATTTTTGGCGGTGCAAATAGGATAATATTCATGACGCGACGGAGCCTTCGGCAGAGATTCAAGAAAAATGTTGGCGTAAAGTTTAACACGCTCATTACGTGTTTTGCGCAACCTACAGGATGGTTAACATCCGTCAAGCGGCAGTTTTGTGAAGTTTACACAACGTTAAGATGAGCGAATTTTTGCTGCTTAGCCTGCCGGATTCATCGCCTTCCAGGCAGGTCCCCGGTCGGAAACCACAGCGGCATCCCATCGTATACAACGGCAACGCGACCTGATGCCGCAACTGCACAATCGCAGCTGACGCAGCGCGCGCCTGCCTCTGGCGGCGCAATCACGGTTGGTATCAGCGGCAACCCGCCGCTTTATCAGGATCATGGCAGCTGAACCGCGCCGGGTTTGCCGGAGACTTCAACTCCTGAGCAGGTTGAAGCCACAATGAGCAAGACACCAAACAAGTATTCTCTCGAGGTTCGCGAGCGTGCGGTGCGTCTGGTGCTGGACAAGTGAGCCATTGAAGGCGCCATTGTCCTCGGACCAATAGCGCGACATGGCTCATTCTTGCCGATTGCCCCTTCTACGTATTACGAGCATCTGGCGAAGCGGGCCGATCCGGCGCGGTTGCCGGACCGTGCCCGGCGTGACGCGGCATTGCGGCCCGAGGTCCTGCGTGTTTTCGAAGAGAACTGGCGGGTCTATGGCGTGCGGAAGATCCGGCGGCAATTGCAGCGGGAGGGTTTACGCATAGCTGTCTTCCTTCTCTGCTTCAGGAAAAATTCCACTCAGTTTCCCGGGAAGCGGCCAGGAAAAGCGGGGAAGCAGCATAGTTCAGGAAGGAAAACCGCTGACGCGGCGCGTTCTGCAGGCGGGAAAGCCAGTCTGTTGAATGGCTTACCGAGTACCTTGGAACGCCGGTATCGGCCCGGGGGCCTCAGATTTGCACCACACCCCACGCAGAATGCTGCAGATCTCCTCAAGGAGCAGATTTAATTGGCAAAATCGGATCTTTGACAAGTTGGCCCTTTTAGGCCCGTGTCCGCCATATTTTGAAGAGGTTCAATGTGAACTCAATAGCGCGTAAGCGAAATTATGTTGATTGTACAAATTGCGCAAATTGCCTGAAGCGGGCCAGTCAATCCGTCCCTTCAGGCGGGTTTTGCACCGATTGAAGGTAAGTGATGAGGCTGCCCAGGGAGCGGGATACCATCATCGGCTGGCCGCTTGGCAGGGCCAAGGTCACAAACTGATCCTCATCCAGCGACGGGCCGAACATGGGCATATCGCCATGGGCGGCAACCGGCTGGCGGCCGTCAATCTGTTTGGCCACGGCCTCAATGGGGAATGCGCCGTTGTTGCGCGCGGCCAGATGGGTCAGGTCAGGCGGCTGCAGAGCCATCATTTCCGCCATCGGCCCCTGGCTTGCCGCATCCTTGCCGTGGCATTCAGCGCAGAAGTACAGGAACAGGTCACGCCCTTCCTCCAGGCCATTGCCCTGCGCCCAGACCGGGCCTGCCGCAATTGCAAGTGTTACTGCCAGCCGCATCATCATCGCCGTTCCCCTTTGCTCCGGAGCCTCTGCGCCGCCCGGCCCGAACCAGGTACCCGCCGCACATGATCCAATGATAGCGGCAATCCGGCAGCGCAGGATTGACACAGAGCAAGGCAGCATGCGCGGAACCCGGATAGGCTCCGCATGTGCAGCAACGGGACGGGGTGCTTTGCCATGACAAAAACTGCCGGTGCACTTTTTGCCGCTGCGGCTGTTCTGCTCACGGCCGCTGCCGTCTATCTGCTCGTTGCAGAAAACGGCGCGGACTTGCCGGATGGCTTCGTCCAGGGCAACGGCCGGATTGAGGCCGAACAGGTCGAGATCGCCCCCGCACAGGCGGGCCGGGTGGCCAAGGTGATGGCCGGCGAGGGCAGCCTGGTGGCGGCCGGCGGCATTCTGGTCGAAATGGACACCGATGAGCTGTCGGCGGCGCATGACCGGGCCAAGGCCGAGGCTGCCCTGGCGCGCCAGACCAAGGCCGAGGCGGAAGCGCTGGTTGTCCAGCGCCAGAGCGAGCACCGCCGGGCAGAACATGAGCTGGACCGTGCCACCGCCCTGCTGGCCGGGCATAACATCTCCGAAACCGTGTTTGAGGAGCGCGACACCGCCCATCAGGTCGCCGAGGCGGTGCTGGGCGCCGCAAAGGCGCGGGTGGCCACCGCGGACGCCGGCATCGCAGCGGCAGAGGCAGAGGTCCGCCGGATTGCCGCGCAGATCGAGGACAGCACCCTAACCGCGCCGGTGCCGGGCCGGGTCCTGTACCGGCTGGCGGAGCCGGGTGAGGTGGTGGGCGCCGGGGCACCGATCCTAACGCTCCTGAGCCTGGAAAACATCTATATGGAGGTGTTCCTGCCCGCCCGCGAGGCCGGGCTTCTGCCGATCGGGGCCGAGGCCCGCATCGTGCTGGATGCCCTGCCCGATTACGCCATTCCCGCCACCGTCACTTTCGTGTCGCCAGAGGCCCAGTTCACCCCCAAGCAGGTCGAGACCCTCAGCGAGCGCGAGCAGCTGGTGTTCCGCGTCCGCGTCCGCATCCCGCAGGATCTGGTGGCGGCGCGGATCGAACATGTGAAGACGGGCCTGCGCGGCATCGCCGTGATCCGGCTCGACACCGCCATGGAATGGCCCGAAGCACTGGAGCGGCGCATCCCGCCTGAACTGTTCGAATGAGTGCCGCCGCAGGCATTGCCGGCATACGCATCGCAGGGGTCAGCCACCGCTACCGCAAGCATACCGCGCTGGACGCGGTCTGCTTGGATCTGCCGCCGGGCCGGCTGGTGGGCTTCATCGGCCCGGACGGGGTCGGCAAGTCGACCCTCCTCAGCCTGATCACCGGCGCCAAGAAGCTGCAGTCCGGCACCATAGATGTCCTTGGCGGCCCCATCGGCGACGCCGCGCACCGGCACCGCATCTGCCCCGCCATTGCCTTTATGCCGCAGGGGCTGGGCCGCAACCTCTACCCCGAACTCTCCGTACGAGAAAATCTCGAGTTCTTCTCGCGTCTGTTCGGCCAAGGCGCGGCAGAGCGCGAGGCCCGCATCGCATCGCTCCTCACCGCGACCGGGCTGGCGCCCTTTGCGGACCGGCTGATGGGCAGGCTGTCCGGCGGCATGAAGCAGAAGCTGGGCCTCTGCTGCGCCCTGATCCACGACCCCAAACTGCTGGTGCTGGATGAGCCGACAACCGGCGTCGACCCCTTGTCGCGCCGCCAGTTCTGGGCGCTGATCGGCGCCATCCGGCAGCAAAGCCCCGGCCTCACCGTGCTGGTCTCCACCGCCTATATGGAGGAGGCGCAAAGTTTCGACTGGATCGTCGCCATGGATGCAGGCCGTGTGCTGTACCAGGGGCCGCCGGACGACCTGAGGCGCCAGACCGGCGATCTGGAAACCGCTTACCGCCAGCTGCAGGGAAACGGCAGCCCGCCGCCGCTTCAGCACTCTGTACCAGCGGCGCACAGCGGCGAGCCGGTCATCACCGCGCGGGGCCTCACCCGCCGCTTCGGTGATTTCACTGCGGTTGACCATGTCGACTTCAGCATTGCCCGCGGTGAAATCTTCGGCTTTCTCGGCTCCAACGGCTGCGGCAAGTCGACTACAATGAAGATGCTGACCGGCCTCTTGCCCATCAGCTCCGGCGAGGCGCAGCTGTTCGGCAAGCCGGTGGATGCCCGCAACCGCGCCATGCGCCGCGAAACCGGCTACATGAGCCAGGCTTTTTCGCTTTATGGCGAACTGACCGTTGAGCAGAACCTGCAGCTCCACGCCCGCATATTCGGGATCAGGGACAGGGAGGCCAGGGTCGCCGAACTGACGCAGCGCTTCGGCCTGGCGGCGCACAGCACCTCTCTGGCCGCCGCCCTGCCGCTGGGCATCAAGCAACGCCTGTCGCTGGCGGTTGCGCTGATCCACCGCCCGCGGGTGCTGATCCTGGATGAGCCGACCTCCGGCGTCGACCCGGAGGCGCGGGACATGTTCTGGGCGCTGCTCCTCGAACTGTCGCGCAACGAGGGCGTGACGATCTTTGTCTCCACCCATTTCATGGGCGAGGCCGAACGCTGCGACCGGGTCTCCTTCATGCACGCGGGCAAGGTGCTGGCCGAAGGCACACCCAAGGCGCTGATGACATCGCAGTCAGCGGACACCTTGGAACAGGCCTTTGTCTCCATCCTCAAGGCGGCCGATCCCCCTGTCCCGGTTTCCGCTCCAGAAGCCGCCGTGCATACTGGCACCGCCCCGGCAGGCGGCTCCCTTATCCGCGCCCTGGCTTATGCCCGGCGAGAAACGGTTGAGGTCCTGCGCGACCCGGTGCGGCTCGCCTTTGCCTTCCTTGGCTCGGTGATCCTGATGCTGGTGTTCTGCTTCGGCATTTCGCTGGATATCGATGAGCTGGACTATGCCGCACTCGACCTGTCGCAAAGCCCCGAAAGCCGCGCCTACCTGGCGGAGATTTCCGGCTCCCGCTACTTCCGGCCAACGCCGCCCTTGGCCAGCGCCGCTGAGGGCCGCAGCCGCCTGGTCTCCGGCGAGGTTTCGCTGGTGATCGAGTTGCCCCCGGATTTCGGCCGCAAGCTGCGCGCGGATGAACCCGCAGAGGTGCTGGCGATCGTCGATGGCGCCATCCCCTTCAAGGGCGAAACGGTAGAAGGCTACGCCGCCGGTCTGCATCAGACCTTCCTGAACGCCCAGGCAGCCGCCAGCGGCGCCAGCCAGGGTGAAACCGCCCGGATAGAGCCGCGTTTCCGCTACAACCAGAGTTTCGAGAGCATCGCCGCAATGGCGCCTGCGATGCCCGCAATCCTGCTGATCATGCTGCCCGCGGTGCTGATGGCGGTCAGCGTCGCGCGGGAAAAGGAGCTGGGATCGGTCACCAATTTCTACGTGACGCCAACCACCCGGCTGGAGTTTCTGATCGGCAAGCAGATCCCCTATATCGTGATCGCCTATTTGAACTTCCTGCTGCTCACGGCGATGACCATCGCGGTCTTCGGGGTGCCGCTCAAGGGGGACCTGCTGCCGCTGGCCCTTGGCGCGCTCCTGTATGTCTGGGCCGCGACCTCCTACGGGCTGCTGATTGCCACCATGACCTCCAGCCAGGTGGCGGCAACCTTTGCAACCGCCATCGCTTCGGTGGTGCCGACGATCCAATTCTCCGGTTTGCTCCAGCCGGTCTCGACACTGGAAGGCGGCGCCCGGACCGTCGGTTCGCTGTGGCCGTCCTCCTACTTTCTGCATCTGAACGTCGGCGCCTTCACCAAGGGCCTGGGCTGGGAGGCGCTGCTGCCCGACATCCTGGCGCTGGCCTGCTTCGGGCCGGTGTTCACACTGCTGGCCGCGCTGACGCTGCGCGCGCAGGAGAAGTAGATGCAGCGTCTGTCCCGCATATTCTGGCTCGGTCTCAAGGAGATGATGAGCCTGCGCCGCGACTGGGTGATGATGGCGCTGCTGGTCTGGTCCTTCACCCTGGCACCGGTGATGGAGGCGACAGGGGTCGCCACCTCGGTCAACAACGCCTCGATCGCCTTTGCGGACGAGGACAACTCTCCCCTGTCGCGCACCCTGGCCGGTGCCTTCTTTCCACCCGAATTTCAGCCGGTGGTGCAGATCGAACCGGGCACCGGTGCCGCCCGGATGGATGCGGGCGATTTCCTGTTTGTCGTCGCCGTGCCGCCGGGGTTTGAAAAGGACGTCCGCGCGGGCCGGGTGCCGGAGATTCAGGTGCTGATCGACGCCACCGCAATGGAACAGGCAGGTATTGGCGCCAGTTACATCACCAGCATCCTCAGCACCGAGATCCGCCGTTTTGCCATCGGCGCCGACCTCTCAGCGCCGCAGACCTTGGGCATCATCATCCGCAGCGCGTTCAACCCGAACCGCGACACCGTGCGTTTTGCCGGCATCAACGCGCTGATCGGCCAGATCATGTGGCTGACCACCATCCTCACCGGCGCCGCGATGATCCGCGAGCGCGAGCACGGCACAATTGAGCACCTTCTGGCGATGCCGCTGTCGCCCTTTGACATTGCCGTGGCCAAGATCTGGGCAAATGCCGCGGTGGTGCTGGCTGCGGCGGCGCTGTCGCTGGCTTTTGTGATGCAGGGGGTGCTGGACATCACCATTGCAGGCTCCACGCTGCTGTTCCTCTGCGGCACCGCGCTGTTTCTGTTCACCGCAACCGCACTTGGGGTGTTTCTGGCAACGGTCGCGCGCTCGATGGCGCAATTTGCGCTGCTGGTGATGCTGACCATCCTGCCGATGCTGATGCTGTCAGGCGGCGAAACCCCGGTGGAAAGCCAGCCCGTCTGGCTGCAGGCCGCCACCACGCTCCTGCCCTCGCGCCACTACATGGCCGCCAGCCAGGCCATCGTCTTCAAGGGCGCAGGGGTTGAGACCGTCTGGCCGGAATTCCTGTGGATGGCGCTGCTGGGTGCAGTTCTGCTGGCAACCAGCCTGGTGCTGTTCCGGCGCTCAGTGGCGCAGGATCGCTAGCGGATCACAACCACGGTGCATTTGGCATGGCGCACAACCCGCGCCGCTGTCGAGCCGAGGAAATAATCCTGCAGGCCCGGCCGGTGCGAGGCGATGACGATGCAGTCGGCGCCATGCGCGTCGGCGTAATCGGTGATCGTGCGCCCGGCATGGCCGGTGACCACATCCGCCTTGATGCCTGCCACCCCGCCCAGATCCGCCTTCAGCGACGCCAGCATCTCGGCGCGGGTGTTTTCCAGCAGGCCCTCCGGCAGCTGCTGAACCACATAGCCGGGGATCTCGTCAGCCACTGTCAGCGCGGTGATCCTGGCATCACTGTCGGCCAGCAGGCGGGCAGCCTCCAGCGACCGGGCCGTATCGGCACCGTGATCCGGGGCAATCGGAACCAGAATATGTTTGTACATCGTGATCCTCCTTTGGTGTTGCTCAACGTTACGCCTGCAGCCTCCAGCCTGCATTTATTGAGGTTGTCCAGCTCTGCGGTGTGCCTGCCGCCGCGCCAGGCCGGGGCGGGTCACGCCGTCCGCAGAGCGGCTTTCACCCGCCCGGCAACCTCATCCTCGGTGCCGGCGCAGTTGATCCGGGTCCAATCCGCAGTATTCGCGCCAGCACTTCTTTGCGGGCCTGCAGCGTGGAGAGGTCCAGGTAACTGTAGCGCACCGCCCGCTTGATCTTGAACGCCGGACCGCCGGTCAGGAACACATGCGCGGAATGGGTCGTGATCACCTCGACCGGTGCGTCAATGCCATAGGCTGACGGGTCGCTCAGAAAGGCCACCACTTCAACCTGCTGGTTTCCATCCGGATGCATTGTTTTTCCCCTGGCGCAGCGTACCAGAGGCGTTTTGCGTCCGCCTTGAGTGAAGTCAAACCAACCAGCGCTGCGCTTGCGCGCCAAACCCATGTCTGGATCAATGCAGGTGGGCTTGCAGCCGGATAGACTCAACCAATCCTGACTGGAGGCAGCAAAATGACCAACACCGATGCCCGAACCAGATCAAAAGCCGGGCTGACAAGCAGGGCCTTGGCCGTTTTTGGCGTAACCTTCTCATTTGCAGCCATTTTTCTCAGCGGCGGAATCCTTTTTTTGCACCCAAAGGTCAGATTTTCAAAGAGGTGGGTTGGGATGCGCTGGGACTGGGCAGGCAGGACTGGAGCGATCTCCATATTGTCCTGGCGGCGCTGTTTATTGCCTTTTCCCTGTGGCGTGCAGCGCATCATTTGCATGTGTTCAAAACGCTTTTCTTCGGCACCAATATGTCTTCACGCGGCCACCGGGCCGAGGCGTTGATTGCGTTTGCGGCGGTTGCCGGCCTTACCGTTCCGGCCTTCTTCAGCTTCCGCCGGGCAGCTGGCTACTTGAGCTGAGCGAGCTGTTCACACATGACTACTGGACCCGCTGAAACGTGATCCCGGCGACCGGATGCCGCCGAAAGGCCGGCCTTTGCTATACTATAGGTATGGTTTGCAGGGGGCAGCCCGGTAACCTTCATGCTAGCGGCCAAGGGGAGGCTGCCTTTCACACCGGATTGATCAGGATCATGGCATCCCGCGGCAACCCTGATCTACTGATCAACGCGGTGCGCACTCCGCCTGCCGCGATCCAGCCCGGAGGCCCGCCATGCAACGCAAAACCTCTCTCTTCGTTCTTGCCACTGACACCAGCGACGCAACCATCACTGCCGCCGCCGAGGCGGCGCAGGGCCAGGACGCCTACCTGGCCTGCCTGCTGCTCGATAACCTGCCCGGCAGCCCCTACTTAGTCTCCGGCACAACGGCCTTCGGCTCGGCTGCGATGCCCGCTGACTGGGTGGACGGCCTGCGCGACGCCCGGCAGGCAGCAGAGATCCGCGCCGCAGAGGTCAACGATCTCCTCACCCGCAACAGCTGCACCGGCGATGTGCAATATGCGGTCTGCGCCGGTGCGGATATCCGGCTGCTGTGCGCCCAGCGGGCCAAGACCTGCGACATCGCGCAGTTTGCCGATGGCCTCAGGGACCACGGGGCTGTCTTCCGCGAGGCGCTGCACGGCCTGCTCTTCCAGTCGCCGGTTCCGGTCATTGTGAATGGCGCGCCCTTTGCCAGCTGCAACCGCGTGTTCCTGGCCTGGGACAGCAGCCTTGCCGCCTCCCGCGCCGCCCATCTGGCACTGCCCTGGCTGTGCCGCGCCGAGGAGGTCGTGATCGGCTGCTTTGAATCCGGCGCCTCCGATCAGCGCGACGGCGAGGATCCGGGCACCGATGCCGCAGCCTGGCTCAGCCACCAGGGCTGCAAGGTGACCGTGTCGCAGTTCCCCGGCGGCGGCCAGGACGTCGGCCACGGTATTTTGCAGCGCGCCCGCGAGGCCGGGGCCGGTCTGGTGGTGATGGGGGCCTATGGCCATTCCCGCCTGCGCGAGGCTGTCTTCGGCGGCACCACCCGCACGATGATCGATCAGACGGAGCTGCCGGTGCTTTTTGCCCACTGACGCCCGCTGCCCCTTGCGCCCATGACCCCAGGAGCCGGAACATGACCAGCCAGGCCCCCTTTGACGCCTACAAACCCGCCGAAATCGCGGCACGTGTAGAAAATGCCGGAACCGCCAAGGCCCATCTGCCGCTGCCGCAGATGTTCGTGCTGGCAATGCTGGCGGGCGCCTTCATCGGTTTCGGCGCAGCGGCCTATACCATGACCCTGACCGGCGCATCCCCCGTCGCAGGACCGGTCCGGGTGCTGGGCGGCGCGGTGTTCTCGCTCGGCCTGATCCTGGTGGTGATTGCCGGGGCAGAGCTGTTCACCGGCAATGTGCTGATGGTGATCGCCGCGGTGGACCGCAAGATCCCGCTGCGCCTGCTGCTGCGCAGCTGGGGCATTGTCTATGCCGGCAATCTGGCAGGCGCCGCCGGCCTGGCCGCCGCCTTTGCGCTGACTGGTTTGCTGGACGGCCCGATGGGCGCAACCGCCGCCGGGATCGCAGAGGCCAAGGCCGCCCTCGCTCCGCTTGAGGCTTTCATGCGCGGCGCGCTTTGCAACGCCCTGGTCTGCCTCGCCGTCTGGCTGTCTTTCGCCGCCCGCACCGCGGCCGGCAAGGTTCTGGCCATCCTCTGGCCGGTCACCGCCTTCGTGCTGCTGGGGCTCGAGCACTCGATCGCCAACATGTATTTCTTCCCGCAGGCTTGGGCAGCCGGAGCGGGGACCCCCTTTACCGCGGCTGCCGCCAACCTGTTCTGGGTCACCCTCGGCAACATCGCCGGCGGTGCGGGCGGCGTTGCCTTGGCCTATTGGTTCGCTTTTCTCGGCGGCTCCGCGCAGCGGCAGACTGAACACGCGCCTGAGCAAAGCCGCTGACGCCGCCGCCTTACTCTGTGTTTCGGTCCGGCAGGCGGATTTCCTGCAGCACCGCCAGATAGCCCATCAAGTCGGACAGGGTGACCACCCCCAGCAGCTGGCGCCCCTCTGCCACCAGAAACTTGCGCCGCCCGGTGGCGGAAATCTTCGCCATCAGCTCCGCGGCCGGCATCTCCGGGCCGACCATATTATCTGCATCCGCCGCCGCATAGACGTCGCCCACGCGGGTTGCCGGCCATTCCGCGCGCGGGGTCTGCGTCAGCAGGCCGGTATCAGCAAAACCCAGCAGCACATCGCCCAGCACCACCGGCACAAAGCTCTTGCGCTCCGCCAGCATCACCTGATCCGCGAGGTATTGCAGGCTCACCTCCGGCAGCACGGTGACCGCATCGCGCGTCATCAGAGCAGCCACCGTCTTGCCCTTGAACGCCGCCTCCTGCAGCTGGCGGGCATAGGTGCCCTTGGCCGCAGCCAGCACAAACACCCCGATCAGCACCTGCCAGAGCGACGCAACCGGATTGCCGGAAAACAGCCCGATGACGCCAAAGACAATCATCGCATACGCAAAAAAGCTGCTGATCCTTGTGGCGGTGGCTGTCGCCTGCAGAAGATCGCGGCTGCGGCTCCACAGATACGCCCGGAAGATCCGCCCGCCATCCAATGGAAAGGCCGGCAGCAGGTTGAACACCGCCAGCACCAGGTTGATCAGCGCCAGATAGTCCAGCACAGGGATCAGCGCCGTCCCCGGCGCCAGCAGCCCGCCCGCCTGGGCCAGCAGCCAGAAGGCAAAAGCCAGAGCGAAGCTCATCAAGGGGCCTGCAATGGCAATCCAGAACTCGCTGGCGGCAGTCTTCGGCTCCGATCCCAGCTCTGCAACCCCGCCGAAGATAAACAGGGTGATCCCCTTGATCTCGACCCCGTACCGGCGGGCCACCACCGAATGGGACATCTCATGCAGGACCAGCGAGCCGAAAAAACCCAGCATCGCCAGCAGCGCCAGGGTGAAATAGATGCTGCCGCCGGCACCGGGATAAACCATCGGGAAAAACTGCGTTGACAGGCTCCAGGTAATCAGCGCGGCAATCAGCGCCCAGCTTGGGTCGATACGGATGTCAAACCCCTGCAGGGTGGCGATCTTGATGGCATTGGAAAACATGGGCTCCCCTCCGGTCTTCAGCTTAGGGGCAAACCGGTCCGCCTCCCTTGATCCGGCTCAAACCCGGAACAGACTGCCCGCCAAATAGGCCACGGCAGCGGCACAGGAGCCGATCAGCAGTGTCTCCAGCCCGGATTTCCACCAGGGCGCCAGCGACCAGACGCTTTTGCTGGCGCCGATGCCGAAAAACACTGCCGCGGTGGCCAGCGCCGCCGTCAGAAACGGATCCGGCAGCCCCAGCATGAACGGCAAGAGCGGCACGATGCCTGCCGCCATGAAGGCGGCAAAGGTTGTCAGCGCCGCCGCAACCGGATTGGGTTCCGCAGGGGCCAGCCCGTATTCGCTGGTCAGCATCAGTGACACCCATTTCTCCGGCTTGGCGGCAACGGACTGTACCGCGCCTTCCAGCACCGCGCCGCTCAGCCCCAGCTTCTGAAATATTTGGCGCAGCTCCTCGCGCTCACCCTCGGGATACTGGCGGATATGGCGCTTCTCCACCTTGTAGAGCCGCCGCCGGTCGTCCAGATCCGCCTTGGTGCCCAGGTAGTTGGCCGCCGCCATGGAAAACCCGTCCGCCAGCACATTGGCAATGCCCAGAGCGATGATCACGCCTTGCGAAAACCCGGCGCCCTCGACGCCCGCGGCTATTGCAAAGGTGGTGACAGCGCCGTCGATGCCGCCGTATACCGCGTCGCGCAGCCGCCCGGTGCCGTTGCTGCCCGCAAGCCGCCGTGCGATGTCTTCCTTGCTGTGCCCGTGATCGCCCTTCATGCCCGCAGGATGGCGCGGAACGGCAAAACCCGCATTGAGGGAGGTCAAGCCGCCACCTGCGCCCCGATGGTCAACGTCAGCGCCGCCAGCAGCAGCGGATTGCTGAAGAATCCGATCCGCCAGCTCGGCGGATGCAAGGAGCGGAAGGCAAAGACGCTGGCCTTTCCCATAACCGGCGTGTCCTTCTTGCGCGGCGGAAGCTCCATCTGGTCCGGCTCGCCCTTCTCCAGCCCCAGCGCCACTGGTCCTGACCCCTGAAGCTGGTCCGGAGTGAGAGCGGACTTTTGGGTACATTTCTGGCAAGAGAGGGAGTGTACCGATGCCGAAGAAACGATTCAGCGACGAACAGATTGAACGCCTCATGGTTCCTGTCGATGGACGACGCCCGAAAGCGGATCAACGAATGGAAAGCCGATTACAATGAAGCCAGGCCGCATTCCTCGCTGGGGAACTTGACGCCGGGCGAATTTGCGGCCCGACTGAACGAAACCCGAAAGGTCGCATGAAGCGCGGGCCAAAAATGGGGTGGGCTCCAATCCCGGCACCGGCACCGGCATGGACCGGACGAGTCTTAGGGCGCATGACCACTTGCCAGGTCTTCAGTTGAGCGATTCAGGCGTACAAAGATGCAGCGAATCCGGCAAAGCTTGGAGACCACGCAGGCTGCCGTGCAGCTGAAATCTGGTCCTGACGGGCCCAGGCTGCGGCAATTGCCCTCAAATCCATTGACATTCGCTTCAAGAATTGCGGCAAAACTCAAGGCTTACGTAACGTCATCCTCGCTGGCCCGGTTGTCGGAAATCAATTCATTCTCAAATTCATTTTTATAAGTACCTCTGCCGGGTACTGAACAGGTGTGTTGAACTAAAGTGTTGCGGCATAAGGCGTTGCTAGCCTGTGTCCGTTAGGTTGCACAAATTTCAGGCCTCAACAACTGTGACGTTATTTAGGTCAGGCATGGCGACCTTATTCGTGCCGTGAATGATGTATTTGCGATAGGAATTTGAGCGTTTCTCCCAGCTTTCCTACCAAGCCCGTCAAGTGCACAGGCGTGTACAGAAGCGGCAACCAGGATTAAGGGCTGAACGGCATGACAACGACAGAAGACCTTCTCTACGCTGAAAGCGGTGATGAAAACCTACTGGCGGCGGAATACGATCATATCGCCGATGTCATGGCCGAGGTGCTGGCGGATCTCAATCTGGCGGTGTCGGAAGATGCAGCCGGATTACGGGAGATCCTGCGTGCAAGCTTCAGTAAGCTGACCGGCGACCAGACAGCTGAAAATACCCTGTTCAACAAGTTTGCCAATATCGACGACGACTTGATGCCGGAAGGCCTGGCAATCCTGCCGGAACACAGCCTGGACGGGGCGCATGCGGCGTATTCGGCAAATGCGGGCGGCACTATCGTGCTGACCTACGATGCGATCACACAGGGGCGCGCCTATCTGAAATACCTTCTGGCTGAGGAGCTGGGACATCACTTTGACGCGCTGCTGGGCGAGGGCGACAGCAGTGGCGATGAAGGGGCGAAATTCGCGGCTGCACTCTATCCGGATATTGCCGAAGCTTTTGAGATCGATACAGCGGCGGAAGCAGCGGACGAAGATGCCGCCGTCATTGAGATGGGCGGCGAAGGGTTTGACATCGAGTTTGCAGGTGCAGAAGGCACCAGCAGCGGGGCCTTGAAAAAAAATAAAAGCAAAAGCCTTGCGGACGGCTTGAACGAAATCCGGAACGATCTGTTCACACCCGGTGAATTCGTTTCACGGCTGCGGCGGACGGCCAGCCAGGACGCAGCGGGACTTCTGGATGCAAACCAGGGCGATGCCACAGAAATCAGTGCGGATGGGTTCGACTTTTTGAATCTGATCCGTCTGCGCAAGCCTGAATCCTCCAGGGCAGCATTTCTCAAATCTGCAACCCCGTTGGTTCAATCCGGTACCACTGGCACATCCGTTGATCCCGATGCCCGCCCCAGCTTGAAATCCAGTTTCCTTGGGGCAGCGAAGCGGTTAAAGCAAGGCGCCTCCAGCACCGGCTCGCTGGTTAAAAAGCGTGTCAATGCGGTCAAAACCCGGATTGTTGAGGCACGTGCAGGAACAAGCGGCGAAACACCGTTGCTGGAAGACACCGATGGCGACATCGAAGATCTGGCAGGACTGAAGAGCCGTATTGCTCAATTCAACAGCAGCGAAACGCGCACCAAACCCTTCGACTATTTCTTTGATAGGGTCGTTAAACCCAACAGGAATCCGGCGCTTGGCGAACTGACGGATGCGCAGAAACTGGATATTCTGAAAGATATTCCGACCACAATGACGGGTGACATCGGGACGACCACGTTTGCTTTCCAGTCGGAGCGCAATCATGGAATTGGTGTCAAAGCTGTTACTGGTGAGGGGTTCAAGGCAGGTGTCGGCTTTGATTCGGACACGACTTCTGCTTTTACCATCAACGCCAAGGATGGTGTCTATTCTGTTGATTTGGTCATTGCCAGCGGCCGTTCTTTCAAAGTCCGGGGCGACTATGCAGCAGGTGTCGATGCCGCATATACCCAGCCTACCCTGGATGTGAAGCTGATCAACTACCAAAAGACCGCCACTTGGTCATCCTCCAACCTGGACCTGGTTGCAGTCCAGTACCTGATTGAGCAGCTGTACACAGGGGAACTGGAAGCGATTGATTTCCAGAACTATACCCGTGAAATCAAAAAGAAGGGCGAGGTGGCGGCAGGACTGTCAAGCGGTGTTGCGGGAAGTTCCGGAGATGCAGCAGCAGCAGATGGAACCTCATCCGGTTCAATCACAATATCCACGCCGGGCAACAAGGAAATCACCAAGATTGATATTGACAAGCTGCTTCAGAACGATCCGGCAGCGGTGGCAAAACGGAAAGCGAAGACAGCCGGTGGCATCACATTGGGTTGGACACCAATTTCCGGCGGCGCCGGATTGCGGGCTGAAGACGCCCGTCCGGACAATGTCTCCGGGTCAGCCGCGCAAAGCTACGCCACAGCCGAGGCTCGGCTGGGCCAGGCCAAAATCGCAGAGAAAGGCCAATTCACGATCCCGTTCTCCTTGCACAAGAATACAATTGCCGGGATCGGCAAGGAATTGCTGGGTTTCAAAAACGGGCTGCAAAAACTGTTCGGAAAGGACGTTTTTGACAATTGGCGGCAGGAAACACGAAGGCTGTCCAGCGCGGCGGGCGAGGCCTTTGGCAACGACAAATCAAAAAAATTCGTGGTGGACTTCAAAATCCGCGATGACGCTGCCGAAGCGTTGTACAAGAAACATATTGTGCGGGACAGCTCCGGACATCAGGTCGGGTTCGACAATACGGAGTTCCAGAAAGACGTTCAGAAGATTCTGAAGAATCCAACCAAATCCAAGAACGCAAATCAGCTGACCTTTGATGTTTCGGTAAAATCGGAGTTCCCCGATATCGAGAAGGTCTCAGGCGGACTTGTGGTCAAAGCAGGCGGTTCGGCTGGCTATACCGTGGGCCAGACGCTGGAAATCCAGAAGAACCTGACCTTTTACAAGGCGCCGCCGAACCAGGCGGGGACCAGCCGCGTGCGGGCCGGGGCAGGGGATGACCAGCTGTATCTCCTGGGCGACGACGGCAGCGACATCGAGCGCCTGCTGAGCTGGGATGCGCTGTCGGGCGAAGTGTCAGCCGGGTTCACCCGGATGGTGGACAGCAAGGCGCCGGCGGGCCAGTTCACAACCGAAGTCCGTCACGCACCGCAATCGCTCTATGTCGGGGTCGGTAAGGACGGCAAGCCCTGCGGCCAGTGTGTTGGCCTGTCGCTGGGCTATCTCTACAGCCTGTCGCAGTCCGACAGCACCAAGCAAAAGTTTCTGGACGGCGTGTTTACCCACTCCAGAATCGTGGACAACAGCAGCAGTTCAGTGCGCGAAGATGTGGAAAGTGTCGGCTTCCAAAGCCTGATCCGCCGCCTGAGCGCCTTTGGCAATTCCGGCGATGCGGCGCAATCGGTGCTGAACGGGCAGGGGAACCTCACGCTGGATCAGGTGATGTCGCGGTTGCAAGCGGCGTCCGGCGATGCATTTTACGAACTGCATACCGGCAACCACGCCTTTGCCGTGGCCAAGAAAGTTTCCGGCGGCACCGCCAGCTATCACTTCTACGAAACCAATGCAGCTGAAGTGAAACTGTCGTCATCCTCCGAGGCCGGAACAGCAGGGGCCCTGAAGTCGGTCATCGAAAGCCACTTGGCGCAGAAAAGCAGCGGCGGGCACTGGGAAGGCAGCCTTGCCTCCTATTATGACACAAAGAAGAATTCCTCGGGCAGCCTGGTGTTTGACACCTACCAGTTCGATCCAGCCAAAGTTTCCGGCAAGGAGGCCTTCACGGCGCTTGACGGCCTGCTGGAGGGCGATGGTTTCGTGACCGAGCGGCAGCGCCTGTCCAAGCTTGGGGATATCAGCCTGAACGGCAAATCCGTCTCGGCGCTGGCGCTGTATGATGCGGCCACCTCCGTTCACGGGCTCAAGGTATCCGGCAATGTGTTTACTGAGCTGGCGGGCGGCGGCGCAATGCTGTCTGATCTCCGGTTTGATGTGCGCGGCCTGGAAAGCGTTCTGTCCAGCGACCTGGCGGACGCGGAGAAGGTAAAGCTCGCTGTCATCCTGAAGCAGCGGCTGGAGGCGGAAAGCGGCGATCTGACCAAAGTCTTCAGTTCCGACTCCCTGCAGGACAGCAAGGTCGGAACAACAGATCTGGCCCAATCGCTGGCCGATGTGGTCACGTCCAAGATCACGGGCGCTTATGAGGCGGCACCCGACTTCCATCAGGCGGTCGAGACTGCAACCGGCCAGAGCCGGAACCTGCGCAAGTCGCAGGAGCTGCAGGTGAAGTATGGTCTTTCGATTGAAGATACCGCTTCGGTGCTGCGGGTTGCCGAGCTGTCCAAACAGCTGAACGGCTACAGCGAGCAGGACTTCCAGAAGCTGAGGAACAAGCACCGCGGAGCGTCCGACCTGCAGCTGCTCGAAATCGCCTCGACGGATCAGCTGAGGCGCAGCGTGCGCGGGCTGGACGACGGCACCGCGATTGTGGACATGGCCGATTGGACCCGGTCCGATGCGATGGGCTATCTTAATGAGAAAGGCGTGTTCCGGGCCGGGCCCTATGCGGATCCGCTGGATGTCAATGCCGTCCGCAAGATCGTCAACAGCGGCACCTACAGGGACCGGCTGGAGCTGGTCAGCGCTCTCACCAAGATTGACCCGGAACTGTACCGGGGCATCGAAACAAAGCTGCGTCAGGACACTGATCTGGAGACCCAGAAACTGGGGCAGTCCCTGCGCCGCAACTTCAGCCCGTCGCGGGCGCAGAAGGCGCTGAACGGGGCTAACATCAGCTTTACCACACTGACGACACTGAATTCGGTCCGCTCGGTCATTACTGACTGGAACAACCTGAACACCACCCAGAAAGCCCTGACCGTGACGGAACTGGCTGGCGGCGTGGCACTGCCGACAGTGGTCAGCAAGGGCATCAGCACCGGCTTCAAGCTGGCAGGCAAGGCGCTGGGAACCGTTGGCAAAGCGGTCAAGGCGGGGGGGCTGGATCTGTTGCTGGCGCCGATCAGCCTGACCTCCATCGGGCTGGAATGGAAGGATTTCTGGAACAACAACGGCGACACAGGCAGCATTGAGTACAAATCTCTGGTCTCCAGCACCGTGATCACCACGGTGTCCCTGGCAGCCAGTGTAGCGCTGACTGGCGTCTCCATTGCCGCCGCAGTTTCGGCATCCGCTGCGGGCACGACAGTTGCGGCCGCCGCCGCGGCCGGATCGCTGTTGGCGACAGTCGCCTCGTCTGCCGGCCCCATCGGCCTGGCCATCGGTGCTGCGGCCTTCATTATCCAGGGCATCGTTCAAGGTGCGCTGCAGATCGAGGAATACGGCGACTATTTTGAGAACACCGCGGACAAGGTGCATCAGTTCTTCGCCGCCTGGGTCGGCGTGGAAACCCGCGGGTTCAAAGAAGCCAAGGCCAAAAAGCAGGGCGAGGAAGCGGCAGCGGACACGGAAACCAGCCTGCTGGACGGCTGGAATGAAACCAAGGCCTATCTATCTGACATCTTTGCCAAAAGCGGCCACAAGGATCTCAATGTCCGCAACCGCAGCTTTAACGTGAACTACGGCATTGTCGACTATGATGGCGACAATGACGGCGACAAGGACGAGGTTGGCTATCTGCTGCAGCAGGAAGGTCCGGTTTTTGGCAGCCTGGAGCGGATCACCACGCAGCTGATTGCCGCCGGCACCACCGTTTGGGCGGAGCTTGGCCGCAAGGCCGGTGAGTCGGTTACCGGCGATCTCGCGAAGAAGAACCTGTTCAGCCTGGACAACTCCACCGAGCTGGCTCGGCTGACAGGCGGCAATCTGGCGGATGTCTACAACATGTCCGCGGAAGCCAACGTGGGTCATCTGGATGGCGGCGCCGGTGTCGATACGCTGATCCTGGATGCGGATGGGAATACAGCGACCATCGACCTGAAAGCGGGCACCGGGCGGATCGTGCATCCGGACCCGCTCGACTTCAACCTGTCCAGCATCGAGAACATATCGGTGGTGAATGCGCATAGCTTTACCAAGGTCTATGGCGACGATGGCGACAACCTGCTGGATGTGCGGGGCGATGGCTTTGCCAGCGGTTATGAGGTGCACGGCGGCGGCGGCGCCAATACAATTGTCGTCAACAGCGGCATCGTTATTCACAGCACCAGCGACGACACTTTCCTGTGGAGCGCGGGCAGCCACGGCCAGATCTGGCTGGACAAGAACGACGGCCCGCAGGCGGCGCTGATCGAGCTGCCGGACAACTATGACCGCTACACGCTGGATACCTCGGCCAACGCGCTGGTGCTGCGCGGGCCGGATGGCAAGTCCCTGCAGATCGGCGATATCTTCGAAGGCGAAGGTGTGGTGCGCAAGAACAAGATCCTGCAGTTCCGGGACAAGAGCGGCGCCAGCTTCTCTCTGACGCTGGAAAACAAGTACCGGGGTGACGGCAGCAACGTTTATCCGGTTTCTCTGGAACGGGTGTCCAAATCCTTTGTTTTCCAGAAAAAGGCGGAGGGCGACAACGACCTTACACGCCTAGCCGGTGATCAGGCAGTCTCAACCTACCGGCTCAATCCCGGTTCCGGCTCCTTTGTTCTGGAGCCGCGTACCCAGCGGATGATGTCGGTTGTGCTGAATGCCGATTTGGACAAGGTGGATTATTTCTACAATGAAGATGGGCAACTGACCCTTCTGTACTTTGCCCTCGACGATACCATCGAAGTCATCATTCCGGATTACCACGCACATGCCGGACAGATTTCGATCTATGCCAACACGCCCGGTGCCGAAAACGCGGTTCCTGCATTGCTGCAACTGCCTGCAGAAGGCGGCGGCCGTCTGTCCATAGAAAATCTTGCCGGCGGGACAGCCGAGGCGGAAGAGGCAGTGTCCGGTTTGCGTTCGACAACTCCGGTGAAGGCAGGCGATGCGGTTGAACTGAGTTCCGCCGATGCGCAAGGCCGCTATGTCGCACAGGCGGACGCCGCAGCGGGGCTGGCGGTTTCCATCGCATCCCTGTCGCAGATTGCCTATCTGCGTATGGGGGATGATCTGCTGGTCTATGACGAAAGCCGACTGGACCCCGCGCTGGGGCTGGAAGCGCAGCAGTCGCTGCTGATCGAAGGCTATTACGCGGCTGCTTCTGCTCCGGGGCTGTCGGTGAATGGACAGTCGGTGGCCGCGCAGGCGATTGCAGCGGAAACAGACAGCTATCTGGGCAGTAGCGGCGACGACGAGATGTCCGGCGCCAACTACACCGAGATGGCCGGCGGCGCAGGCAGCGACACCTACACTGTGGACCTGTCAGGCAGCAAATCCTATGTCATCGACAACACCGACGGCGCACTGACCTATGACATGCTGCAACTGGAAGGCGTTGCATCGGATGACATGCGCGACGTGGTGCTGACCCATCAGGACGGCGATCTGATCCTGTCCTATCAGAACAGCCAGGTCACGCTGAAGAACTTCAACCGGGAAACCGAAGCGCGCCACCTGCGGGTCCGCCTGGGTGTAAGCGGATTCACCTACGGGCTGCCTGCGCTGGTTTCCGGAGAGACCAACTTCTATGAGCTGGATGCCCGCAACCACCAGCGCATCCAGCTGATCGACAACGGCAAGCCGCATTTCTTCGACCTGCCGCAGCAGCCGCATTTCGCCTTTGGCAGCAACCAGGGCTATGGGTATGTTGAACTGGACACGGATGTGGCCGCCTATGCAAAGGAAGTGATCGGCCTTGATCTGAAGCTGACCTCGGCTGACGGTTCGCAGTCGCTTTACTTCAAGAACTACTATCTGGAGCCGGACCTGATCAGCTTTGCCTGGCGCAGCAGTGCCACGGCGACGCATGGCGACACCTATAACCATGACGTGCAGCTTCCGGACGGGGATCCGCAGTACCAGGCTTATCTGGACGCCGGCATCGCCCGTAAAGACGTGGTCCACTATGTCAATGCCGGGCTGACCGCGGCTGAGGCGCAATCCGTGGAGGCGTTCAACGTTGAAGACACTCTGGTTCAGGCGCCCAGAACGACCTCCGGCTGGCAGAAATTGGAAAACAGGGATTTCGCCTATCTGTCACAAGAGGACAAAAGCCAGTTCGATACCAAGGTCACGATCTTTGACCAGACGTCCTGGGGCAGCAAGCCGGGTATCCGGATAGAGGTCAACCGCGACGGGGATCTGGAACTGCATCTGCGGGAATGGAGCGGCCATTTACGCCAGTTCCAGACTTCGCCCGGCTCGCCGCATCTGAAATCCTTTGAAAAAGGCCAGATCCTGGTGGCGATGGATACGGCGACGCGGCGTCTGCGGATCGCGCATGATACCGAAGGGCTGCTGTTCCAGACCGAACTGCCCTCGATTGCCTGGAATGCGTTCACTGACGGGCTGGAGCATCCGTCAGCTGAGGAGTTCCACCCAGACTTTGATGGCACAATCTACTTTGGCGAAAACGCCTATGAGCTGGCTGGCAGCCGGGTGCAATCGGGTGCTGGATTTGAGTTTCTGGATCAATCGCTGACTGCGGCGGAGGCCAAGGTTCTGCTGCGCGGACAGCGCCTGCAAGGAGACCTGAGCGGCCTGATTGATCACCTGGTTGACAGCCTAGGGTTCCAGAACAAACCAGCCGTTGCCAATGCGATCGCGTATCTGAAAGCCGGTCTGCAGGATGCGGAGGTTATCAAGCTGTTCAGCGACGAACTGCTGAAAGATGCGTCGTCCGGGGTTCGGGACAAGATCCGTCCGGATGAGTTTGACCTGACCTTTGTCACCCAGCTGCGGGGGATTGGTGCCAATGCAGACTTTGTACTGGCTGCAATAGACGGGGGGCTGAACGCCATCCAGGGCGAGCAGTACCTGAGCGAAGGAGTTCTGCCGCAGGACGTGAAGACAGTCCGGGATCTGATCAGCGGCACGGCCACCAGCCAGGATGCGGTCTTGATCGAAAAGGCTCTCTTCATTGCCGGATACCAGCGGTCAGCCGCAAAGGAAGTCGCCGCTGTGATGGCTGAGAAGGGCCTCAGCGATCATGCCCGCATTGATGCCTATTTCCGGATTGGCATCACCAGTGCCGATGCCATCAAACGCTTTATGGATGCCGGGGTGTCGGCCGCGGATATTGTGTCTGGTGACGAAAAATTCGCCAGCTACGAGGCAGGCGACCGAGGCGGGCTGATCAATGTCTCGGTCAGCGATTCTCTGTCGACTTTCTCAACCGTGCGCAGCTACTGGGCCAACCGTGATCTGGATGGCGGTAAGATCAAGTCAGGTGAAATCCTGGAGAGCGAGGCAGCCAGCTCGCTGGCAGTTGCGCATTCCAGCAGCGCGGACATCGGGGTGTCGGAAGTGGATTCGACAAGCTGGGGCAGCCGCTCCAACCCCTCGAACATCGTGGACGGCTGGCAGTTGAACCGGGACGCAACAGCCTGGGCAACAGGCGAAGATGATGTCGCTTTGAACGGCAACACCTGGATCAGGTTTGACCTGGCTGACAAGATCCTTCTGACCAGCCTGACCATCGACAGCGATCTGTCGAGCAGGGCCTATGCCGAGGATAAGCAGGCGGCGGCTGACATCGCGATCGACGTCCTGCGCAGCCAGAACACAGCTGATCCGAAGAGCCAGTTCAAGATCCAGGCGTTGGATAACACAGGAAACTGGCAGGATGTTTCTGACGTCTATGACTGGGAACCTGCCGGCAACAGCAGCGACACGGTACAGATCCGGACCGGTGGCATCCCTTACAAGAGCTATCGGCTGGTCGGGGTCAGCGGGACCTTCAGCAAGGCACGCTGGATCAAAGAGATCACCTTTACCACGACCGGTGTAACGGAAACTGTGTCCAACACGCTCGGTGAAGAGAACGTCTATCTCAGCGATCTGACCTTCAGTTCCCAGAGCAATGGCTGGGGCGCTGCAGAACGGAACCGGTCGAACGGTGAAGCCGGTTCGGCTGACGGGAACCAGATCACAATCGGCGGCACAACCTATGCCAAAGGCATGGGCGTGCATGCCGGGTCGGAGATCGTGGTGGATATTCCCGAGGGTGCCCGCCGGTTCATCTCCGATATCGGGGTTGATGACGAAGTCGGCGCCAACGGCTCTGTTACCTTCAAGGTTTATGGCGACAACCAGCTGCTGTTCGAAAGCGGCACCCTGACCGGAAATGACGGTGCAGGCAAAGTCGATGTGTCGGTTGCCGGGTATTCCCAGCTGCGGCTGGTGGTTGGCGACGCCGGCGACGGCAATGGTGCGGATCATGCGGATTGGGCGGGTGCCCGGTTCGTGCGGCCCGCCGAAGCGCCGCTGCCGCAGGCCCAGATCCACACCGTGTCAGACAGGCAGAAGACCGCCTTTGACTACTTCAACGGCAGCTTTGCCAATCAGCGGATTGGCGGCGCCGGAGAGGACTACTTTGTCGGCACCGGCGCGGATGAATTCCTGTCTGGCGGAGATACGCGGGACTTCCTGTACGGCTATGGCGGTGATGACCTTATTCATGGCGGCGCAGGGCTGGACCACCTGGAAGGCGGCGATGGGTTTGACACCGCGAGCTACAAAGGAGCGAGCTGGGCTATTCGGTTTGATCTCACCGGCGATCAGACTGAGCAGTACTTTGCTAGCGGCGTTTGGAACAACGGCGATAGTGTTTCCGGCTTTGAAGGGGTCATCGGCAGCGGGCTGAATGACGTGCTGATTGGCAACAGCGGCGCGAATTTCCTTCAGGGCGGAAATGGCGCGGATACAATCACTGGCGGGGCTGGCGACGACCTGATCAACGGCGGGTCGTTCGTCGATGACCTGGATGGCGGGGCTGGATATGACATCGCCAGCTACTATGATGCGAACCACGCTGTTTGGATCGAGTTGGGGAGCAATCAGTTTGCACGCTACAAGGCTGATGACGGCAATTGGTATGAGGAAGACAAACTTTCCAGTTTCGAAGGGGCCATCGGTTCCTCTCACGGTGATCAGTTCTATGGCAACGCCGCCAGCAACTATCTGGACGGGCAGGGCGGCAATGACCTGTTGCGGGGCCGTAAGGGTGACGATGACCTTCGGGGCGGCCAGGGAGATGACGCCTATATCTACAGCGCCGGCGATGGCCATGATGTGATCTCGGACGCCGGAGGCACCGACCGGATCATCTATGAAGACCTCAACGGCCGGTCTATCGGGATCTCCAACCTGTGGTTCACCCGCGACGGCGAGGATCTTTACATCCTGAACAGCGAAGGTGGTTCTGAAGCTGACGGCAGTCAGCGTATCAATGGCTACTTCAGCGAAGACGGAGCAGGCAAAATCGAGGAACTGGCAGCCGGCGGCAAAAGCCTGTCGAGCGCAAACATCGATCTGCTGGTGTCTCAGATGGCGGGGCATGCACGGTTTGACTACGGTGCGGCAACACAATCGGGGGCAACGATCCAGGAAGAGATCACCCGTCTGTGGGTCACACCAGCTGTGTAACCGCAATCCCGTCAATCGAGAGCGGGCACCGGTGCAAATCCGGTGCCCGCAACATGTGCACGGCACACTCTTTCACAATCAGAGGCCTCTGCCGCAAGGCAGGTGCTTCCGTGTCGGCAGCTATAGTGATTTGTGATTAGTTGTTAAGGAGAGTAAACTCATGCTGGCACATAACGATCCCCCAAATACAGGATTGGCGCATATGAGCCAGGTCAGCATCGACCTTTTGAGGACGTTCTTCGAACTCGCGCAGCTTAAGTCCTATACCGCGTGCTCAAAGAAACTGAACCTATCGCAGCCGGCAATCAGCAATCGCATAAAGCGATTGGAGGATACGGTGCAGTTTTCTCTTTTCATTGAACGGAACCCGCACCGGGGCATGACGGAACAGGCCCAGCAACTCTACCAGATCACGCAGCGCATTGTGGGAGAGTTGGAAAAAATCGAGGGACTGATCGGCAAGACCAGCTGCACACGGTTCCGGATCGGCGTTCTGCCTGCTGTTGAGTTCTTTTTCGGACCCGAAATGATTTGGAAACTGGACACGCCTGGAACCGGGCCGAAACTGGAAATTGTTACTGACAGCGAAGACAATCTGGTGAAAAAGGTATCACTGGGGCAGATCGAAGTTGCAGTGATTTGCAGCCGGGAAGGAAAGCCGCTGAACAGCGTTTTTTCGAAACGCTGTTCGCTGAATTGGATCTGCGGCCTGCAGTTCGATGAAAACACACTGGCAAATGATGCCGAAGTCCCGGTTGTCATCTGGCACGGCAATGTCAGCCGCGGTCCGTCGGCAGATGAAATCCTGAAACGCAGCAACCGGGCGCACCAGGTGGTTTTTGAAACCTCTTCTCTCACCTCGTATTTTGATGCGATCCGGCGCGGCTATGGCGTTGGTTTCACCGTTGGTTCCTTCTTGAGAGCAAACAGAAACCCCTATTCGGTCAAGGTGCTGGACAAACACCTTCCTGAACTTGGGAGGATTGATTTCCATGTGGTCTGCCCCCCGAATTCCCCAGCTTGCGTGCGCAAACTTGCGAACCAGCTGGCTTCTGTTTTTGGGGACGCGTAATGGCTTGCCCGGACATCACGATGCGAAAATCTGCTGTGGCCTGCAAGCAGGCAGCTTGCAGCAACCGGCGGCCGGTTGCTGACCGCTTCGGAGCTATGGCATGACCCCGGCCTCCGTGAAAGATGACGGTGAATGCAGCCCCGGAACCAGCCGCAGGGCAGGCAGCCTGGTCCAGTGTTTGGCAATCTGGGCCGGAGTCATGCAGATTCCGCAGGCAGAGGAAACAGTCCGCAAGCTGCTGGATAAGAAGGGAGATGTGGCGGAAGAGCGTTTTGCCCGCTCCGCCGCGCGGGCCCTTAAGCTGAGAATGCGGTTTCACAACCTGACACAGGCAAAGCTGGAAAAGCAGCCTTTGCCGCTGATCCTTCGGGACAACGCCGGAGCCTGGTTTTTGCTGGCCAGCCTCTCGGATCAGAACGCCTTGATACAGCGCCCGGACGCGCCGGCTCCCGAAGCCTTGAGCCGTGAAGAATTTGCCGGCATTTGGTCCGGGAAGGCGGCTGTGCTGCGGGTACGCGAGCGGTTTCACAAGATTGTTCAGAAGTTTGACATCCGCTGGTTCCTGCCGGAACTGACCCGGTACAAGGGGCTGGCGTTCGAAATTCTGGCGGCCTCTGCAGCTATTGAATGCCTGGCCCTGATTTCGCCGCTGTTCTTTCAGGTCATCATGGACAAGGTGCTGGTCCATAATTCCGTTTCAACCCTGGATGTTCTGGTTGTCACGCTGATTGCCGTGGCTGTGTTCGAGGTGGCGCTGAAGACGCTGCGGCAGTATCTGGCAACACGCACCGCAACCCGGATCGATGCCCGGCTGGGCGGCAATCTGTACCGGCATCTGGTTGATCTCCCCCTCACTTACTTCAAGTCGCGCCCGGTTGGTGTGACCGTTGCGCGGGTGAACGAGCTGAGTTCAATCCGTGAGTTCATCACCGGTGCGGCGAACACGCTGGTGATCGACCTTAGCTTCACTTTTATCTTCTTTACGGTGATGTATTATTATTCACCCGTTTTGACCTTTGTCGTACTGGCCTCGGTGCCCTGCTATATGGCGGTCTCTTTCCTGATAACGGGGCCGTTGCAGCGCCGGATCGAGGAACTGTACCGGGATGGCGCCGTCAACACTTCGTTCCTGACCGAAATGCTGACCGGGGTCGAAACAGTCAAGGCGCTGGCGCTGGAAGCCCAGATGATCCGGCGATGGGAATATCAGACTCGCGACTTTGTGCTGTCGAACTACAAGGTTCAGCGGCTGATGCAGCTGTCGAACACGCTGGTGCAGGCCATTCAGAAGCTGACGATGGTGCTGGTTCTGTGGATCGGTGCGCGCAAGGTCATCGGTCTGGAGCTGTCGATCGGGCAGCTGATCGCGTTCAACATGATGGCCAACCACGTCAGCCAGCCGGTTCTGCGCCTGACCGAGCTTTGGCGCCAGTTCGTGCAGACGCGCGTTTCGGTCGAGCGCCTGGGCGATGTGCTGCACACAATCCCCGAAGTGTCCAAGGCCCATAAACCTGTGCAGCGTATCGCAAAGGGGGCCGTTTCCATCCAGAACGTCACCTTCCGCTATGCACCGGACGGCGAACCGGTGCTGCAGGACTTCAACCTGGAAATTCCCGGCGGCCAGATGGTTGCCTTTGTAGGGCGGTCCGGATCGGGCAAGAGCACGGTCGCACGGCTGGTGCAGAAGCTTTACATACCCGAAAGCGGGAAAGTGTGCATTGACGGCACCGACATAGCAACGCTGGATTCTGTGTCCCTGCGGCAGAACACCAGCATCGTTCTGCAGGAGAACTTCCTGTTCAACAGATCAGTGCGGGACAATATTGCGCTGACCCGGCCATCGGCGCCGCTGGCGGATATAGCTGAAGCCGCAGTCAAGGCTGGGGCCCATGAATTCATTCTCGAAATGAAAGACGGGTATGACACCATCCTGTCCGAAGGCGGCAGTTCGATCTCGGGAGGGCAGCGGCAGCGGATCGCCATTGCCCGCTCGCTGCTCAGCGAACCTGGCATTCTGATTCTGGACGAAGCAACCTCGGCTTTGGACGATCATTCCCAGGCGCTGATTCAGAAGAACATGGATGAAATCCGCAAAGGCCGGACCGTCATCGTGATTGCGCACCGGTTGTCCACCGTCCGGGACTGCGACTGTATTCATGTGCTGGATCAAGGCCGGATAATCGAAAGCGGAACCCACGATACGCTTCTCCGGAACCCGGATGGCGCCTACCGCAACCTGTGGAACCTGCAAAAGAATGAGCTCGCCATTGAGGGGCAGAACCCCAAGGCTGCGGAAGCGGCCCTGGCAAAGGGAGAGGCAGATGGACTTATTGTCTAAACGGCGCCGGAAAGCGGCGGAGCAAATGCCTGCCGCAAAACCGGCTCCCGCCGCCAATACGGGCAAGCGCAGCTCCTTGGAGCTGGAATTCCTGCCGGAGTATCTGGAGATCCTGGAACGGCCGCCCTCAAGTGCCGCACGCGGGTTCAGCCTTGCGATCGTATTGCTGTGCATCGGGGTGGTTCTGTGGGCGCTCTATGGGCGGATCGACATTATCGCCACCGCTTCAGGGCGGCTGATCGTTGATGACCGCTCCAAAGTGGTGCAGGCGCCGGAGCGCGGAGAAGTGAGCCTGATCTCGGTCCGTGATGGGCAGGAGGTCAGGGCAGGGGACACGCTGATTGAACTGAACCCGACCTCGGCCGCAGCCGAGCGCGACCGGCTGCGGGGCCAGCTGCAGGCGGCTGCACTGGAGGTTACCCGGCTGCAAGCCTTGCTGAGCGGCGGGCCGCTGGGTGATTTTCTGATCCCCGAGGGAACACCCGCAGCACTGGCACAGACTGCGCAGAACCGCTTGCAGGCCGAAACCGACAGCATAGCAGCCCAGCTGACTGTCCTGCAGAACAGGGTCGAGCAGGTGCGGTTGCGGCAGCAGGCCTCGGGCGCCATTGCCGCCGAGACCAAGGCCCTGATTGAAAACACCCAGGAACGTCTGGACAGCCGCCGCACCCTGATGGAACAGGGCCTGTTCCCGCGCTACCAGTTTCTTGAACTGTCGCGCGAGCTGATCGAGCAGCGCCGCGAGCTGGCAGAGACCGAGGTGTCGCTTACTCAGATGAAGTCAGAGGAGAACGACCTCAATCAGCAGATCGAGCAATTCGGCTATGAAACCCGCAAGTCATTGCTGGACCGGCTTTCACAGGAACAGATCCAGCTGTCGAACCTGCGCAACCAGCTGATCCAGGCCGATGAAAACGCGCGCAAAATGACCGTCACCGCACCAGTGAGCGGCGTGGTTCAGCAAGTTGCAGTCTCGACGATCGGTGCCGTTGTCCAGCCTGCGCAGGAATTGCTTGTTGTTGTGCCGCATGCGGCAAACCTTGAAGCGGAGGTCATGGTTCTGAACAAGGACATCGGCTTTGTCCGTGGCGGCCATCCGGTTGAAGTGAAGATCGACAGCTTCCCCTACACCAAGTTCGGCACTGTCGTGGGTGAGGTCAAAAATGTGTCCGGCGACGCCATTGAGGATGAGCGGCTGGGGCTGGTTTATCCGGCGCGGGTTGTGCTGGAGCGGTTGGTGATCGCATCCGGCAGCGAGCGCATCGCCTTGTCGCCGGGCATGACGGTTTCCGCGGAAATCAAGACCGGGGACCGGCGGATCATCGACTACGTCCTCAGTCCGCTGCGCGAATACCAGTCCGAAACCCTGAGGGAACGGTGATGAGCATGGCAGCAGAAAGCCTGCAGGATACAGCCTTCCTGCAGGGAAGCGATGCGGCGGCGGTCTCCCCGGAGCAGGACACGGGCCTGCTGGCACTGCTGGCGGCGGCCCGCCAGCTGGATGTTGCAGCGGATGCTGGCCAGGTTTGGCATCTGCATGGCAAAACCGACGCTGCCTTTGATGCCACGGACATCATCCGCTGCGCCAAACGCATGGGGATCAAGGCGCGGCTGGCGCCCCTGCCGGAACGGCGGCTGCTGTCTGCCCCGGTGCCGTATCTGATCCGCAAGGCTGATACCGGGCAATGGTACGCTGTTACCGGCGCGGTTGGCGGGCAGCTGCAGGTAACAAATCCGCTGACAGGCGGCACCACCCGCAATGCCCCCGAAGATGTTGCTGGCGACTTTGACAGCGAGGTCATCCTGTGCAGCCGGGAACCGTCTTGGATGTCCGGGCAAAAGGCTTTCGGGTTCTCCTGGTTTCTGCCTTCGATCCTGAAGCACAAAGCGCGGTTCCGGCGCATTCTGCTGGCCTCGCTGATCATTCAGGCCTTTGCCCTGGTATCGCCCAAGCTGTTCGAAGTTGTGATCGACAAGGTTCTGGTCAGCCGGGGCCTGCAAAGCCTGGACGTGCTGGCAATTGCTCTTATCGGGATTGCCTTCTTTGAACCATTGATGACATTTTTGCGGTCGCTGGTGTTTTCACACATGGCAAGCTGTGCCAATTCCGAATTGTCCGCGCGCCTGTTCCGGCATCTGGTCTACTTGCCGCTGGACTACTTCCGCAACCGCCAGGCGGGTGAAATCCTGGCCCGGGTCAAGGAATTGGACCATATCCGCAACTTCCTGACCGGCTCTGCCCTGATGATGGTGGTGGACCTCTGTTTCATCAGCGTTTTTCTGGCGGTCATGTTTGCCTATTCCAGCAAATTGGCCTTTGTCGTTCTGGCGACACTTGCGGTGTTCGGGCTGACCTGGCTGATCATCGGGCCGTTTCTGCGCAAGCGGGTGGAGCGGGAATACGAACGGAATGCGGAAAACTCTGCCTTTCTGACCGAAACCGTAACCGGCATTGAAACCATTAAGTCCCTGGGCATGGGCGGGCAATTCGCCCGGGCCTGGGAAGACAGGCTGGGCGCGTCGCTCAAGGCGGCCTTCGGCGCCAGCATGCTGGGCCATTGGGCAGGCGGGGCTATCGGTCTGGTGCAGAAGGTGTCGGCGGCTTTGCTTTTGTGGTTTGGTGTCAGCCTGGTGCTGCAAGGCGAGCTGAGCGTGGGTCAGCTGGTGGCCTTCAACATGCTTTCCGGCCATGTCACCATGCCGATCCTGCGGCTGGCGCAGATCTGGCAGGATTTCCAGCACACCGGGATTTCCATCCGCAGGATCGGCGACATTCTGCAGGAGGAACCCGAGACCGCAGCCAGCGCCGGCCGCTCCTCGCTGGGAGATATCAAGGGTCGCATCGATCTGCGAAAGGTGACTTTCCGCTATTCACCCGATGGTGCCGAAGTTCTGCGGCGCGTTGACCTGACCGTCAATGCCGGAGAGGTGATAGGACTGACCGGCCTGTCCGGATCGGGCAAAAGCACCATCACCAAACTGGTTCAACGGCTTTACGTGCCGCAAAGCGGCCAGGTGCTGGTGGACAATGTTGATCTTGCAATGGCCGATCCGGCCAACCTGCGCCGCAACATGGGCGTTGTGCTGCAGGAGAACTTCCTGTTCAACGGATCAGTCTGGGACAATATCGCCCTCGGCAACCCGACGGCGAAGCCAGAGGAGATCCTGCATGCCGCGCGGCTGTCAGGCACCAGTGAGTTCGTCGAGCAGCTGCGCCATGGTTTCGACACGCAAGTCGGCGAGCGGGGCGGCAACCTGTCCGGCGGCCAGCGCCAGCGGATTGCCATTGCGCGCGCGCTGGTGGCGGATCCCAGGATCCTGATTTTCGACGAAGCCACCTCGGCGCTGGACTATGAGACTGAGGCTGGGATTCTGCGGAGACTGCCGGAAGTTATCGATGGCCGCACCGTTATCATGATCGCGCACCGGCTGAATTGCATGCCGCTGTGCGACCGCGTTCTTGTAATGGACAAAGGCGAGATCATTGAACAGGGCACCCATGGCAAGCTGCTGGAAAACGGGCGGGCCTACGCGGATCTGTGGCAGCTTCAGAACGGTTAGCAGAACGGCCCGCAGCCGGGCCGGGGTAACGCTGTTACAGACCGCAGCCCAGTTTAACAGCAAGCGCTGTCCCGGCCTCATGTTGTAGGGGCGATAGGCTTTGATGCTGAAACCGCCCCCCGGCGGCATCGACGTGCCGAGGTGGGATCGCAACAATCCATTTTGGGAGGCGATCATGCCGGAGATTGTCACGGTCGGACTGGATCTGGTGTGAGCGATACCTGAACCGCGGCTTCTATTACTGTCGAGAGTAGGGGGGCGACCCATCTCTTCCACCATCTTTTCCCTGAAGACTTCTGCCGGGATCTTCCGCCCCAGGCATTTCCGGGGTGTGTTGTTGAGGCGGTCGCAGAGCATCTTCAGTTCATGATCTGAGACTGCCGCCAAATTGAGCTTGCGAGGCAGCCGCCGGTTTGTATTCCCGACAGTGCCTTTCTGCCAGGGCGAAGACGGATTGCAGAACCAGGCTTGCGTTCCTGTCCCGGCTTGCTGATGCGGCAGATCGCGGATGGTCTTCATAATTTTGCCCTTCTCGGCGAGACAATTATCGCCTGCCGGGCAACGAATGCCTGAACTGGCGGCGGTGCGCGACATCGTCGGGACGGAACAGGATGCTGACATCGCGGTCGAACTTTGGAGCCTGATGCTTTCTGGCACAGCGCGGCCGGCGGTACTTTCTGTGTTCGGGCAGATACCACCACAGCCCATCAACCATGCCTTCTTTGAAGTAGATGTAGCGATAGATCATTTACTGACAAATCAGCACGCGCGCCATCTCGCGAACAGGAACCTTGGCGTGTCTCCAGCGTTCTGTTCTACGGCGTTCTTCTATACTCAGTTGCGAGTATGCGGCGCCCATGCCAGTCTCTCCTCATTAGATAACCCTCTGGTTTCTAATAGGAGTCGCAGTTGGGGGTAGCGCGCGCCCCGGCTGCATAGATTGTAAACACCATTCAGAAATGTCACTGGCTGCGCAAAGCGGAAGTGTCACCGCACAGCGGAACAGGAGCAAGGCTTGGCAGCCCGTAGACTTCAAATTTCGAAGGGCTGATAAGCCTTGCGGAATAAACTGAGTTCACCAAAATTGCTGTGATGATTTGGGTATCGAGGTGTCGCCTTGCCGTGTAGTGATGATTTAGTTTGGGTTCATTTTGTTTTTTGGCCTATGGCGGCTTTGCTCACGTTGGTGGTCGCCCGGCATAACCATTATGGGTTGAAGGACGCTCTACTTGCCACTGTTGGCATGAAGAAGTTCGCCCGCACGATAACGATCAATATTCTGCATGTTCTGACCATCTTGTTGCCGCTGGGGTTAGCGGTTTGGATTATTCAATCCTGTCCGACTTGAACGGCATCATGGCCCTCCGTCACACTCGCATTCTTGAGGCACGACCCTGATGGCCGACCATTCGGCTTATATCCCATCTTTTCGGAATTGGTCCGCACCTTGGGCTTGGGCGGTGCTTTCTCCTGCATTTCTTTGACATGAGCCAGAACCGCGCTGAGCCGCTTATTCTCGGTGACCACGGCATGGGTGACGCGCTGGTCCATATCAAAGACTCTGTAGGGCAGGGCTTGGCCTTTCCAGCGCACCTCAAACCGGCCATCGGCAAAGGCATAGGTATCCGCGTATTTGCCAACCAGGGCGCGTGACAACTCGTTCTCTTCCGGCATGATCCGCTTGCGGTCATAGGAAAATGTGAGCTGCTTGCCGGCATATCGGTTCTCACGCCAGCATAGAACTTCTGCCAGCCGGTCCGGCTCCACATTCAACGCCCGGTGCAGGTTATCCGGTTTGGCCGGAGCCTTGGCAAATTTGGCGTTGAAGCGGTTCTTGAAGCCTTCAAGAAAGGCGTTTCCGGCCTCCATGTCGGAAATACCCGCCAGCCTCAGCTCTTTGACAAGCCGGTCCTGAAGCGTCCGGTTCGCCCGTTCAACCCGGCCTTTGGCCTGAGAGCTGTTTGCGCAGAGGATCTCGATGTTCAGCTCATTCAGCGCGCGCCCGGACCGGGTCATGCCTGCGCCGTTCCTGGCATCGGTTTTAGCCACGCGGAACACGGTGTGCTTGTCGCTGTAAAAGGCCACCGGACGGCCATGCTGAACCAGATAACTTTCCAGTGCCTCGAAATAGCTGAAGGTGCTTTCCGACTTCACAAAACGCAATTCCATCAAGGTGCTGGTGGCATCATCAATGAAGACGAGCAGGGTGCAGGGCAGCGCGCGATCCTCAAACCAGCGATGATCGGAACCGTCGATCTGGATCAGCTCGCCATAACATTCCCGGCGCAGGCGCGGCTGGTGGAACTGGCGCCGCTGTTTGCGGGACAGCCAAAGGCCGTCTTTGATCATCCATTTGCGCAAGGTCTCGCGGGACACCTTGATCCCGTGATGCTCACCCAGCATCTCAGCCGCCAGCGCCGGGCCGAAATCAGAATAATTTTCTTTGATCAGGCTCAGAGCATAGTCACGCTTCGCTTTGTGAAACCGGTTGTTCGGAGGCTTGCCGCGCGCCTTGTGACGGATCGCGGATGCGCCGTCCTGGCGGCACCGCTTCAACAGCCGGAATATTTGCCGCCGTGTCAGATCCAGCAGGTTCGCCGCGTTATCAACTGTCAACCGGCCGTCATCGACCTGCGCCAGAACCTCAACGCGGTTCAACTCGCGCTCGCTCATCATCACCCATCCCATGTCCGCTCGTCCTCGCTGCCTTATGCGAGGAGAGTGACACTTCTGCTTTGCCAATGGATGACATTACTGCTTTGCGGCTGCAATGAAAAAGCCTGTAAACATGATTATGTAAAATATACTGGAACGTACAGACATTGCTGAAAGCTCCTTGGATCCCGATGTTTGCCAAAGACGAGTGGTTTGGTTTTGCTATAAGGGATGCTCGCAGGATTTCGGACCCGTGGCTAAGCTGTAGCGACTGACCAAGGAACGGCCACAGATGACGAAGCAAATCCGGGCCATCCGCGCCCGGCGCGAAATTGCGGGCAATCTCAGGGGGTCCGATACTGTTCAATCTCGTGATCGAGCACGCTACCGCCATTCGCCGCGCCGCAGCTTCCCGGAAGCAGCCATTGTTTCAGGGCTGCCTTCCTAGAGGCTGCTGTTCATTTGAGCCTGCATGCTTTCGATGGACTGGCAAAGCCGGGTTGTGAAGGCCTTTGAGGTCAGGGATTGTGCCGTGTAGCCCGGTGTTAGGATCGAAACACCGGTGCTGATCCGGGGGCGGAACCGGCGAATCACCAGGTCGGCCGTGGTCTGGCGCTGCTGCAGGCAGCTGTAGGCGGTGATCATGTCGCAAATCATGTAGCACATACCCGCTGCAACGAATTGCAGGCCCGGCGTCCAGGTGCGCAGCTCCAGCCGTTTGCGGAACCGGCAGCCGCCCCTGTGAAACGCCGCCTCTGTCCGGGCCGTCAGCGGGTGCTCGTCGAACAGCGCCGCCATCGGCTGCCCGTCCAGATCCTGCGGTGTAATCTCTTCGGCGGCCGCAAGCGGATCATCGGCTGGAAGCACGCAGACGCATTCGAGATCGAAATCCATCTGCCGGACAGAGGGCCGCGGCACCGGTGTTTCGGCAAATCCGATGTCGAATTGCTGTGACGCAATCAGATCCTCGATTACGTCCGACGAGCGCATGATCAGCGAGACCTCCAGCTCATCCTTGCCTTGCAGAAAATCCGTTAGAATCCGCGGCATGAACAGCCCGGCCGCCGCCGGATGGCAAGCGACGCGCAGCTTGCCGGCCTCTTGGCTGCGGATCTTGCTCACCGTGCGCTCGATCCGCTCGATGCGTTCAAGGACGGTCTCGCATTCCTCCAGAAAGAACCGGGCTTCCGGGGTCGGGATCAGTTTTCCCTGCTCGCGGACAAACAGGCTGAAGCCCAGCTCGCTCTCCAGCGTCGAAATCATGGTGCTGACGGCGGGCTGGGTGCGCCCGACGGTGCGCGCCGCCTGCGAGATGGAGCCGCTGCGCATGACCTCGCGGAAGGTGAAGATCTGGCGGATCGAGAAATTCATGGCATAGGTATCAAGGCAATTTATGGAGTCACAGATATTTTGAAATTGATCTTATGCCCTTTGTCCAGCCAAATCCGCCAAACCCGGTGAGGGGACACCGGAAGGAGGACAGATGGACACATTTTCAAAATATCTGCTGACCGGGCTGATCTGCCTGGTGGCCCTGGGCCAGTTCGTCCAGGTGGTCACCCGCTATCTGCTGCAGATCCCGGTGATGGGGCTGGAGGAGACCATGCTCTACCCCACCGTCTGGCTCTATTTGCTTGGGGCTGTGAATGCCTCGCGCGAGGACACCCACATCCGTGCCAACGTGCTGGAAATCGCCATCAAGACAGAGCGCGGCCATACCGTGCTGGCGATCATCGGCGAGGTTATCAGCCTGACGGTCGGCCTGTGGCTGCTGAGCTGGGCGTGGGAGTACACCCAATACGCCTGGCGGGTCTGGAAGGAGAGCCCGACGCTTTACCTGCCGACATTCTTTTCCGAAGTGGCGCTGGCGACCGGACTGGCCCTGATGATGCTCTACACCGCGGTGCATTTGCTGCGCCATATCAATGACCTGCGCGCCGGAGCTGCACAATGATCGAAATCGCCCTTCTTGCTATTGCCGTCCTGGTGCTGACGCTGACCCTTGGCGTGCCGCTGCCCTACTGCTTTGGCGCGTCCCTGATGATCATGTATTTCCTTGGTGATGTGACCATGAAAGGCATGATGCTGTGGGGCTCCCAGCAGCTGGGCAACCCGGTGCTGCTGGCCATTCCGCTGTTCGTGCTGGCGGGCACCATCATGTCGGCCAGCGGCATTGCGGCCTCTCTATTGAACTTCGTCAATGCCTTCATCGGCCATATCCGCGGCGGCCTGGGCGTTGTGGCTGCCGTCAGTTGCGCCATTATCGGCGCGATCTCCGGCTCAGGCCTGACCGGCATCGCCGCCATCGGCCCGCTGCTGATCCCCGAGATGGAAAAGCGCGGCTATCCGCGGGAATACGCCACTGCGCTGATCGCCAACTCGTCCATCCTGGGGCTGCTGATCCCGCCGTCGGTCACCATGATCGTCTATGGCTGGGTGACCGATACCTCGATCCTTGCCTGCTTTCTGGCGACCCTGGGGCCGGGCCTGCTGATCATGTTCAACTTCTCGGCCATGAACCTGTGGATGAGCCGCAAGTTCGACCTGGTGCTGGATGACACGCCCAGTTTCTCGGCGCTGGCGGGCGATGTTGCGAAAAAGGGCTTTAACGCCACCCCGGCGCTGCTGATGCCGGTGATCATCCTGGGCGGCATCTACGGCGGCATCATGACCCCGACCGAAGCCGCAGCACTGTCGGTGATCTATGCGCTGCCGGTCGGTTTCTTCATCTACAAGGGGTTGAAATGGAACAGCTTCCTGGATGCCGGCAAGGAGGCCGCAACTGCCGTCGGCGCGATCATGGTGATGATCCTGTTCTCGATGATCCTGAGCCAGATGTTCGTCTATGAAGGCATCCCGCAGCAGATGGTCAGCGCGATCTTTGAGATCACCGAGAACAAGGTGCTGCTGCTGATCTTCATCAACATCCTGCTGTTTCTGGTCGGCATGGTGGTGAATGACGTGACCGCCATCATCCTGATCGCGCCGCTTTTGCTGCCGCTGATGCAGGCGATCGGGGTCACCCCGGTGCAGTTCGCCGCGATCATGGGTGTGAACACCGCGATGGGCGGGGTGACGCCGCCCTATGCCTCGATCCTCTACCTTGGCGCGCGGATCGGCAATGTGAAGGTCACCAAGGTGATCCCGCCCGCAATGATCCTGATCCTGACAGGCTATGTGCCGGTGGTCTTCCTGACCTCGCTGTGGCCCGATCTGTCGCTCTTTCTGCCGCGTTTCTTCGGCTACTGATCCTACCCCGAGAATTACATCTGACACCCTACGGAGGAGACTACCCATGAAACACTTTCTGACCGGCACCGCCGCCGCTGCCCTGATGTCGCTGGCGGGGTTTGCCCAGGCCGCCGACCTCAAGATGAGCCACGTGCGCCCGCAGGACACCACCATCGACAAGGAACTGCGCGCCTTTGCAGACCAAGTGGACGAGGCCACCGGCGGCGACGTGTCGGTCAGCATCTTCCCGGCTTCTGCTCTGGGCGATTACACCACCGTGCAGGAACGCATCAGCGTCGGCGCCATCGACATGGCCACCCAGCCTGCGGCTGCCGCGGTGGACCGCCGGATGCAGATCAGCTCCTTTCCCTACCTGGCCGGCAACTGGGCTGAGGCGCGTGCGATCTATGGCCCCGACGGCCCGGTGCGCAATGTGATGGCTGAGCTTTACGCCAAGCAGGACATCACCATGCTGGCGGCCTACCCGGTGTATTTCGGCGGTGTTGCGCTGAATACCGATCCGGTCAGCCCGGGCGACCCGTCGCAGTCCAACGGCATCAAGGTCCGGGTGCCCGGCATCAAAAGCTTCCAGCTGACCGGCGAGGCCTTGGGCTATATCCCGTCACCGATCCCCTTTTCCGAAGCCTTCACCGCGATCCAGACCGGCGTGGTTGACGGCGTCATCGGTTCCGGCGCCGAAGGCTACTATGCGTCGTTCCGCGATGTGACCAAGGCCTATGTGCCCGCCAACACCCACTTTGAAGTCTGGTACATGATCATCTCCAACGGCTCGCTGGCTGAATTGGATGCTGAGGATCAGGAGGCGCTGAAAACGGCCGCTGCCGGTTTCGAGGCGCAGCGCTGGACCGTCGCCGAAGAGGATCAGGGCAAATGGGAACAGCGGCTGGCAGATGACCTTGGCGCCAAGATTGTCGACCTGAGCGATGAGGAGCTGGGTGCGATGGCTGCAAAAGTGCGCAGCGACGTCTGGCCGGTGGTTCTGGAAGATGTCGGCGCCGACTGGGGCCAGGGCATTCTTGACCAGATCGGCAAGTAAGTCCGCATGAAGGACCGGGGCGGCCGCGTGCCGCCCCGCAAGTGCTGCAAACCTTTGGGATACGGCAGGATGGAAGCAGATTATGCAGTGATCGGCGGCGGCGTTGTCGGCCTGTCGGTGGCCTGGGGGCTGCTGAGGCGCGGCAAGCGCGTCACGGTGCTGGACGGCGATGACGGATCGTTCCGGGCCAGCCGCGGCAACTTCGGCCTGGTCTGGGTGCAGTCCAAGGGCATGAAGCAGCCGCGCTATGCCAGCTGGAGCCAGCAGTCCGCAGCCGCCTGGGCTGGATTTGCCGCCGAGCTGGAAGACAGCACCGGCCGTTCCGTCGGGTTGCAGCAGAACGGCGGTTACGATCTGCATTTCTCCGAGGAAACGCTTTATGCCACCGTGGCGCAGTACGATGCGCTGAAGGACAAGCTGGGCGGCAACTACCCTTACGAGGTTTTGGGCCGCAACGCGCTCAGCCGCGAGGAGCCGCATATCGGCCCCAAGGTGGCAGGCGCGATCCTGCATCACCAGGACGGGCACGCAAATCCGCTGCGGCTGCTGGTCTCGCTGGCCGACGACGTGCGGCGGCTGGGCGGCACGGTCCTGAACGGCAAGACCGTCACCGCGGTCTCCAAACCGGATGCCTTTCAGGTTCAGTGCAGCGACGGCACCACGGTTTCGGCGGGCAAGGTTGTGCTCTCTGCCGGTCTCGGCGCGATGGAGCTGGGTCCCAAGCTGGGCTTCAAGGCGCCCGTTCGCCCGCAGCGCGGCCAAGTTCTGATCACCGAGAAATTGCCGAAACTGATCAACCGCCCGTCGCTGATTGCCCGCCAGGTGGATGAGGGCGGTATTCAGATCGGCGCCACCAACGAGGAGGTCGGGCTGGACGACGGGGTAACGCAGCCCGGTCTGTCGGGTCTCGCCGCCGAGGCAATTGCCGCCTATCCGGCGCTGGCCCGCGCGCAGCTGGTGCGCAGCTGGGGCGCGCTGCGCATCCTGTCGCCCGACGGCCTGCCGATCTATCAGCAAAGCCCGGAGCTGCCGGGCGCCTACCTGGTTACCTGCCACAGCGGCATTACCCTGGCCGCGGCCCATGCGCTGTTCCTGCCGGACTGGCTGGAAGGCACCGCGGCCGCCCCTGATCTGGAGGTGTTCAGTGAAGACCGATTCCGCGTTTCTTGAGCTGCAGGACAACGCCCCCCGCGTGCGGGTCTGGTTCGACGGCCAGCCGCTGGACCTGCCCGCAGGCGCCAATCTGGCCGCCGCGCTGCTGGCCGCCGGCGTGCGGGTGTTCCGCCATACACCCGTTTCGGGCGCGCCGCGGGCGCCGTTCTGCATGATGGGCGCCTGTTTCGAATGCCTGGTGGAGACCGGCGGCGGCGTGCGCCAGGCCTGCATGCTGGAAGTGGAAGAGGGAATGAAAATTTCCCGCCCGCATGAAGCGGAGGCTGGCGATGCAACACTGTGACCTGGCAATCATCGGCGCCGGCCCTGCCGGTATGGCTGCAGCTGCCGAGGCCGCGCAGCAGGGCCTGAGTGTGATCCTGCTGGACGAGCAGAACCGCCCCGGCGGGCAGATCTACCGCGACGTCGACCGCGCTGCCGGGTTGCGCGGCGCCATCCTGGGGCAGGAGTATCTGCATGGGGCTACCCTGACGGCGGGCCTTGGCCAGTCGGGGATCAGCCATATCTCCGGCGCCATCGTCTGGGCCATCGAGGACGGCTTGCGCATTTCTTTCACCCGCCAGGGGCGCGGCGATCAGATCCAAGCAGACCGTGTGATCCTGGCCACCGGCGCGCTGGAGCGTCCGATGCCGGTGCCCGGCTGGACCCTGCCCGGTGTGATGACGGCAGGCGCCGCGCAGATCCTGCTGAAGCAATCCGGCGTTCTGCCGCGCCGCGCCGTGCTCGCCGGCAGCGGTCCGCTGCTCTACCTGATCGCGGCGCAGATGGTGCGCGCAGGCATGCCGCCGCTGGCGCTGGTCGAAACCCAGACTGGCATCAGCCTGATGGCATCAGCCCGCCACCTTCCCGGCGCGCTGCGCGGCTGGCGGTATTTGCTCAAAGGCTTGAAAATGCTGGCAGAAATAAAGCGTGCAGGCGTGCCCCGCTATACCGGCGCAACCGGGATCACGGTTCAGGGCAGCACCCAGGCCGAGGCGGTGGCATTCCGCAGTAAAGGGCGCGATCACCGCATCGACTGCGACACAGCCCTGCTGCATCACGGGGTGGTGCCGAACACCCAGGCCGCCCGCTCGATCAATGTGCCGCATGTCTGGTCGCAAGCGCAGCAGTGTTTTGTGCCCGAGGTCGGGACATGGGGCGAGTCCGCCAAGCAAGGCGTGCTGATCGCCGGCGACGGCGCCGGCATCGGCGGCGCCCTGGCCGCTGAATTCGCGGGCCGTACCGCAGCCCTGAAAGCGGCAGAGGAACTGGGCCGGATCACCGCGCAGGAGCGCGACAGGCTTGCCGCGCCGCTGCTCAGCCGGCGCAGCCGGGAGACCGCGGTGCGGCCGTTTCTGGATGCGGCCTATCCGCCCTACAGTGCGGCTTTGCAGCCTGCGGACAGCACCATTGTCTGCCGCTGCGAGGAAGTCACGGCAGGTGACATCCGCAGCTATGCCAAGCTTGGCTGTCTTGGACCAAACCAGGCCAAGGCCTTTGGCCGCGCCGGTATGGGGCCATGCCAGGGCCGCTATTGCGGGCCGGCCGTGACCGCGCTTCTGGCCGAGGCCAACGGGCAGACCCCGGATGAAACGGGTTACTACCGCATCCGCCCGCCGATCAAACCCGTAACACTGGGCGAATTGGCTGCGATGGACGACCCATCCGCCACTGCCGCTGAATAGGAGAGAAAAGTGATCGAACGGATTGAAACCGGCCCCCGCATGAGCAAGATCGTGAAGCACAGCGGCGTGGCCTATCTTTGCGGTCAGGTCGGGGACGGCGCAGACGTGGCCGAACAGACCCGCGACTGCCTGTCCCGGGTCGAGGCGCTGCTGGCAAAGGCCGGCTCCTCGCCGCAGCAGATCCTGCAGGCGATTGTCTGGCTCTCCGACATGAAGGACTTTGCCGGGATGAATGCGGTCTGGGACGCCTGGGTGCCGCAAGGCCACGCCCCGGCCCGGGCCTGCGGCGAGGCGCGGCTGGCGCGGCCGGATCTGAAGGTGGAAATCATCGTGACTGCCGCCTGCTGACCGGATCCGGATCTGTGCCGCGCATTTGCTGATCCGCGTGATTTCAGATCAGCTTTGGAGACCAAAGGCTCCGGCATCCTGTGATGCCGGAGCCTGGATTGTAACGGAGCCAAAGCCGTTTTCCGTTTTTCAGTACCGCTGCCATGACAGTCCGCAGGCGGTGTTTTCAGACATTCTCCAGCGGGGCATCCACTGCCGTTTCGGGGCTGGTTCCGTTGTGGCGGTAGTAGGTCGAATAGATCGTTGCCCCGACAAAGGTGATGCCCCCGGCAAGATTTCCCAGCACGGTGGGGATCTCATTGTAGAGCAGGTAATCAGCCCAGGTGAAACCGGCCCCCAGCAGCAGCCCGGCGGGAAACAGGAACATGTTCACCACCGAATGCTCGAACCCGAGATAGAAGAATATCAGGATCGGCATCCACATCGCGATCACCTTGCCCGAGACGCTGGTCGACATGATCGCGGCAACCACGCCGGTCGAGACCATCCAGTTGCACATCACGGCCCGGATAAACAGGGTTGTCATGCCGCCCAGCCCGGCCTCGGCATAGCCCAGTGTCCGGGCTTCACCGATGGTGCGCAGTTTCTGCCCGACGTCGCCGGCTTCCTGGGTGAAACCCATGGTCAGGATCGTCGCCATGAAGATGGCTGTTGTCATGGCACCCAGGAAGTTTCCGGCAAAGACCAGTGCCCAGGTGCGCAGCATGGCGCGCGGGGTGCAGCCCGGACGGTTGGTCAGCACTGCAAAGGGCACCAGGGTAAAGACGCCGGTCAGCAGATCGAACCCCAGCAGGCTGAGCATGCAGAAACCAACCGGGAACAGCAGCGCACCGATCAGCGGGTTGCCGGTGTTGACGGTGACGGTCACTGCAAACCCGGCGGCCAGGGCCAGGATCGCCCCCGCCATATAGGCCCGGATCAACGTGTCCTTAGCGGACAGGCCGACCTTGGAGGCGCCGGCTTCGACCATCGCCTCGGCAAGTTCATGCGGTTTGAGATATGACATCCGGCATCCCTCAGCTTTGCGACGGGCGCATGGGATCAGGCATTTCCAGCACCGGGCGGTAGCCATCCGGATCGGCATCCGGCACCGGGTCTTTGGCGGTTCTGTGCGCGCTGCCGCGCGACAGCAGGATCAGCAGCGCCGGGGTGACGGTGAATTCAACCAGCAGCCCCAGAAAGATCGTTGCCGTGGTGACAAACCCGAAGGTGGCAAGGCTTTGCACGGAACCGGTTGTGTAGACGATGAAGGCCACCACCAGGATCAGGGTCTGTATGCCCATCGCCTTGCCCGCGCTTTGGAAGGTGCGGTGCAGGGCGGTGTCCAGATCCGCGCCCTGCTTGCGGCGGTCCAGGAAGTTGCGGGCGAAATGGATTGTGTCGTCATCCAGAATGCCCAAGGCAATCGCGCCGATCAGGATGGTGAAGGGATCCAGGATAATCCCCATGTGGCCCATGAAGCCCAGGACCAGCAGCACGCAGCAGACGTTGATTGCCGCCATTGTCAGGCCGATCACCACCGACCGGGCGATCAGCATCATCACCAGCGCCACAATCGCGGTTGCCATCAGAAAGGAGGAAATCTGCGTTTCCGTCAGGAAGGTGCTGATCTCCAGCCACATCGGAACCACGCCGGTGACCACAACCCCGGCATCCGGATAACCCGCTTCGGCCATCACGGCAGCGGCCTCGGCCTTGATGGTTTCGACCAGCGGCGTATAGGCGCTGTAGGCGCGCGACGGCACCAGGAAGGTCAGCCGGGCTTCGTCAAAGCCGGCACTGGCGACCCGCTCCATCTCGTCATGGCCGGAGCTTTCGAACAGCAGGATCAGCTGGGCAATGGCGTTGCGGTTGTCAGGAATGGCGTAGCTGCCCAGGGTCTGTTCCGACAGTTCCTTGACCACATCAGCCAGAGTGTAGGATTTGACTGCCACGTCCTGATCCACCGCCGCCAGCGCCTGTTGCGCGATGGCATCAACAGCGCGCAGGGCGGCGGGCTCTTTCAAGGCGTCGGTCTTGCCAAGCGAGATCAGCACCTCGATCGAGTTGGAGACCGGAATTGCCGCATTGGCGGCCTGATGCGCCTGAAACAGATCCGAGTCCTTCTTGAAGGTGCCCAGATAGTAGTAATCCGTTTCCAGCTTGCTGACACCGGCGACGGCAAAGGCAACCAGCACTGCAAACACGGCCACAATCAGCCGCGGCGCGCCGATGGCGAAATCTGCCATCGCGGCAAGCGCCGGGCTGTGCGTGCTGCGGCCCGGCTGCTGCCGGATACGGTGGCCCCACAGATTGGCCAGCAGCGGGAACAGGATCAGGGTAAAGATGCAGGCTGTCATCAGGCCGATGCCCAGAGTCAGGCCCACATCACGCACCGGCAGCACGCGCGAGCCGGAGAAGGCAAACAGCGCGCCGGCGGTGGTGATATTTGCCAGCAGCGCCGGGCCGCCGGCCTGTTCCATAGTGTCCAGAATGGCCGCCTGCACCGGTTCGCCCTTGCGCCGGGCAGTGGTGAAATCCGACAGCAGATAGGCCGCGGTACCCAGTCCGACCGAAATCAGGAAAGAAGGGACAATCGGCGTAAGCAGGCCTGCGTCCGCGCCCCAAAGCCCCATTGCGCCAAGGGCGCAACCGATGGAGAGACAAGCAACCAGCGGCGGCAGCGCCAAGGCCAGCCGGTGGCGGAAGGCGATGAAGAAGCCCGCCATCACCAGGGTAAAGGTGATGCTGCCGAAAATGCCGCTTTCCATGCCGACAATCCGCTGCACGTCCGCATCAAGGATCGGCGCGCCGATGGCTGTGCCGTTCCATTCCGCATAGTCCGGCTGCGCAAGAATGGCGCGCACCGCCTGGGTGAAGCCCTCTTTGTCAGCGTTCGAGAAGGTGCTGACGGTTTCCACCAGCACACCGAATTGGCTGCCGCGATCGTTTACGAACAGCCCGCGGTAATAGGGGTGGGCGGCAGCCTTTTCCAGCCGTTCGGTGACTTCGGCCTGCGTCAGGCCGGCATGCAGATAGTCACCGACATCAAGGACATCATCCTCGCCCGAGATGGAGCGGACATTGTGCAGCGCAGTCACCCGGTCGACACCGTCGATGTCTTCCAGCTGGGTCGCAAATCCCTCCAGCTCTTTGACAAAGGCCGCATTGGCCTCTGGCGGGGTCAGCACGATAAAGGAAAACTCATCCGACTGGTATTTCTCCTTGAAGGCGTACCAGTCTTCGATGACTTCGGCCCCCTCCAGGAAAAAGCTTTCCGGAGAGGTGTCAAAGCCGACGCGGGCAAGGCCGCTCATGAGGGTGGCGGATACCGCCAGCATAAAGACGACCGCCAATATGCGCTGTGCCAGAACAAAGGATGCGAAACGCCGCATGAACCTGGCGAGAAGGGGTTTTGAATGTGTCATGGATCTTACTGCAGCCTGATGGATTCAAGGTTGATTTTGTCCTGGACCATGTCCGAGAGGGCGAAGCGCTGCACCTTGCCGTTGCCGGTGCGCGGCAGCGCGTCGAGGAAGAAGATCTTGTGCGGGACCTGGGACTTGGCAAACATCCCGCTGATGGCAGCCTTCAGGGTCTGCTCCAGCCCGGGGCCGGCGGTGGCACCAGCGGCGGGCACCACAAAGGCATAGGGCCGCACCAGGGGTTCGGGATGCTCGCGCAGGACCACTGCGCATTCGGCGACCAGCGGATGCGCGTTGAGGAAGTTCTGGGTTTCCGCAGGCGACACCCAGACGCCGCCGACCTTGGTCAGGTCGGTTGCCCGGCCCAGGTAGTGGAAGCGGCCATCCTTATCCATCCGCATGATGTCATCGGTCCGGTACCAGCCATCCTGAAACGCCTGGGCGCTTGCTTCCGGATTGCCAAGATAGCCCGTCGCCACCGAATTGCCGCGCACCCAGGCCACGCCGGCCTCACCGGTGCGGGTCACCTGCCCGTGCGCATTGCGGATTTCGATGCTGAAACCCGGAACGATGGTGCCGATGCATCTGCCGCCAGGTTCACCCTTGGGGGTGGCCAGGGCAAAGGACATGATTTCAGTGGCGCCAAGACCATCCTGAATGCTGATGCCGCTGATCTGTTCCCAGGCGTCATCGACAAAGGGCGAGCGGGCCTCGCCGGCGGCGATGCACTGGCGCAGTGTCGACAGATCGCGCGGCGGCTGCTTGACCAGAATGCTGTAGACGGTCGGCACCGAGAACAGCACCGTCGCCTTCTGCTGTTCGATCTGGTCCAGAATGGCGGCGGGATCGAACCGGCCGTTGCCCAGCAACAGGGCGGCACCGTGATACAGCGCGGTCATCGACACCGAAAAGCCATAGGAATAGCTGAGCTTGGAGGTGACGATAACGTTGTCCTTCGGCGACAGCCCAACGTTGTGACGGCCATAGTTCTCGGCCATGTTGACCAGGTCGAGGAAGGAATGCGGCACCGCCTTGGGCAATCCGGTGGACCCCGAAGTGAAGATCACAACGGCTTCGTCCCCGGCGCTTGCGGCTGCGGATTGCGGGCCGGCTGCGGTCTGGCTCAGCAGCTGGGCGTTGCTTTCAAGCAGTGCCACCGGCAGCAGATCCGCCAGGCCCGCCTCCAGGCCGGGGCTGCACAGCGCATGCACCGGTGCGGCGACTTGCATCATGGCGCGCAGGCGGTCCTGCGGCAGCGAGCTGTCCAGGGTGACCGGCACGGCGCCGATGCGCCACAGGCCTGCAACCGCGGCGATATGGGCAAAATTGCCTGCCCCCGCTACAAACACCCGCGCGCCGCGATCAATGCCCAGCGTCAGGAAGCGGGCAGCCGATACGCCCGCCGCATGATCGAGATCCTTCCAGGTGAAAATCCCGCCGTCCATCTCCTTGATCGCCGGATCGCTTGCACTGATGCCTTCCGCACGCTGGCCGATCATGCGGTGATAATAGTCAATGCTTTCATCACTGGTAAGCGAGTGCGGGTCCGCAGCAGCGCTGGCCTGGGACAGTGCGTCGTCACTTCCAGCGGCTTCCGGGCTGCCGTCGCCGATCAGGCTGCCCCAATCGACCCGGCCGATGGGCTTGTCGAAGGCGCGCAGGTCTGCCAGTTCAAACCCGGTATCGGCGGCGATTTCGCGCAGCATGCTGACTTCGCGGTGCGACGGCGCAGCCCCGACTGAAGTGTTTTCATAGTGTTTGCGCAGCGCCAGCATGACGGTTTCGGCGATACAGGCAAAAGCGACCCCTTTGGGCATCGGAATGCCAAGCGCCAGCTGCGGGCGGCCAGGATAGGCAATGACACCGCCGTCCATGATCAGCACATCATCGCGTTCTTCGCGGCAGCGATAGCTGATGTTGCCGGGCCGGGACAGATCGCAGACCACGCTTTGCGGGCGCAGATCCTCAGGCGTGATCAGCTTATCGGTGGAGCTGGTGGCCGAGTAAATGATGTCGGCATTGCGCAGATCGCGGCTGCAATTGTCGGAAATCACGAAATATTCGGGATCGCGCAGCAGCTGTTCCGCCAGGGCCGCCGGGTCGGTTTGGCCGTCCATCAGCTTCATCGCGCGGTCCAGAACAGAGCCGGCACGGGCCGGAAGCTCGCCGTCGCGGGACGCTTTCAGCCCCGCAGCCAGCGACCGCTTGAGCCGCAGAAAGGATTTTTCCAGCGGGGTCGCCGGGTTTACAAACAGATACAGGCGGCGGGCCCGGGCCGAGATCATCTGCACCATGCCGCTGCCGATTGATCCTGCCGCGCCGATAATCGCCGCGGTGGCGTCGCTTTGGCTGCGGCCCAGCGTGGTGGTGGCGCGGTCCGCGGCCATCAGGGCTGCTTCGATGGTGAAGCCGTTGCCGGTGGTCACCGCCTGGCCCAGCGGATCAATCCGGGAGCCGCCCCGTGTCACAATCGAGGTATAGCCGCCAAGACCGACAATCCGCGCACCGCGTTTGACGGCCAGGTTCACACATTTCTGCACCAGCTCGCAGGCGTCGTCCTGCGGCATGGCCAAAAGCTGCCGGGCACTGCGGGGAAGCAGGATAAAGTCGCCAACCGCGCTTGATCCGTCCTTGCCCTTGATCCGGGCGCGGCTCAGCAGGATGGGCTCGTCAAACTCGCCCAGAAGATTGGTCAGTACGTCGCGCTGGCTGCGGGTCACTTGCCGCAGCAGCGGATCGAGGTTCTGCAGATCGTCGGTTTCCAGCTGATGCACGATAAAGCCGAAGCGGCCTTCGTCCGGGCCGATTTCACCGACCGGATCCGCGCCCAGGAATTCAACCGCGGATTCCCGCTCCCCCGCCTTGGCGGTGCCGGTGATATGCTTGGTGGCGCGCACCGTGTCCTGTGCTGCCAGCGCATCCAGGCATTCCTCCAGCGCGGCTGCGTAGGTTTGGCATTCCTCGTCGGTGGTCAGATAGCTGGGCATGATCCGCAGCACGCCCTTGCAGTTCGCCGCCGGAGTGACCCGGACGCCGTTTGACAGCATATGCCCCGCCGTCAGCGCCGGATACTGCTGGCTGGAACCTGCCAGGCCCAGGAACGCGCCCTCGGACCCTGCGACCACATTGGTTTGACGGCTGAATTCGATGCCATGCAGCAGCCCGCAGCCGCGGGTGTCTGCGATCAGCTCCGGATAGGCGCGCTGCAGCCGCTGGTGAATGCCGTCCAGGGTATTGCCGCAGGCGCGGATGCTGCGCAGCAGCTCGCTGTCGTTTTCCAGCAACACGTCAAGCATCGCGTTGGCGGCGGTTGCGGCATAGGCACTGCCGGCAAAACTGGACATCTGCTGAAAATCCAGCGACTTGGTCACCGCACGGGGGCCAAGCAGACAGGCCGAGATCGGCATCACACCGCCGCCAAGCGCCTTGCCCAGAACGATGATATCCGGGTTGCCGCCGGTCCATTCGGTTGCAAAGAAATGCCCGGTGCGGCCGGTGCCGGTCATGATCTCATCATGGATCAGCAGAACACCGTGTTTGTCGCACAGGGCACGCACAGCTTCGAAATAGGCCTTGGAGGCCAGTTTGACACCGCCCTCGGATTGCACCGGCTCCAGGATGACCGCCGCCATCGAGTCACCCTCGGCCGCCAGGGCGCGGTCCATCGCATCAATGTCGCCAAAGGGCACAAAAACCGTGCCCGCCAGTTCGGCAAATTCATTGACCGGGTCGGTATGAGTGACGGAAAGACCGCCGATGGATTTGCCGTGGGTGCCATTGACCGCCGCGATAAAGCGCAGCCGCCCGGTCGCCAGACGGGCAGAGTTCAGAGCGATTTCAATCGCTTCGGTGCCGGTGGTGGCAAAGTTGACACGCTCGGTGATGATCGGCGACAGCGACATCAAACGCCGGGCCAGCACTTCGGTTGCTTCTGAAAAATAGGGCTGGACCAGATTGGTAAGCGGCAGTTTCAGGGTTTCCGCAACCGTTTCCGCAACCGGATTCGGGCCATGGCCCAGCGGCAGACAGCCATGGCCGGGCACAAAGTCCAGCACCAGCTTGTTGTCACCGCAGTGCAGCTGGTTTCCGTTGGCGCCGACGACCTGGGTGTAAAGGCCGCAGGTCTTGAGCTTGCGGTCCAGCAGCGGGTTGATGGGGTTCGGCTCATTGAGGTGTCCGAAATGTTCCAGAGGCATAGGCTTAGTTCTCCTGATGGGGCGTCAAAGGCTTTGGGATCTGAAATGACCGCCGCCGAAGTTTGGGCTGAAATCGATTTTGCTCAGGCTGATCAGGGTTTCCCGGCCTTTGCCGTGCACAATCATGTGGCGCGAGCGCAGGATGTGTTTGCCATCCGGCGCCTGGGCCGCCTTGGACATTTTCTGTGTCTTCAGATGGCGCCCCTTCTGATCGAAGTAATCGATCTGGAACGGCACCATCGACCCGGCCCTGGCCTGGGTCACCGCGCGCGCATAGCCGATGCTGCGCCCGTAGCCGGCGCTGCGCACGGTGCTTTCCAATGTGATGCTGCTGCCACTGCCGGCGGTGATCGCATGGGTGAAATTTTCCAGCCGCATCGCCATCAGGTTGGCATAGCTGAAATCCGTTCCGGCAAAGGCATTGGCCTGCTTAGAGGCGGAAATGCGGCGCACTTTGCCAAGGCTGGGCAGCATCAGCCAAAGATCATTGTCCTTTCGGCCTTGCTCGTGCACCAGCAGTTTGGTGTCGCGCACATCCGCAGGGGCCAGAAAGACATAGCGGCGGTCGCTAAGATCCTTGCCGCCCTGCCGGGCCGTGGAGACTTCCAGATCGCGGGTGCGCACCGGCGCTCCGGTGCGGCGCAGCTCGACCTTGGCCATTGCCGCCATTGATCCGGTCAGCTCGATGTTATTGACCGCGGTGGCAACCTCCAGCGCATCCGGGGCCGCCAGCACCAGGCCGGGCGCCAGCATGGCGGTGGCCAGACTGCCGCCGCCAAGGGCCAGAAAACCGCGGCGGGGAAGCCGTGAAATAGAATCGGGCATGAGGGTATCCTTTTCGAAGTCCTGCTTCACTTTGCAAAGGTGCCTGCCGGCGCCGCCTGCAGGCCGTTGGAAATCCGGTAGTGTTCTGAATGGCCGGTAAGATGTTCCGCCAGTGCCCGCACCAGGGCCTGGCTTTTCAGCATGATCTCATCCAGTTCGGCCTTGGGGTCCGACAGATAGGTGATGGCACCGCCGCAGCCGATGGAGACGGACGCGCCCTGCTTCACCACCGTGCGGATGACAATCGAAAGATCCGATTGCCCGTTGTAGCCGATCCAGCCGATCGCCCCGGAATAGACCCCGCGCGGGCCTTCCTCGAGCTGATCGAGAATTTCCACCGAGCGGATTTTGGGCGCACCCGTCATAGAGCCGCCGGGGAAACAGGTGCGGATGGCATCAACGCTGGTCAGGCCCGGTTTCAGCCGCCCGCGGATGGTCGAGACCATCTGATGCACGGTCTTATAGGTCTCAATCGCGCACAGCTTGGGCACATCGACGGAACCGGGGATCGCAGTTGCGGCAAAATCATGCCGCACCAGATCGACGATCATCAGGTTTTCGGCGCGTTCTTTCTCGGTGCTCTGCAGACGGCGGGCCAGCTCTGCATCCTCTTGCGGCGTGGCCCCCCGTTTGACGGTGCCCTTGATCGGTTTGCTTTCCAGCAGGCCGGACTGATCCGCGCGCAGGAAACGTTCCGGCGAGGAAGACACAACCTCGGTGCCGCCGATATTCAGAAAGCCGCTGTAGGTCGCCGGGTTGCGCTGGCGGAGAACCTTGTAAAACTCCCAGGCATCCAGCTCTTCCAGCTCGGCAGTGATCTGGTTGGTCAGGCACAGCTCATAGCTTTCGCCGGCGCGGATCTGCTCCTGGCATTTGATAATCCGGTCCAGATAGGCCTGGGGGGCGTGCCGCATGGTGAATTCAAGCGGCGGGCGGGGTTTGGCGGGCGCCAGGGCGACCTGCATCCTGGCCGCCTTGGCGAACGTTGTCTGCAGCGCTGACAGGGCGTTGTCGAATTGGGCTTCCTCGGCGTCCTGCGGCAAGCAGACCGCCGCATAGGCCGCATCTTCAAGATGGTCGATCACAAAGAACTGCGGCACATGGCGAAAGGCGGCGTCTTCGGTTTTCGAGGGCGGCGAGGAAACACCCAGGAATTCCGATTTCAGCTCATAGCCCAGCCAGCCGATAAGGCCGCCGAGGAACGGGAACGGCGGATGCCCGCCGGGACAGGATACAACCCCCAGGCAACTGCTGAGATAGTCCAGCACCGGCATCTGCCGCTCGGCGGCAAGCGCGGTTCCCTCGTATTCGCGAACGGTCTGCGTTTGCACGCAATAGGTCATGCTGCGGTCCGGGTCCGCGGGCGCCTCAACAATGGAATAGCGCGACAGCCCCTCCTGCGCGAGGCTGCTTTCCAGCAGCTGGGGGCGGCGGCCGTTGACCAGCCCCTGCGCTTCGACCAGCGCCGCCGGGTCGATGGCGGCGCCCAGCTTGTGCCAGTACAGGCTGCGGGCGGGCGCCGCGCCTGCGGCATTGCTGCGGGCCTTGGCTGCGGTCCGGCCCTGATGCGTCTCGACCAGATTCAGAAAGTTGCCGAGAATCGCCCGGCCGTATTCGGTGGCAATCGATTCCGGATGGAACTGCACGCCCCAGCGCGGGGATTCGGTGCTGCGGATGCCCATCACAATGCCATCCTCGGTCCAGGCATCGCAGACAAAGCCCTGCGGCAGCTCCGGGTTCACGGTCCAGGAATGATAACGCATCACTTTCTGTGTCTTGGGCAGGCCGGCAAACAGCCCCTCGCCGCTGCAGGTGATCTGACTGACCCGCCCGTGCATTGGCTGCGGCGCCAGTTCAACGACGCCGCCGCCCTCGACGATCATCGCCTGATGGCCCAGGCAGACCCCCAGCACAGGGCGGCTGTCGCGGCGCAGAATTTCCAGGGAAATGCCAAGATCCTTGGCGACGCCGGTGTTGCCCGGCCCCGGCGAGATGATGATTCCATCATAGCTCAGAAATTCCGGACTCTGCAGAAAGCCGTAGCAGTCATTGCGGATGACATCGATGCAAAGACCGTCACGCTGACCGCGCAAGAAGTCGGCTATATTATTGGTAAAGCTGTCAAAATTGTCGACGAGGAGAAGTTTCAAGGCTCTGTATCCCTTTACTGCCATAGGCTCATCAACCGGCTGGAAACGCCGTCAGGCTGAAATGAATTGCCCGGATAAGGCGGGAATTGCGGCCCGCCTGTCACCTATCGACTTTGAGAGTTCCGGTATCCGCCGCGGCTATCTAGCGTCGGCGCGAAACAGCAAAGCGGAGCGGAAATCCCCATGCGTACGACGGTTGGTATTATTGGCGGCGGCCCGTCCGGGCTGCTTCTTTCGATTCTTCTGGACCGTCTGGGAATCGACAATCAGGTGCTGGAACACCGCAGCCGCGCGCATGTGCAGCGCCGGGTGCGGGCCGGGCAGCTGGATCACGCCAGCGTTGCCTTCCTGCGCCAGGCCGGGCTGGCCGGGCGTCTGGACCGGCTGGGCCTGCCGCAGCGGGGCATGAACCTGCGCTGGCGCGGTCAGACGCGGCGTATCGACCTTGAAGCCTTGAGCGGGGGGCATTCCTGCATGGTTTACGGCCAGTCGGCGCTGACCTGCGATCTGACCAATGCGCTGGCCGCAAGCGGCCGCAGCCCGGTTTACGGCGCCGAAGATATCCGGCTGTCGGATCCGGAAGCGGAGCCGCATGTCATCACCTATCGCAAGGACGGCGCTGAACACCGGCTGGAATGCCGCTTTGTCGCCGGCTGCGACGGTGCGCATGGCCCGGCGCGCCGGCTGGTGAACGGCGCCGGGGGCGGCAGCAGCAAGCGGCTGCCGTTTTCCTGGGTCGGCGTGCTGAGCGAAACCCCTCCGGTCTCGCCCGAGCTGACCTATGCCTATCACCCGCGCGGGTTTGCGCTGTGGTCGATGCGTTCGGACACGGTCAGCCGCACCTACCTGCAATGCGGCGCGGACGACCAGGCCGAAGATTGGTCCGATGACCGCTTCTGGAGCGAGATGCAGCGCCGCCTGGGGCCGGATGTGACCTTCAGCCCCGGCAAGGTGACAGAACGGCTGATGGTCCGGATGCAGGGCTATGTGGCGGACCGGATGCAGCTTGGAAATGTGGTTCTGGCCGGCGATGCGGGCCATACTGTGCCGCCCTCGGCGGCCAAGGGCCTGAACCTGGCCATCGCCGACATCCGCGAGCTGAGCGAAAGCTTCCGCAGGCTGCTGTTCGAGGGCCGGCAGGAGGCCTTGGCAGAGTATGCGCAAAAGGCGCTGAAGCGGGCCTGGGCCGGGCAGGCCTTCTCGTGGCAGATGACCGATCTTCTGCATGCGCCGCCGTCGGGTGATCCGTTTGAGAGCAATCTGAAACTGACCCGGCTGGACACCCTTCTGGCCTCGCCCGGGCAGCTGAGCCTGTTCTGCCGGGACTACACCGGCGCCGAGGCTGCCTGACCATGCTGCAAAGGCTTTTGAAACCGGGTCTGATCCTGTCCGCGGCCTTGGCCGCCGCGGCACCGGCGCGGGCTGAATTCAACGGGTATTTCGCCACCGGGGTGCAAGGCGGCAACCCCAATTTCACCGACAGCGGCACCGGTGTTTTCGGACGGCTGAACTATCGTTTTTCGCACAGCAGGGACGCGGCCGGCGGCACGCTGGATCTGTTTGCCGGCGGGACAGTGCAGGGCAGCGGCCGGGAGGACCGGGCCATCAATGAAACCCAGGCTCTGCGCCAAGCATACGCAGAATACCAGGCAGGCAGCTTTACCCTTGGCGCCGGGCGGCACGTGCATGTGCAGGGGGTTGCAGACGGGTTCATCCCGACCGACGTCGTCTCGCCGCGCAACTTCCGCTTTGCCGTCTATGAGGAACAGGGAAACCGGTTCGGGTCCGACGGGATCTGGGGCACGGTGTTTCTCGGATCCGACGTCACGGCGTCCGCCTATGCCTATACCAACACCCGCAGCAGCGTTCTGCCGCAGGGGATTTACCCCGGTGCTTTGTCGCTGCCGGACGAACCGGTCGAAAGCGACGATCAGGCCTATGGCGGGCGGATCGCCTGGGCCGCAGGGTTCGGCGATCTTGGGATCAGCGTCTATTCAGGCCCGGCCAATCTGCCCTATCTGTCGGCGGGTGGAACCGGCGTGCAGCCGGTGGTGCCGCATCTGTTCATGGCGGGCGCGGATTTCGACCTGGTCCGCGGCGCCTGGCGGTTCTACGGCGAGGCCGCGCTGCATGAGTATAAGTCCGGCAGTTTCGCCATTCCCGCAGCGCTGCTGCCCGAAGATGAGGTTCAGGCCGTCCTGGGTGCCGAGCGCGAGCTGGTCGGCACCAGCAGACTGGCCGTTCAGCTGTTCTGGCGCGACCTGCAGACCAGCCGCAGCACCGGTGCCGGTCCGCTGGCACCCTTGGCGGCCGGCGTCAGGACCGTCTACGGGCAGTATGAAGACCGGCAAACGGGGTCCAGCCTGTCCTACACCTGGGAAAGCGACGATACCCGCCGGTCCGCCGAAGCCACTGTTTCCAGCTGGTTTGAAGACGACCTTTATGTGCGGCTGCGGGGCAAGTACCGGCTCGGCTCCCAAAGCGTGATTTACCTCTATGCCGATTGGCTGGATGGCCCCGCGGGGTCGCCCTACGGCACCTTGGAGGACAGCTCCAACATCGGCATCGAATACCGGATATTCTTTTAAAGGAAAGGGCTTAACCGTGTTTCCGAAACGTCTGCAATTCATTCTCGACCGCACTGTCAATATCGCAACCCTGATGGACACCGCAATCGCCGGGCGCGAGCATGAGATCTTTTTCACCACCGATGAGCAGCTGCCGCAGTACGGCATCCCGGATGACGGGCTGACCGGGGGCGGGCTGCGGCGTACCGTCAACCGGCTGTGCCACATGCTGCACAGCCAAGGCGTCCGCCGGTTCGACCGGGTGGCGATCTGGAAAGGCAACTCGCTGGACTATTTTCTGTGGAGCTATGCGGCGATGCGCCGGGGCGCCATCTCGGTTCCGGTCAATGGCCGGATGCCAGTGCAGAATTTCCTGAACTTCATCCGCCACAGCGGTGCCAGGACAGTTGTAACCGATTGCGCCGGACTGCAGAGCCTGCTGGACAGCGGCCTGCCGCTGGACGGGATTGAGCGGGTCTTTTTGACCAATGGCAGCCTGGCCGCCCCGGGTGTCGAGGTGATCCCGGTACCGGACGCCTTTGCCCGGGCAGCGGTGGAATACACCCCGCCGCATATGGACCGCGATCAGCATGTCATGATCTGCCACACATCCGGCACCACCGGTTTCCCCAAGGGGGTTCTGCACGGGTCGGACAGTTTTATTCTGGCGGCCCAGGGCCAGATGCGGATCCAGTTCATTACCCGCCGCAACCCGGTGATGTTCGCAGGCTGGATGAACCATCACATCAGCCAGGCCGGCTGCATCACCTCGCTTGCGGCCGGGGTGCGGACCCATGTGGTGACGGACCTAAGCGCCAGGCACATCCTGCAGTCCATCAGCGACTGGCAGCCGCGCCTGTTCTTTGCCTTTCCCGACATCTACCAGAACATGTGCCAGACCGGCCTGGACGGTTACAACCTGTCGTCGGTCCGCATGTGGATGTCCAGCGGCGACGCCATGCACGAACATTACATCCGGCAGCTGACGGCCAAGGGCGCCTTTTTGCGGCTGTTCGGCAAACCGCTGGTCAGCTCCCTGTTCATGGAGTTCTTCGGGACCTCCGAAATCGGCTTTGCGGCGCTGGTGAAGATCAGTGAACGGCGGACCCGGAATTTCGGCCGGATGGTGGGGCGGCCGACACCGGCCAGCCCGGCGGTGAAAATTGCCGATTCCGAAGGCCGCCGGCTGCCGGCCCACAAGGTCGGGCGGATGATGGTCAAGGGGCCGACACTGTTCAAAGGCTACTGGAACCAGCACGACCGCACCCATGATGTGGTCCGCGACGGCTGGTGGTGGACCGGGGATGTCGGCTTCCGGGACAATTTCGGGCGGTTTTACCAGATCGACCGCGATGTCGACACGGTGAACACAGCCCAGGGCCCGGTCTACGGCCTGCCGGTTGAAGAAGAAGCGCTGAAATTGCCATTCGTGCAAGAAGCCGCTCTCGCGGCCCGCCCGGCTTCCGGTGCGGACGAGGCAGTGCTGCTGCTGCAGATGGCGCCGGGACATGCGGGCAGCCCTGCAGATCTGCTAGCAGCAGTGAAAGCAAACTGCAGCTGGGCGCAGCACCTGTCGGAGGTGATCATCCTGCCGGAGGGCGCCAAACCGCCGCGCGGGCTGACTGGCAAAGTGCTGAAACGCGAAATCCGCGAACAGTTGCGGCAGCAGCCCGCAGCGGACGCCGCACAGCCGCAAACACCGGAAGGCAAGCCCGCAGCGGCCAAGGAACTGGCCAATGCCTGAACGCCACCCGATGACGACGCTGAACCGCATCTACATCTATTACGAAAAGATGCTTGCCCGTCAGGGGCTGAACGGCAATTCCTGCGACTGGTTCGAACTGGAAAACGCACCGGATCTGGATATCCTGCGCCAGGCCGCGGCCTCGGTGGCCCGGCGCCATGCGGCCCTGCAGGCGGCCGGCTCTTTTGCCGGGCTGACCGGGTGGGGCTGGACCCGCAACCCGCAGGCGCAGCCCGACATCCGCTATGTGCGCACGCGGGGACGCTGCCCGGAACAGGCCGCCGACCAGCTGGTGCCGCAAAATGTCTGGGGTGAGCCGCTGGACCACGCCAATGGCCCGCCATGGCGGATCTTTGTCACCGAATATGACGACCTGACCATCCTGCAAAGCGTCACCAGCCATATCTACACCTGCGGAAAATCCGCCAACCTGATCTCGGTTCAGCTGGTCAGCGCCTATGAGGCGCTGATGCGCGGCGAGGTCCCCGTTGAAAGCCCGGCCGGGGTTCCGGACAGGGCAAATGCCAAACTGTTCATGCCCAAATGGTCCGCCTGGCGCCATCTGCGATCATTCGCGGCGACGATGCTGGACATGCTGCGCGAAACGGTGACCGCCCCGGTGGCGCTGGCGGGCAACACCAGCAGCAAGCTGCAGCGCGGACGGACCCGGGTGCGTTTCGAAGATCTTGGCCCCGATGTCTGGCAGCACCTGCGCCAGTTCGCCCGCTCCGAACAGATCAGCCGGCACCCGTTTTATCTGGCGGCCTGGGTTGAAACGATCACCGCTTTCAATGCCGCCAGGGGGCAAAAGCCCAAGGGCAAGGTCAAGCTGATCGACAATTTCTCGCTCAGGCCGTTTTCGGACCAGGATCTGGACGGCTACTATGACATCTGCGCCGTGCCCTACGCGATCGAGGTTCCCTCCGGCCCGTCAACCCGGACCCAGCGCGAGCGGATTTTTGAAACGGTTGAGACCCTGCGCGCGGGCAAGGTGCTGGACGACCTTACCCGCTACGCCTTTTACCACAAGGTGATTGCCTTTCTGCCCAAGGTGCTGGCGACCAAACTGGTGCTGATGCTGGTGGTGAAATCGCCGTTTATCCTGTCCAACATCGGCCCTGTACCGCCGCAGATACTGAACGCCTCGGCATTGCAGACCCGCAGGTACTTCAGCTTTCCGCAGCTGTTTCCGCCGGGCAAGATCATGCTTCTGATCACCACAACTCCGGACAGCCTGCGCGCCGTCTTCCTGTGGGACGAAGACGCGGTGTCCTGTGCCGAAATGGAAAATGAAATGATCCCTGCCTTCAAGGACGCGCTGGCGCGCTCCATCGGGCTTGGGGCTGCGGGCAGCCAACCGCAGGCTGCGGAATGACTGGCGGCAAGGCGCTGCCGCTGCTGTGGTCGGACGGCGAATTCCATCCGCCCGGCAGCCCGGTCTATGCGGCATCCGAACGCGGCGCCACGCTTGGCGATGCGGTGTTTGACACGGTGCTCTGCCTCGGCGGCAAGGCAGTGCTGCGGCAGGCCCACCAGCGGCGGCTGGAACATACGGCGGATTTCTTTGCCCATCGTGCGGACTGCCGCCTGATTTCAGCCGCTTACGGCATCTGCGCCGAAACGGACGCAGCTGCGATCCTGCGGGTGTCCATCAGCCGCGGTGCAGGGGCACGCGGGCTGGCAACCGACCTGTCGCACTACAGCCGGGTGACCGCCACGCTGTCGCCGTTGCCGCCGTCGCTGCAATTCCAGCCGGTTGCGCTGGATATTGCCGAAGCCGCCAGAAACGAGACCTCGCCTCTCAGCCAGTGGAAAACCGCCGCATCTTATCTCGATGCGATCCTGGCCACCGGCACCGCCCGCCAGAAAGGGCTTGGTGATGCGCTGTTCCTGAACACCCGCGGGTTTGCCGCCTGCACCACGATGGCAAACATCTTTGCCATCAAAGACCGCAGGCTGATCACCCCGCCGGTGCACGACGGGGTCTTGCCGGGGGTGACGCGGGGGCTTCTGTTGTGTCTGGCGGCAGACGCCGGGCTGACCGCCGAAGAAGCCTCGCTCACCGCTACTGAGCTGCAGTCCGCGGATGAGGTTTTTGCCTGCAACAGCCTGCGGCTGATCATGCCGGTGACCAATATGGGCGGGACCTCGCTGCGGTTCCGGAGCGCCCTGGCCCGCTTGCTGCGGGACAGGATCGCCCAGGAAACCGGTATTATGCCGGCCCCGCCGGACTGGGCCGCGGATTAATCCGCGGCGGCCAGTTCCTGCTGCATCAGCACCCGGCTGGTTTCCGCGATGCTGTCATCAATCGGGCGGAAGCTGAGACCCAGCAGACTCTGCGCGCGGTCGCAGGATACTTCCGGCGCCACGCCCAGATGCGGCAGGACATTCTGCAGAACCGGGTCGAATTTCGCCGCGGCCCGCACCATCGAATCCGGGGCGGCACCGGTCTTGATGGCCCGGCTCGGGAACTGCTTGGCAATCACCCTGGCAATTTCAACCATCGTCCGGGTTTCACTGGCGGCAATGATCCGCTGCCCGCAGGCGCCGTTGCGCAGCAGTGCCTGCACATGGGCTTCGGCCGCATCGCGGACATCGACACAGGGGAAACCCGCATTGGGAAGCGCCGGATCGCGGCCCTTCAGGAACCGCTGGATGACGCCGATGGACGTTGCGCCGCTGCTGCCGATGGGCGGCCCGAAGGCAAGGCCGGGGTTGATGACAGTCATCTCCAGCCCCAGTTCCTCCGCCAGTTCCCAGGCCCGGCGCTCGGCGTTCAGTTTCGACAACGCATAAGCATCGGTGCGGGGATCCTCCGGGTCGCTCCAGTCGCTTTCGTCGTAAGACAGGCGGCCCGGCTCCAGCGGTTTCATCGTGACCGCGGCGATGGAAGACGTCACCACAACGCGGCGGGTGCCATGGGCGGCGGCGGCGCGCAGCACCCGTTCGGTGCCTTCTGCCGCCAGTTTCACCAGATGCTGCGGGTTCTTCGGCGGGCGGTCAGGAAAGGGCGAGGCCGTGTGGATGATCGCCCGGCTTGATTGCGCCGCCAGATCCCAGCCGTTGTCAGAGGTCAGATCGGCCTCGATGAATTCCAGCGGCAGGCTGTCCTTGCCCAGGTAGTCCTGCAGCGAGGCGCGGACCGGGCCGGCCTTTTGAATGTCGCGCAGGGTAATCACCACCCGCAATCCCCGGGCCAGCAGGGCCGCGGCCACATGGCGGCCCAGATAGCCGCCGCCGCCGGTGACGCAAATGCGGTCTCCGGATGCGATTGAAAACTCCTCGAGGGTATCCTCAGGCATAATCGAACTTCCTTTTTGTGATAAACGCTGTCCGCACACCGGACGGGCCGTCAGGCTGTCAGGCGGATTGTGCTTTCGGCCTGCTCAACCCGGACGCGGGCAACGGCGATGGTCATATTGCCGCAGCGCCAGGGCTTACCCAGAACCTTCAGATCGTATCCGCGCGGGATCAGGATCCGTGAATAGATGAACAACGGCATCAGCAGCAGAAACTCTGACAGGCCCTGCTGCTGGCCGAAATTGTAGATCCGGCTGGTGATGGCGTCGATTGCCTCAGACCGCTCGGCGCCGTTCAGCGACCGGCAAACACCGAACCGTGTTGCTTCCCAGACGCGGTCGCTTTTGGGCAGCGGCCCGTCATATTCCTGCGAAAAACTCTTTTCGATCATATAGGTGCAGGATGTCGGCAGCAGCCGCGAGACGCCGACCACCTGGTCGGCGTTGTTGATGCACAGGACATATTCGGTTGCCGGCGTGTCGAATTCATCGAACTCCATGCCGTCGTAGCTGTTCAGGTCCCAGCCCAGACGTTCAACGAATATCTGGTGCCGCAGCTTGAAATGCGCGCGCCAGTAATGCGCGTATTTCCCGATATTCTGATTGTTCACGATGATAGTCCGCATGTCACCCAAGCCCCGCTTCGCTGAATTTGAGTGGCAGTGTCAGGATGATCCCGGCAGCGGTAAACACTGTAACCTGATAGTTGCGTGCTCTCAGGCCGGCTCTGGTCCCGCTGCCCCGGCCGGGAGTGCCGGGATTCGTCCGGCCCTAGTGCTGCGCATCCAGAAAGGCGCGCAGCGCCCGGCCCGACCCGGCCGGCTGGTCCAGCATCGGCACATGGCCGCATTGATCCAGCCAGACCAGTTCGGAATCCGGCAGGGCCTCGGCCAGTACCGCCGCGCCGCTGGGATCGAAAATCCGGTCCTCCCGGCACCAGACAATCAGGCTCGGCTGGGTGATACGGGTGGCAAGCCTCTGCAGGGGAACCGTATCCGAGCCGTTGACCTCTTTCCAAATCCGCCGGTTTGCCTGCGCATTGGCAATTTCCTGACCCGCCCACAGGTTTTCAATCACTGCAGGCACATATGGTTTTTCCGGGAACAACAAGGCGTTGCGCTTCTCAAAGGACTCCCGGCTGTCGACCACCAGGGTTTTCTGCTCTGTCCGCATTGCCGCCTCAAACTTGCTTTCCTGCGGCGAATTCACGCCGACGGGGCTGCCGATAAAGGCAACACTGGCGACCCGGTCAGGAAACTGCGTGGCCACCAGGCCGGCAATCTGCCCGCCCATCGAATTTGCCGCCAGATGAAAGCGCTCCACCCCAAGCGTATCAAGCACCGCCATGAGGTTCTGCGCCTGCCCGGCATAATCATACTCCCCTTCCGGCAGCACGGAATTGTCCCCGAACCCAGGCAGATCCAGCGCGATAACGCGGTAGCCGCCGCTCAGCTGCCGGGACATGTCGATCCAATGTTCCTTGCGCGCAAATATACCGTGCAGCAGGACAACCGTTTCTCCCTCGCCGCCCTCAAGATAATGCACAGTGCCAACCTTGGTTTCAGCCTGTTTCGCTGCCAATCCGGAGACATAGACAAAGGCAGAGATCATCGCCCGGGCGCTCTGCGCGGGCCAGACCCGCAAGGCGGCTGTGACGGCCAGACCGGCCAGTAAAAGGGCGATTGCGAAAGTGATAAATTTCTTGGCCATCTGAAGTCGGGTCTCTGCTAGGGATGCTTCACCCACAAGTGTGGTTATGGTCTGAAAATGCAACCCTGAGTGAGGAGAAGAGCCTGTATCGGCGTGTTCTTTCCGATATCCCGCATAGCAGATCCGCGCAGGGCAGAGCCACAATTATAAGTTGCGCCCAGGGCGGACCTGAAATAACCTTACGTAAGGTTAATTTTTTAGGATTTGGTGATGCAGAATGCTGTTACTAGCGGATGCAACGCGCGCGGCTCCATTGTGGACAGCCTGTTCAGCGAACTTCAGGAAAACACGGATTTTGAGTATTTCGCCGCCTGCCACATAACCGCGGAAACCACCCGCGGCATCACTGCAGCGCAGCAGAGCATGAAAACAAACTTCCCCAAGGAGTGGACGGCGCATTACCGCAGCACCGGCCTGATCGGCTCTGACCCGGTCATTCAGTTCGCCCCCCGCACCAGCCGGGCCATTTGCTGGCAAACCGTGCGGAATTGCGCCTCGTTTCAGAAAAAACATGATCAGGTTTACAAGGCGGCCGGCGATTTCGGCATTCATTCCGGGGTGCTGCTGTCCTCGCGGCAGTTCGATGGCAGCATTCAGATCGTGTCCTTCTCCAGCTCGCGGAAAAAAGCATATTCAGACAAGGACTTGTCCCGTGCGACCTATTACGGGCAGTTGATCGGCCAGGCGGTAAGCGACACCGTTCCCTCTGAAGGCGAAACCCAGTCAGCCGGCGGCATTTCTCCGCGGGCACTGGAATGCCTGCAGCTTGCAGCCTTGGGGAAATCTTCAGCGGAAATCGAGATCATCCTCAACATCAGCCGCCACACAGTCGACTTTCACATCAGAAATGCGATGGCTGCCCTGGGCGTGAACACCCGGACCTTTGCAGTGGTCCGGGCGGTGCAGCAGGGCTTGATCCTTCCATGCTGACAGCGGTGCGCCGGGTTGCAACCTGATCCGGCCACTGCCCAAAGGTGTTCTTGGCTGCCACCGCTTTCGCTGCAACCGTCATGTTCCGGTTATCAAACAGGAACGGGTCCTGAGCCTGCTCCAGGTCCTTTACCCAGAGCTGAGGAAGGCGCTTTTCCGGCTGGAGGCCCTCAGGCAGTATCCATTTTGATTAATTTATTAAAAATCCATAATAAATGATTACTCTCGCCATGCTTGCATAGCAGATTGAGCGGCATTGCAGTATCAATAAACGCAATTTTATGCCGCCGCCCCGGCGGCCCGCCCTGACCCGCAACCGACCGGAAGGGATGCACTCCGCCTCTGAAACAGGGGTGGGTGCCGCCACCCGCCATTTTGCTGAGGGAATTTTGAGAGTACTCATTCTGGCATATGCCTGCGAGCCGGGCAAAGGCGGTGAAGGCGAAATCGGCTGGGCGCTGGCAAACCGGCTGGCAGGCGCGCATCAGGTCTGGGTGCTGACCCGCAGCAACAACCAGCCTGCCCTGGCCGCGGCAAACCGGAACCCGGATTTGAAGCTCCTCTATTACGACCTGCCGCGCCTGTTCACCGCCCTGAAGGGCCGCGGAAAAAAGAACTTTTTGCTGTATTACTACCTCTGGCAGCTTGGCTCTGCCGCCGCAATCCGCCGGTTTGACCGGCAATACGGCTTTGATGTCATCCACCATCTGACCGGCGGCATGGACTGGATGCCCTCCGGCGCCGCCTTTCAGAAAAAGCCGTTTGTCTGGGGACCGGTGGGCAGTGAAAACACCCATCCGCTGATCCGCAGGCAGATGCCCTGGCGCGCCCGGCTCAAGGATACCGCCCGCTCTGCGCTGCGCTTTTGCCTGCGCAATCTGGACCCCGCCGTCCGCCGTACCCGCGCCAGGGCGGATGTGATCCTGTCGCACACGCCGGGCAATTTCCCCGCCGGACTGCAGAACAAAGTGGTGCCTTTTGTGCAGACCGGGATTGAACCTGCGCCGCGGATGGCGCTGCCGAAATCCAAGCCGCAGCGCGGCAGGGTGATCCGGATTATCTATGCAGGTGAATTTGTTGATTGGAAAGGCGCGCTTTTGGCAGTCCGCGCCTTTGCCGCATTTCATGCCGCCTATCCGCAATCCCGGCTCACGATGGTTGGCGCCGGCAACCAGGAGACTGCGATCCGCAAGGTGATCACCCGCAACGGTCTGGATGCCGCGGTAACCCTGACCGGGAAACTGCCGATGGAGACGCTGCTGGGCGAGCTGAACCGCGCTGATGTCTTTCTTTACCCCAGCTACCACCACGGGCTGGCGACCATTCTGCTGCAGGCCATGCTGACCGGCCTGCCCACCGTCTGCCTGGAGGGGGACGCCATTGGCCGGGCGGTGGGTCAGGAGGCCGGCATAACTCTGCCGCCGCCGCACTCCGGCGATGCTGCCAGAGTGCTGGCGCAGGCATTATTGACGCTGGCCGGGGATGAAGATCTGCGGCAATTAAAAGCCAAGGTTGCAATGGATCTGGCTTTGAACAGGTATAATTATGATGCAATCACGGCACGGCACTCAGACGTTTACTGCTCCCTTTTGGCGCAGTCCGGCACGGCAGCCGGATCTGTCTGAGCAACCGGAATGATTTCCACAGCCCGCCTCCGGCCCAAGCCCCGCCCGGCAGGCACTCTTTCCTTTTATCTGCGCAACGGCGCTGTGGTCGGGATCATCAAACTGGCGTCGGTGCCGCTGGTGCTGTCGATCTCGGTGCTGCTGGCGCGCTGGCTGGGGCCGCAGGAATACGGCGTCTATGCCATCGCCTGGTCGCTGGCCGCGATCGGCGCCGCGGCGGCCTCCGGCGGGGTGTCGCAATTTCTGACCCGTCGGGTGGCAGAGCTGCACAAGAGCGGCCGGCAGCCTGAAATCCGGCCGCACATTGCCGCCGCGATGCTGCTGGTCAGCCTTGCGGCGCTGGTGTTCCTGCTGCTGCTCGCCGTCGGCTGGAGCGCCCGCGCCCTGCCGCTGCCGCTCACCGGCAGCACCGTTGCGCTGATCTTTCTGGTTGCCGCCTTTATCGGGGTGATCAACATCGGCAGTGCCGCGCTGCGCGGGCTTGAGCGGGCCGCCGAAGGGCAGCTCTGCCTCCTGATCCTGGCCCCGGCAGCCTCGGCCGCTGCCCTGCTGCTGATGATTTCCCTCACCGGCAGCCGGACCGCCTGGTCTGCGCTGGCCGCAATGGCCGCCGGCTATGGGCTGGGCGCGGTGCTGTCGCAATGGCGGCTCAGACGGCTGACCGCAGGGTTTCGCGGCACCGCCGAGACCGCCCGCGCCCCCGCCCTGGTCCGCCCGGTCGCCGCGCAAAGCAAAACCTACATCGCCTATGCGGTGCTGATGATCCTGGGCCTGCAGCTGAACCTGCTTCTGGTTAGCGTCCTGCTGCAGGAGGAGCACGTCTCCTATTACAATCTGGCGGATAAGGCGGCGCAGTTTGCCGCGCTGCCGGTCGGTATCCTGGAGCTGCTGATGGCCACCCGGGTTGTCAGCCTGTACTCGCAGGGCAATTTTGACGGCCTCCGGAAGCTGTACCTGACCCTGACGCTGGCCGGGTTTGCAGCGGCCCTGCTGATTGCCGCGCCGCTGTATGTCTTTGGCGAAGAGATCATCCGCCTGCTGCTGGGCCAAACATATGCCGGCGGCATCTACCCGGTGATGCTGCTGCTGCTTGCTGCGCAGCTGGTGCGCGCAGCCTTCGGGCCGGTGACGGTGATGCTGCTGATGACCGGCCAACAGGCCTATTGCGTGGCCAGCCAGCTGACCGGCGCGGCGGTTCTTGCCACCGCCACCTGGCTGCTGGTGCCGCACTACGGGTTGCAGGGCGCAGGCATGGCTGCCACGGCCGGTGTTATGGCGGCCTATCTGCCGCTGGCGGCCGGCGGCTACCGGACCCTTGGCCTGAGGCTGCCGTTCCTATGAACAGCAGCATGTTTCCCGTCACGCAGCCCGGCTTTGCCGGCTTCATCGAGGAACTGGAGCTGCTGGGCATCGAACGCGGCACCGCCGCGGACCCCGGCGCCACCGCCTTTGCCGTGCTGAGGGCCGCCAGCGTCCAGCGCTGGCTGCTGGTGCCGCTTCTGGGGCGCGCGGCTGTGGCCGATGCCTTGCGGATGCTGACCCCGATGTCACGCCGCGCGCGGCTGGCGAAATCCGCTGTGCTGGCCCTCAACGGCGCGGGGCTGCGCCCGGTCTGGACCCGCAACCGCATCTATCTGAAGGCGCGCGCCCACGCTTCCTGCCTGCACAGCTGGCCATCGGCGGCTTTCTTCTCGGGCACACCGGGGCCTGAGCGCAAGATAACGGTGCAGCTGCGCGGCGCGCACAGCCGTGAAAACGCCTATCTGAAACTGGCCTGCTCGCCGCATGCCAACACGCTGATCGCAAATGAGGTGCGGGCGCTGCGATCCGTGCGCAAGCTGGACCTGTCCTCGGCGCTGCTGCCGTCCGTACTTGGATATACCCGGTTCGGCCCCCGCCGGGCGTATATCTGCAGCGACGAGACCCGCCCGGATTTCAAACCCGCCCGCACCCTGGGCCAAGGCCATTCCGGCTTTCTGGACGAGATGGCGGCGAAAACGGCAGCCCCTCTCAGCGGGCAATTCCTTTACGGTCTGCAGCAGCAGCACGCCGCGGCAGCAAAATCCCTGCTGCCGGCGTCAACCGATCTGGCCGCCCGCGGGCTGGAAACCCTGCGCCGTATCCTTGCCCGCAGCACGGTGCCTGCCGCCCTGGCGCATGGCGACTTCACCCCCTGGAACTGCACCGCAACCGGCGCCCGCCTTTATGTCTTCGACTGGGAGCTGTCGGCCCGCCGCCCGCTGGGCTGGGACCATTTGCATTTCCTGCTCAGCACCGGTGCTGCGCTGCCCTCGGGCGATCCGGCGCCACTGCTGCGCCTGATGCAGGCCCGCTGGCACCGCGGATCGCCCGATGGTGCCCGCTTCCTGCTGATCGCCTATCTCCTGGACCGGATTTTCCGGGGCAATGCCTGCCCTGCCGGCCCGGTAATGCTGCAGCGCCTGCTGGCAGCACCCGCGCAGGACGCCGCATGATCGCGCCGGTGCATCTGATCTATTTTGCCATTGTCCTGGCCGCGGGCCTCGCATCCCTGGCGGCGCTGCAAGTCAAAGGCCGGCCGGGGCAGCTGCTGGCCGGCCTGCCGGTTGTTGCCCTGGTTTCGCTGGCGGTCAGCTGGCGCGATGTCCAGCTTGGCGCCGACACCCGGATCTATCTGGAAATGTACAGCCACCCCGAACGGTTCGAGCGCTTTGTCGAGACCGCCTATATCGCCGCGCTCCGCCTGCTGCGCCACTTCAGCACCGATGGCACGTTCTACTTGTTCGCCAGCGCCCTTGCCGCCAACCTGATTGTCTACCTGGGCTTTGCGCGCTTCAACCCCCGGCTGGCCGGATTTGCCTTTGCGCTGTATTGCGCCTCGCCGGTGTTCTGGACCGTGAACATGCTGATCCTGCGCAACGGCCTGGCGGCGGCGCTGATCCTGCATGCCACGCTGATCCTGGTTACTGCGGGGCGCAGCCGCAGCTTTTTCGCCCTGGCGCTGGCGGGCGGCGGCTTTCACTATTCCGCACTGGGCCATGCGCTATTCCTGTCCGCCGCCGATCTGTCCACCGCACGGCGCACGGCCCTGTCCGCAGGTGTCCTGATCTGCGCTGCCGCGGCGCTGCTGCTGGTCTTCCCCTATGTGTCCGCCAGTGCCGCCCCCTGGATCGAACGGTTCGAGGATTACCAGCATTACGCCGCCTCCGGACAGTTCGCCTATGAAAACGCATCGCTGAAGCCGCAGCATGCAATCCCGCTTCTGGTGCTGCTCGGCGCGCTGCTGCAATGGCGGCGGCTGCAAGACAGCGAAAAACTGCTGCTGCGCTACTATCTGGCGCTGCTGATCCTGGCGGCGCTGTTCTGGGGCAATGTGCTGTTCCGCGACCGGATCTACCTGCCCGCCCAGATGATGGAGCCGCTGTTCCTGGCGCTGTTCCTGCGCCGGGTGCTGCGCGAGGACGTGCTGTTTGCTGTCGGCGGCTTTGCCTTTTTCCTGATGCTGGCAGCCGGGACAATCCTGATCTGGGGGCCGCGCAATGTGCTGCAAGTCTACTGAACCGGCGCCTGACTGCCGCCGCAAACCAACAAACAGGAGCTGACATGAACGGCCTCAGCCTGCCGCAGCGCGACCAGCTTCTGCTCCGGTTCTTTGCTTGCCTTGATGAGCACGGTGTCTCTTATTGCGTGCTGTCCGGCCTCGCGGCCGAGAACCCGGAATATGATCTGGACGTGGATATCTCAGCCGCCCCCGGCGACCGGGCACTGATTGCCAGGCTGGTGCGGCAGTTCGCGCAGGAAAACGGGCTGCTGCTGCTGTTTGATATCTGGTCCGGCACCTGCAGCCGTGCCTATACGCTGGTCCAACGCGGCAGTGCCGGGCGGGTGATGCTGAAGCTGGACATCATGGCGGGTTACGGCTCCTTCCGCACCGGCGAGGTGCTGCGCCACGCGGAACTTGCCCGCAACAGAGTCTATAACGGCATGTTCTGGACCCTGTCGCCGCAATCCGAGCTGGCCTATCTGGCGGTCCGGCATGTGCTGAAAAACGACAACCGGGCCTATCGCGCCGCCCGGATCGGGGACCTGCGTGCCACCGTGAACATGCACGCCTTCAAATCCGCCTTTGCCCCCGTCATTCTGGACGCTGCCGAGGCCGCAGCAGCCCGCCGGCTGCCGGAACAGGGCGCAGCGCTGCGGCGGCGGCTGGCCCGCTATGGCAAGGCGCGCATGGGCCGCCGCCGCCGCCTGATTGCCGCGGTGCAGGAAACCCGCCGGCACCTGCAGCGGATCCGCCACCCGGTGGGCTGCAGCGTCGCATTTCTGGGGCCGGACGGTTCCGGCAAATCCACCCTGATCGCCGCACTGCACAAAAGGCTGTCACCGGTTTTTCACGGCGTCACTCTTCTCTACTGGCGGCCCCGGCTGCTGCCAACGCCGGGGCGGCTCAAATTCTGGAACCCGGCGCCTGAGAAACAGAAAAACCCCAACCCCCACGATGTGGTGCCGCACGGGCGGGCGGTGTCGCTGGCGCGGCTGCTGTATTTTTCCTGCGATTACATCCTGGGGCATTTCCTGGTGGTCCTGCCCCGGATGATCCGCAAGGATCTGGTGGTTTTCGACCGCTTCCTCAACGACATCCGCCTTGACCAGCTGCGCTACCGCATGACTGTTCCGGCGCGGCTGCTGCGGCTGATCGAGCGTCTGGCACCCAGACCGGACATCATCTTTGCGCTGCATGGCCCGCCAGAGGTGCTGCACGGCAGAAAACCGGAACTCGAGCTTCAGGAAACCGCCAGACAGGTGGATCTGCTGCAGCAGATGGCCCGCGAAAACCGCCATTTTGCGGCGGTCCAAGTTGATAGGGATATTGAACACATTGTTGATGAGATCATTGAAACCCTCCTGGCGGCTTGCGCGGAGAACGGCGGCAACCACGCAAGAAACCACACCCGGCGCGGCCCCTCAGGCAGATAACACCACGCCGGTCCTGTTTCTGGACTCGGTCTCCGACATGTACGGATCGTCCCGCATCGCGCGCTTTATCATCTCCTTTCTGGAAGACGCCGGATATAGGGTGGATGCGCTGGTCGCGGTGGAACGCAACGACCCCGCCGCCCGCTATGCCGCACGGGCGGATCTGCCGGTCCTGGTGATGCGGGACTTCCGGCAGGCGCCGTTCAAAAGCCTGGCCAAGGTGATCCGCAACTCCGCCCGTTTTGCCGCCCTGCTGCGCAGAGGTTTTCCCCGCCACCGGACCCTCTATTGCAACACATTCGCCACTTTGCCCGCAGCCCTGATTGCCCGCCTTATGCGCCGCCGCTGCATTCTGCATCTGCATGAAACCGCCCCCGGCCCGGCGGCGGCGGCGGTGCTGAAGGCGGCCATACAGCTGTCCGGCCTGCAGGTCATAGCCGTCTCACAAGCCATCAAAGATTCCTGGGGGCTGGAAACCGCCGCGCAGGTGCAGGTCATTCACAATGGCATCCCCGATCTGGACAAAAGCTACGCCGCCACCGGCGACAGCCGCCCCTGGGACATCGCCTTTGCCGGGCGGCTGACGGCACAGAAGGGGTTTCACGTCTTCCTCGATGCCCTGCGCCTGCTGGACACGCCGCGGCACCGGGGCGCCAAAATCCTGATCCTGGGCGGCTGCCTGCCCGGCGAGACCCTGCCGCCCGGCACATTTGCAGGCTTTACCCATCTGCAGCTGGATTATCTGGGCGAACGCCCCGACGCCGCGGCTTTCTTTGCGCAAAGCAAAGTGGCCTGCATCCCGTCGCTGTTTGCCGACCCCTTCCCGACCACCGCGCTGGAGGCGCTGCGCGCGGGTTGCCTGGTCGCGGCCACCGATACCGGCGGTCTGCCCGAGGCACTGCAGGGTACCGCCAGCACGCTGGTGGCACCGGGCAATGCCAAAGCGCTGGCACAGGCGCTGGCGGCCAAAGTGGCCGGGGCAGATCCGGACGGCGCCCGCCAGAACCGGGCGCAATACGAGGCCCGCTTTACCCTGCAGGGTTTCAAGGCACGGTTTCTGGCAGGCCTCGCGCCGCAGCAGACACGCCCTGCCCCGCAGATGAAAGCCGCCATTCTCGGCACCGTCGGGGTGCCGGGACGCTATGGCGGGTTTGAAACGCTGGCGGAAAACCTGGTGCGCTATTCCATGGCGCAACACCGCAAGGAGGCGGATCTGACCGTCTATTGCAGCGCCCGCGCCTACCCCGGCCGCCCGGCCCGGTTCCTGAACGCCCGGCTGCGCTATTCGCGGCTGAATGCCAACGGCATTCAAAGCATCCTTTATGATGCCATGACAGCGCTGGATGCGGTGCGGCGCGGCCACAACGTGCTGCTGCTGCTGGGGGTTTCGGGCGCCTGTGTGCTGCCGCTGATCCGCTTGGTGTCCCGCGCGCGGATCATCACCAATGTCGACGGGATCGAATGGCAGCGGGCAAAATGGCAAGGACCCGCCCGCCGTTTCCTGCGCTGGTCCGAAGGGCTTGCGGTGCGCTGGTCGCATCAGGTCATTGCCGACAACCAGGGCATTGCCGATTACTTGCGTGAAACCTACGGCGTCACCGCCGAAGTCATCGCCTATGGCGGCGATCACGCGCTTGCCGGTTCTGGCGTCTCCCCTGCCGATGATACCGCGCTGCCCGCCCGCTACGCTTTGGCGCTGTGCCGGATTGAGCCTGAGAACAATCCCGAAATGATCCTGACAGCTTTTGCGCAGGCCGCGCAGCCGCTGGTCTTTGCCGGCAATTGGAACAACAGCGCCTTCGGGCGCAGGCTGCGGGCGCAGTTCGGCGGCCATCCCGCATTGCATCTGCTGGACCCGGTTTACGATCCCGGCGCGCTTTGCCGTTTGCGCTCGAACGCATCGCTTTATGTGCATGGCCACTCGGCCGGCGGCACCAATCCCGCCTTGGTCGAGATGATGCATTTCAACCTGCCGATTCTGGCCTATGATTGCAGCTTCAACCGCTTCACCACCGAACAGCAGGCCGCCTTTTTCACCTCCTCCGCGGCGCTGGCAGAGTTGATATCCAGCGGATTTGACGATACCGCCGCAGCAGCAGCCCTGTGCGACGTTGCCCGGCGGCGCTACAGATGGGACCGGATCGGGCAGCAGTACTTCGGCCTGATGCAGGCGGAAACACAGAAGACAAGAGGTCAGAGGCGATGCAGATAGACGAAACAGGGCTGCCTGGGCTGAAGGTGCTGACACCGGCACGGTTCGGCGACGCGCGCGGCTTTTTCAGCGAAAGCTGGAACCGGCAGCGGCTGGCCGCCCAGGGCATCGATCTGGACTTTGTGCAGGACAACCATTCTGTTTCGGCCCAAACCGGCACCCTGCGGGGCCTGCATTTCCAATCCCCGCCCCATGCCCAGGACAAGCTGGTGCGCTGCGGCCAGGGCGTCCTGTTCGACGTGGCGGTGGACATCCGCAAAGGCTCGCCCGCTTACGGCAAATGGTTCGGTATTGAACTGAGCGCTGAGAACGGCAGGCAGCTGTTGGTGCCCAAAGGGTTCCTGCACGGCTTCCTGACCCGTGCGCCGGACACCGAGGTGATTTATAAATGCACCGATTACTACGCGCCCGAGTGCGACGGCGCGGTGGCCTGGGACAGCTGCGGCATCGATTGGGCATTTGACGGCGCGCCCGTCCTGTCGGACAAAGACAAAAGCGCACCGGCGCTGGCGGATTTCGACAGCCCCTTTGCCTGGGAAGGATAAGTGATGAAGATACTCGCAGCCGGAGGCGCGGCATGAAAATTCTGGTAACCGGCGGGGCCGGTTTTATCGGCTCGGCAGTGGTGCGGCTGGCGGTGGCGCGCGGCCATCAGGTGGTGAACCTGGATGCGCTGACCTATGCCGCCTGCCTGGCCAATGTGGCCGAGGCTGCACAAAGCCCGCTTTATGCGTTTGAGCAGGCCGACATCCGCGACCGCGCCGCACTGGACCGCGTGTTTGACACCCATAAACCCGATGCGGTGATGCATCTGGCGGCGGAATCCCACGTCGACCGCTCGATCGACGGGCCGGGCGATTTTGTCGAGACCAATATCACCGGCACCTATCAGATGCTGGAAGCCGCCCGGAAATACTGGACCGCGGCCGGCAAGCCGGAGGCTTTCCGCTTCCATCACATCTCGACCGATGAGGTCTACGGCAGCCTGCCCGCGGATCCCGCGGTGATGTTCACCGAAGACACCGCCTATGATCCGCGCTCGCCCTATTCCGCCTCCAAGGCCGCCAGCGACCATCTGGTGCGCGCCTGGGCCGAAACCTACGGTCTGCCGGTGGTGCTGACCAATTGCTCCAACAATTACGGCCCCTATCACTTTCCGGAAAAGCTGATCCCGGTAGTGATCCTGAATGCGCTGGCGGGCAAGCCGCTGCCGATCTACGGCGACGGCTCCAACGTGCGCGACTGGCTTTATGTCGAGGATCACGCCGACGCCCTGCTGCTGGTGGTGCAAAAGGGCGCGCTGGGGCGCAGCTACAATATCGGCGGCGAGAATGAGCGTTCGAACCTGGAGCTGGTACAGACGCTGTGTTCGATTCTGGATCAAAAGCGGCCCCGTGCCGATGGCGGATCTTACAAAGATCAGATCACCTTTGTCACCGACCGTCCCGGCCATGACGCGCGCTATGCCATCGATCCCAGCCGCATCCGCGACGAACTCGGCTGGCGCCCTTCGGTGACGGTCGAGGAAGGCCTGGAGCGCACCGTGCAATGGTATCTGGACAATGAGGCCTGGTGGCGCGCCCTGCAGGACCGCGACGGCGTCGGCCAGCGGCTGGGCACCGGCAAGTGAGCCGGCCGGGCCGGCTGCCATGCTGACTGCGCATCTGCCGTCTGGCTATGTGCTGGCGCGGCTGGCGCCTGAGGGGCACCGGTTCTTGCTGCCGGCCGCCCTGATTGGCGCGGTGCTGCCGGATTTCGACATGCTGTGGTTTTATCTCATTGACCAGGGCAGCATTCATCATCACCGTTACTGGGTGCATGTGCCAGTCTTCTGGGCCGTGGTCGCGGCTCTTGTATTGCCTGTTCTGGCTCTGTGGGCCCGCGCCCTGCTGGCCCCGGGGCTGGTGTTTTTTGCGGCTCTCTTCCTGCACATGGTGCTGGACAGCATTGGCGGCGGCATCCTGTGGGGCGCGCCTTTCAGCGGTCATCTTTTTGCGCTGGTGGAAGTGCCCGCCAGCCAGCCCCATTGGGTGCTGTCCTTCCTGCTGCATTGGACCTTCCTGCTGGAGCTGGGCATCTGGGGGTGGGCCTTGTATCTGTGGCGCAAAGGGAGGCGCGCATGATCTTAGTTTTCGGCAAGACCGGCCAGCTGGCCCGCGAACTGGCGGCACATCAGGGTATAACCTGCCTGGGCCGCGATGAGGCAGACCTGAGCGACCCCGAAGCCTGCGCGGCGGCCATTCGCGCCCATGCCCCTGCCGCCGTAATCAATGCCGCGGCCTATACCGCCGTCGACAAGGCAGAAGACGAAGAGGCACTGGCCGCTGTCATAAACGGCGATGCTCCCGGCGCCATGGCACGGGCCTGCGCCGCGCTGAACATTCCCTTTGTCACCGTCTCCACCGATTATGTCTTTGACGGCAGCGGCGATGCTCCTTGGAAACCTGCCGATGCGGTAAGCCCCCTCAACGCCTATGGCCGCTCCAAGCTGGCAGGCGAGGAGATGGTGCGCGCGGCGGGCGGTACATATGCCATCCTGCGCACCTCCTGGGTGGTCTCGGCGCATGGCAGCAACTTCGTGAAAACCATGCTGCGTTTGGGCAAGGAGCGCGAGCGCCTCATGATCGTTGCCGACCAGATTGGCGCGCCGACCCCGGCGCGGGACATTGCGGCGGCCTGCCTTGCCATGGCGCGGCAACTGGCTGAGGATCCGGGCAAATCAGGCATTTATCATCTGGCAGGCGCGCCCTGGACCAGCTGGGCGGATTTCGCGCGCGCGATTTTTGCCCGGGCCGGGATTGCCTGCGAGGTGGAGGATATTCCCGCTTCCGCATATCCCACGCCTGCGGCACGCCCCTTGAATTCACGTCTCGACTGCACATCGCTGGAGACGGTTTTCGGCATCCCGCAGCCGGATTGGCCGATGGGGCTGACTGAGATTCTGAAAGATTTGGGAGAATTGGCATGACTGACGGCAAGCCCGGCGCGGGTCGCAAAGGCATCATTCTGGCGGGCGGCTCCGGCACCCGGCTTTATCCGATCACCATGGCGGTCTCGAAACAGCTGCTGCCCTTGTATGACAAGCCGATGATCTATTACCCGCTCAGCGTGCTGATGCTGGCGGGCATCCGCGAGATCTGTGTGATCACCACGCCGCAGGATCAGGAGCAGTTCACCCGCCTCCTTGGCGACGGCAGCCAGTGGGGGGTGTCGCTCACCTATGTGGTGCAGCCCTCGCCCGACGGGCTGGCGCAGGCGTTTATCCTGGCCGAGGATTTCCTGGCCGGCGCCCCTTCGGCGCTGGTTCTGGGCGACAATATCTTCTTTGGCCATGGTTTGCCGGACCTGCTGGCCGCCGCCGATGCGCAATCCGCAGGCGGCACGGTGTTCGGCTATCACGTGGCAGATCCGGAACGCTATGGCGTGGTCGGCTTCGACGATGAGGGCCGCGCCCGCGAGATCATCGAAAAACCTGCGGTGCCGCCCTCGAACTATGCGGTGACGGGCCTTTATTTCCTGGATGGCACGGCGCCGGAACGGGCCCGGCAGGTTGCGCCGTCGCCGCGCGGCGAGCTGGAGATCACCGACCTTTTGCAGATGTATCTGGAGGAAGGGTCGTTGCGGGTTGAAACCATGGGCCGCGGCTATGCCTGGCTGGATACCGGCACCCATGGCTCGCTGCTGGATGCGGGTAATTTCGTGCGCACCCTGCAGGAACGCCAGGGGCTGCAGACCGGCTGCCTGGAGGAGATCGCCTATAGCCAGGGCTGGATTGATGCGGCCCAGTTGAAGGCACGGGCCGCGAAATTCGCCAAAAACGCCTATGGTGCCTATCTCGAAGGGCTCCTGAAGTAGGCGGCAGGCTCCCGCCCGTCATCCGCTATCACAGATAGCCTCTTCTGGTTGGGCCCGGCGCCGCTGCGCGGCGCGGGGGCGCGGCTTGCGGATGTATGGGTAACGGTTTGATAGCAATTCCTAACAAATTGAAAACAAGAGCCACTTTCTAGCCACAGCAGTCCCGCAACCATTCTCGATTGCGCCAATAGACCTGCCCTCGACCGGATTCATTCTGCGAGGAGCACGCAATGGCACAGCAGCAAACGGAAACCCGCACTGGGCAGAGCTTTGGCCGCCGCATGCGGCAGCGGCTGCTGCCCGGTATCCATGCAGTGCTGGCCGCCGGCCTGATGACAGTGGTGACAGCCGTGTCCGCCGCCGCCGCCCAGCCGCTGCCTTCTGCAGAGGTCCCCCCTGTCCTGGTGCCGGTGTCCCGGCAAGTGCTGCCGCCCCTGGCCCATGCCCGTTTCTGTCTGCGCCACCCCGGTCAATGCGCCGTGCGCGGCGGCAGCCCGCAGCCTGCCGGCTCCGCTCAGGCACAATTGGCCGGGGTGGTGGCGGTTAATCTGGCGGTCAACCGGGACATCACCCCGCAAGCGGACGGCACCGTGCAGGGGATTGCGGATGAATGGCGGCTGAATGCGGTGCGCGGTGATTGCGAAGATTATGCACTTTTAAAGCGTAAAAAGTTAATGGATTTGGGCTGGCCGTCCGCATCGCTGCGGCTGGCAACGGTGCTGACACCGGCTGGCACCGGCCACGCCGTATTGATTATACGTTTTCGCGGTGGCGACTTTACCTTGGATAATCTCACAAATGAAATCCGGCCCTGGCGGGAAACCGGATACCGGTTTTTGAAAATCCAATCGGAAACAGATCCAAAAGCCTGGTATTCAGTTGCCGCGCCGCAAACCGGGGGCGGGTTGTCCTGAGCCCCGTTGCCGCAAGACTGCATCCGCATCAGGCGCCGCCGCGCCGCGCAATCACGCTGAGGGTGCGCCACACAATGCGGGCTTCCATGGCAAAGCCCGCATTGGCGATATAATGCAGATCGGCACGCACCTTGTTCCGGGTGGCATCAACGCCTTCGATATACCCCAGCTCCACCTGGGCCCAGCCGCTGATGCCGGGGCGCACCGCGTGCCGCTCCTGATATCCCGGCACGTCAGACAGAAACCGGCGTGCATGGCCGATATAGTCCGGACGCGGCCCGATCAGGCTCATTTCCCCCTTAAGAACATTGATTATCTGCGGCAGCTCATCCAAACGGGCGCGGCGCAGAAACCGCCCGAGCGGGGTGATCCGCTCTTCTTCCAGCGGGCAATCAGCGGTGCGGCGGATTTCCGGCGCGGGGCGCATTGTCCGGAATTTATAGGCGGTGAACGGGCGGCAGTCCCGCCCCATGCGCCGCTGCGAATAGAGCAGCGGCCCCCGGTTCCAAAACGGATTGAGAAGAAGCAGACCCGCGGCGCACATCAGTGCCAGCGGCAGCAGGATCGCGCAACTGACAACCAGATCAAACGTGCGCTTTACCCCGGCAAACACAAATCCGGACAGGGTGCTGCGGGGCGGCGGACCAACTGAATTATAAGGCAGATCCCGTTCCGGGACTTCAAAGTCGAACATTTAACTTTAACACCCAAGGTTTAATGGAAGTTTTAACCATCCGCCGCAATCAGGCGGGTAAACATCAGGCAATTATCTATTATGTCAAAATTGTGTCAATTGATTCTCAAAGTGAGAACAGTTAAACATTCATAAGTTGTTTAACAAATGAAACGCTTCCCGCCGCCTCAGAATCCAGCCCTCATAAGGGGCTGAAAGCCGCGAGCGTTCCAAATAGCGTTCCAGCTGCCGTTCCGGCAGGCCGAGTGTCCGCCCCGTCACAGCCAGGCGCAGCCAAAGATCCCCGTCGAGCGGCTGCCGGGCCGCCGCCGCCACAAGCTGGCGCAGGGCGGCTTTGCGGGCCGCAGCTGCCTCCGGGTCCGGCGCAGGCCGCAGCGGGTCCAGCCCGTTTGCCGCTGCTATCAGATCCGCCGCGTATTGATGCAAAACCGCCCTGCTGCGGTGCAGATGCGGATCAAACAGCGCTGCCGCACCGGCTGGCGCGGCCAGCAGCGCCGCCACCAACCCGCTGTCCGCCGTCTCCAGCCGCCCGGCCCCGGCCTCTGCCGCCAGGCGGTGATGCGCCTGGTGGGTCAGATGGCTGCGCAAACCCTGCCATTGCAGCCCTGCGCACAAGGCCGCCAGCGCCAGAAGCAGGGCTTTAGCTGTCATTGTAATAGCGGCCGTAGGCCCTCCCGCAGCCATAAGACGACCCCTCGCAACTGCCATAGGCAGCGGCCTTTTTCGCGTCGAACATATTCAAAAAGGCACCATAGCACTTGCCGCGCAGCCGCGGGTCGCTGCCCAGGATGGCGGCGGCGTGGTTCACATCGGCAGCGCCCCATTTGGCCACAAAAAACAGCCCGTCCAGATTGTGCAGAACCGCGCGCCCATCGACCACCGGACCCAGCGGCGGCAGATCAAGGATCACGCAGTCATAGACCGCCGCACAGGCGCTCAGAAGATGTTCCATCGCCGGGCCGCCCAGCAGTTCGCCGGTATGCACCGCCCGGCCCGGCCGGTTCGGCAGGATATGGGCGCCGGTCGCCTGCTCAATACACAGCACATCCTGCCAATCCGCCCCGTCCAGCAGCACATCCGCCAGGCCCTGCTCAATACCGCCCGCCAGCGACCGGGTCAGGCCCGGATTGCGCAAATCGCCGTCGATCAGCATGACCGAGGCGCCCTGCGCCGCCAGCAGCGCTGCAAAATTGGCTGCGGTGGTTGTTTTGCCTTCGCCGGGGAAACAGGACACAACACCGATGATCTGGCTGGCACCGCGCTGCGGCGCCTTCAGCGTCAGGCTCATCCTGCCGGTGCGCAGCGTCTCGGCAAAGCCCGACAGCGGCTTGTCCGCGCCATAGCGCATGATGGCGGGAAACAGCACTTCCCGCCTGCCAAGCTGCAGATCCGCCGCCTCCGGCGGGGGCTGCGGCGCTGAAATCTTCTCCAGCCCGCCCAGAAATTCCAGCCCAAGGATATCTCTGATCTGATCTTCTGTGCGCAGCCTGGTGTCCACCGCCTCCCGCACGGCGCTCCAGCCCGCCGCCAGCAGCACCCCCAGAATGCCGGCCAGGGCCGTGATCTTGGCCAGCTGCGGCGAACTCGGGTATTGAGGCACCCGCGCCGGGTTCAGAATCCGCGCGTCCGACACCGGAAAGCTCTGCTCTTGCAGCGATTGCTGATAGCGCTGCAGGAAACTGGTATACAAGCTGCGCACGGTCCCGGCATTGCGCTCCATCTCACGCAGTTCAACCAGCGTTGTGTTGTCCGCCCCCAGCTGCGCGGCGGCAGCCGTCTGCGCGGCCTCCAGGCTGGCCAGCCGTTCACGGGCTTCATGCACATCGTTGCGGGCCACCACCTCCGAGCGTTTGATCTCTTCGAACATCAGCCCTTCCAGCTGGATCAGCTCGCGCTGGCGCCGCCGGGTCTGCGCGTGATCCGCCCCCAGGCTGCTGCGCAGATAGTTGAAGTCCCGCAAGGTCTCCAGATACTGGCTGCGCAGGTTTGCGGTGATCGACTGGCTGGCGGTGGAGCTGACAAAAGCCGAGGTGTCATTCTGCGCGACAATCTCATGCAGCCGGTTGCTGCGGGCCTGCAGCGCCAGCAGCTCCGCCCGCAGATCCGCCACCTGCTTGTTCAGCAGCTCCAGCTCGATATCCGACGACAGATCGCCGCCTGCCCCTGCCAGATTGTTCTCGCGCCGGAAGCTGTCGACCGCTTTGTCCAGCAGTCCGGACTGCAGCCGCAGCTGGTCCGACCGCTCCTTCAGCCAGTTGGTGGCGCGCTGGGTCGCCTCATATTTCGAGGCCAGCTGATCCTCGATATAGGCATTGGCAACCGCATTGGCGATCCGCGCCGACAAGGCCGGGGAGACCGAGGTATAAGTGATTTGCAAAACCCGGCTGCGCTGCACCTGGCGCACCGACACATTGTCCCGCAGCAGGCTGACAGCATCCTGCCGGGCGGCTTCCGCCAGTTCCTGCGGCGTCAGCGGAATGGCGGGCGGTTCGTCCTGCACCCAGGATACAGCCGCTGCTGCCGCCAGCCGCAGCAGGGCTTTCACCCCTTCAGCCGCCCGCCCCGGCCCGGTCCTGGGTTCGCTCAGAAACGCAGGATCCTGCACCAGATCCAGCGCCGTAACCACCCGCGCCGCAATCTGCTCGGACCGCAGCACCTGGATTTCAGTGGTGATCTGATCCTCGTCCAGCCGGACGCCCGACACCCCGGACAGTTCGCGGGCGTTTTCAGCATCCGCTGAGCCGACGCTGATATGGGCCGAGGCGGTGTAGACCGGCGTTGCGGTCGCTGCATAAGCAATCCCCAGCAGCAGCCCGGCCAGCAGCCCCAGCAACAGCACCGGCCAGCGCCGCCGCCCCACCGCAAAGATCCGCATCAGGTCAAGACCGTCGTCCTGCGCCCCGCCGCCGTCCGGCACCTGCGGAACCCGCATCGGTTCATGGGTCATCTTCTGCATTTGGCACCTGAATACTGGCAAACGGCGGCCGCAGCAGCTGTCCGCAATCGCAGGTGTTGCCGGGACATCACCTAGCCGGCCGGGCTGACAGCGCCGTCCGGCACCCCGCCTGCACTGCCGCCGCCGGAGCTGCCGCCGCCCTGGGTGCTGCCCGGGGTGCTGCCGGTCACACCGCCCGCGTTGTTGCCGCCCGGTACGCCGCCGCCGGTGGCAGGCGTGCCGCCTGCAGCCGCAGCACCGCCGCCGATGTCCGCAGCACCGCCGCCCGCCGCCGCATCCGGAGCCTCAAGCCCGGCGCCGGATACCCCCTGCGCGGCGGGATCTGTGGCCGCCGTCTGCACATCCCCCGAGGCGGCGGTGAACCCCGCCGCCAGCCCGGCAGAGGGCGATTGCGCAACCGCCAAAAGGATGGCCGTGCCCTGTTGAAAATTCCCTTCCGCCGTCATCCGGCTTGCGGCCTGCGCCAGGCCTGCGCCAATGGCCGCGGCCTGCTCTGCGCTGACTCCCTCCGCTGAGGCCAGGGCGGCAATCCGGGCGGCGGCGCCGGGATCCGTCAGGACGACCGAGGCAATCAGCATCGCCAGATCGCCCTCTTGGGTCAGAAACGCTGCCGGATCGGCAAGGAACAGCGCCAGCGCCGCCGGGCTTGCCTCTGCCCGGGCCGCGCCACCTGCCCCGTCTGTCCCCGCCGCGCCTTCCGCCGTCTGCGCGGATGCGGGCGGCGGGGACATTGCAAAGGCTGCAACAAAACCAGCCGCCAGCACCTGACGGGTTCTTGAAGAAATCGCAAAACTCATGTCATGACCTCAAATACCCAACTCACGGCGCGGGCAGGTCCGCGCGCCTATATCCGGATTATGCACCCTCTGCGTGCATAAATGCCTATCCTAGCCTGCTGGATCGACGCGCTTTGAATTAAATCCCCGAAAAACTGCGCTCCCGCTCCTTTCCCAACGCTCTTCCCAACCCATTTCCCGGCCTGTCCCGAACGGTCAGGCGGTCAATACCTCAAAGCCGTCATTGCGCACCGCTACCGCACTCAGCTTTCCGGTTGCAAAAGCGCCGGTATCCACGCAGATCCGGCCGCCTTCGGCGCGCACCTCCTCGGCAATTGTGTGACCATGGACAATCCACACCCCGTCCTGGCGCGGAACCCGTCCGAAACTGCCGTGGCCCCAGGCCAGATGGTAATCCTCCTGCGCCTCCAGCGGACGGGCGGGGTCAGCCCCCGCATGCACCGCCGCCACATTGCCGGTCTGCCAATAGGCCGGCAGGGTGCGGATCCAGCTGATCAGCCCGGCGCCCATCCTGTTTTGCAGACTGTCGCGCGCTGCGATCCAGTTCAGGTCCGGCATCCCCGCATGCACCGCAGCGATGCCAAAACTTGCCAATGTCTGGCGGCCGCCATGCCGCAGCCAGCCCGGCCCTTCGCCCAGCGGATCGTCCAGAAACCCCAGCAGCATGTCCTCGTGGTTGCCGCGCAGGCAGACCGCCTCAGGGTTGCTGACCTGCAGCCCGTGCAGCGCCTGCAGCACCTGGGCGCTGTTTTCGCCCCGGTCGATGTAATCGCCCAGAAACACCAGCCGCCCGCATTCGGGCCGCAGCGCAATCCGGTCCAGCAGCCGGCCCATCAGATCATAACAGCCGTGAATGTCCCCCACCGCCACAAAATCCTCTGCCGGGGCCAGGGCGGCCAACTCTGCGGCCTTGCGCCTGTTTGCCGTGGTGCGGAACCGGCTGAAAAACCCCTGCATCATGCGTGCCCCCCCTTAGTTCGACAGGTTCGACAGATCGCCGTCGATCTGCACGGTGTCGCCTGAAATGGTGGTCGCCAGCCCGAAGAATTTGCTGACCGCCACGGAATCCGCATTGGAGACATAAACCACATCCCCGTCCCGCACGTCGAAATTCCGGGCCATGAAGAAACTGTCAGGCTTGCGGAAATTGGCCCGGTAAACTGTTGGAATATCGTGCTGTTCAAAGCCCGAGACATCGACACCCATCTCCTTCAGCGCATGGCGGTGCTCGGTGCGGTAGATGAACACATGCGCCGGGTCCGCCTGGTTGTCATCCAGCCCAACCGCCTGGGCAACCGCGCCGTTCAGATCCACCGCCGCCGCGCCGAACGTGAACTCCCCCACCGTGCCGGTGGCGCCGAAGGCGTAGAATTTCTTGCTCTCGCTGGAGATATTGATGTTGTCCCCCGGCGCCACAAAAACGTTTTCGCGCGGGTTGGCTGTCAGCGCCTCATAGGCGATCTTGGCGCTTTGCCGCCCCCGCGACAGGGTGACAAAGGTCTCGTGATCCTCGCCGGTGATGCCGCCCGCCTGGGCCACCAGATCCAGCACCCGGTCGCCGCTGTTGCGCAGGGTGAACACGCCGGCCTCCTTTACCTCGCCAATCACCGAGGCGCGCGGATAGTTCGCCTCGACCACCTCGATCGTGACCGCCGGGTTGATCGCTTTTTCCTCCAGCTGGCGCTCGATAATATCCTCCACCGCCGAAGGGCTGTTGCCCGCCGCCCGGATCTTGCCCGCATAAGGCACCGAGATCATGCCGTCGCGGCCGATCTCCTGGGCTGGCAGGGTGACAAAATTGCCCGGCCGCACCCCGGCCTCCTTGGGGATGAACAGCCCGCCGGACTGGTCCTCGAAAATGGTGATCTGAATAACGTCGCCCGCGCCCAGCCGGATGCTCGGTACCTCGGCGCTGCTGGCGCCAAAGGTCGAAAACGAACTGCTGTCATCCTTGGTCACAAACGGGATCACCTCGCGGTTCACATCAACAACCACATATTCATAACCCAGCGTCGCCTCATCAGCCTGCAGATGGCTGGCGGATTTTTCCAGGATCGCGGTCTCATCCGGGCCGTTGCGGGGTAAAAAACCGCACGCACCCGCAAGAAGCAGCACAAACAGAAGACCAAGGGGCCGTTTGCAAATCATCGGGTTTTCAATTCCACTCGTTCAAAGCGTTTTACGCAGGCTGAAACATACCGCATCAATGGCCTTTCTAGCAGAAATTACCGGAAAAAAAGAGTTCTAATAAAATTTTATGATCCCTTTGCGGATCAGGTTGTATAATCCGAATACGGGCATTTGATCCGGTAATGAATTGAAATCAAAAACCACTGTATTCTTCAAAGCGTTCTCCATGCGATCTGCCGGAACCCGCATTCTCCGTCAAAGCCGCCCTGACAGGCAGCCGCCCGGCGGCAACCCTCCTGCCGGTCCGGGACTACAGGCTGATCCAACTGCCGGCTGACCGGGGGAAACACTGGACGAAACACTTGGCCAAACTCTGGGCGAAACAAACGTGCTGCATAGACCACCCCTTGCGTTTGCTTCACACCGTTACCGGGATCTTTGCCGCGCCGGTCTGGCAGCTTTCCTGTTTCTGGCGGTGCTGTTCAACGGCTCCGTTTCGCCGCCCTACACACAACTGACCGGAGGCCTGGCGGCCCTGCTCGCCTTGTTCTGCCTGCCGGTCAGAACCACCTCCGCGGGCCTTCGCCGCCTGGTGCGATCCACCGCGCTGATCCTGGTTCTGGCGGCGATTTGGGGCGGGCTGCAGATCATTCCTCTGCCCATCGGCCCTCTGACCCACCCGGTCTGGCAGCAGGCCGGTGCCGCGCTGGATCTTAGCACAGGCTATCTCTCCGTCCGCCCGCTGCGCACCCTGGCGGCGCTGCCGGCGCTGATCCTGCCGGGGCTGGTGTTTCTTTGCACCCTGGTCCTGTGCCAATCCCCCCGCTCCGCCAAACGCGTCTGGGTTGCCCTGTCGCTGACCGGGGCTGCTATTGTGCTCTTGTCCATAGTGCTTGAGGTGTTTTTTCCCCAGGCACGGGTCTTTACCAGCTACCCGGTCAGCTACGGCAGCTTCTCCGGCGTGTTTGTGAACCGCAACGTTGCCGCCTCATTTTTTGGTCTCACCGCATTTGCCCTGGCCGGCAGTCTCCAGATCCTGAAACCTGCGCCCCGGCTGCAGCGAACCGGGCATCATGCCGGCCCGGCCCCCTCCCCTGCCCGTGTCAGCCTGGTGCAGCCGGCGCTTTGGCTGCTGCTGTTTGCGGCGCTGATTGCCATAATCGCAACCCGGTCTCGGGCCGGCGCCCTGCTCAGCCTGCCGCTGCTGGTTCTGTGCCTGGCCATTGTCTCTGCCCAAGCGCACCGCAACGGACGCACCGCCCGGGTGCTGCTGGTGCTGGGCGGCGGCGGCCTGCTGCTGGTCCTGTTAGGCGAGCCGGTGTTCTCGCGGCTTGGCGGCGCGGCCGGCGATCCGCGCTGGTGCGCCTGGGCCGCCACATTGGCTGCGATCCGGGACAACCTGTGGACCGGCACCGGCTTTGGCACCTTCGCGGATGTTTTCCCCGGCTACCGGGATCCGGTCTGCCTTGGCACCGAAGGCAGCTGGCACCGGGCCCATAACGCCTATCTTGAGCTGGTGCTGGGATTCGGCCTGCCTGCCGCCCTGCTGCTGCTGGGCCTCAGCGTCCGGCTGCTGCTGAAAACCTGCCTCACCGGCCTGCGGCGGCGTCGCAGTCTGCGCGCCATACCGGTGCTGACGCTGGGCGCGCTGGCCTTTGTCTCAGCCCATTCGCTGGTGGATTTCCCGCTGCAAATCCCCGGCATCGCCTATTACTGCGCCGCCCTGCTGGGTGCCGGCTGCGCAATCTCGCTGCTGGAAACCCCGCACCGCCGCTGACCCCGCGCTTCCCCCGCACAAGGGAATCTGCGCCTGCCCGCAATGCCTTGCGGTTCATGCCCCCTGCCCCGCCAGATATAGAAAACACTTGCGCGAATCCCGTGCTTTGGCCAATAGTCACGGAAAAGCGGCGGCAAACGCCAAATTCCGTGAACACGGCCCCACCTGAAAACACGGGGGGCAGGCGCGGATCAAAACGGCAGAGCGGCAGCGCACAGCAGGCATATAGGGCAGATGGATCATACATACACCCCCGAGGATCTCAACGCGGTCATCCGCCAGCATTCCGAATGGATCGCCGCCCAGCTGCATGCGCAGCGCGAGAGCCTGTTCCCCCCGAATGCCACCAAATCGATGCGCAAATTCACCTCCGGTGAGGCCGCGGCCCTGCTGGGGGTCAATGATTCCTACCTGCGCAAGCTGCATCTCGACGGCAAGGGCCCCTCGCCCGAACTGACCGCCGGCAACCGCCGCCAATACACCGCCGAGGACATCCAGGAACTGCGGGTGCTGCTGGAGAAAACCGCCCGCAAGCCCGGCGATTACCTGCCCGGCCGCCGCCTCCAGCCGGAAGAGGGTGCAGGCTACGCCGACCACATGCAGATCATCGGCGTGATGAATTTCAAGGGCGGCTCCGGCAAAACCACCACTTCCGCCCATCTGGCGCAGCGCCTGGCGCTCAAAGGCTACCGGGTGCTGGCGATCGACCTCGATCCGCAGGCCTCGCTGACCGCGCTGCACGGTGTGCAGCCGGAATTCGACCTCAAGGACGGCGGCACCCTGTTTGATGCCATCCGCTATGACGACCCCGCGCCCATCAGCTCGGTGATCCGCAAGACCTATATCCCGAACCTCGACCTGATCCCCGGCAATCTCGAACTGATGGAGTTTGAGCACGACACCCCCCGCGCCCTGGCGCAGGGCAATGCCGGATTGTTCTTTTTCCGGGTCAAAGAGGCGCTGACGCAGGTCGATTCCGACTATGACGTGGTGGTCATCGACTGCCCGCCGCAGCTGGGGTTCCTCACCATGTCGGCGCTCTCTGCCGCCACCGGCGTGCTGGTCACGATCCACCCGGAAATGCTCGACGTGATGTCGATGTCGCAATTCCTGCGCATGACTGCCGACCTGATGGATGTCATCGCCCAGTCCGGCGCCGATATGTCGCACGACTGGATGCGCTACCTGCTCACCCGCTATGAACCCTCGGACGCGCCGCAGAACCGCATCGTCGCCTTCCTGCGCACCATGTACGGCGAAAAGGTGCTGAACGCACAGATGCTGAAATCCACCGCGGTTTCCGACGCGGGCCTCACCAAACAGACCCTGTACGAAGTCGAACGCAGTGCTTTCACCCGCTCGACCTATGACCGCGCCGTCGAAAGCCTCAACGCCGTCAACGACGAAATCAGCCAGCTCATTCAGGAAACATGGGGGCGCAAATGACCAGCAGCAAGAAATCCCGCCTGTCGATGCTCGACAGCCTCGCCGCAGCCGGAGCGCCCTCCCCTGCCCCGGCGTCGTCTATGATGACCAGCAACCGCGCCCTGCGCTCGGCCCGCGACGCGGTGGATTCGCACCGGGTCTGGGATCTGGAACCGCATCAGATCGAAGACACGCGGATCGCCGACCGGCTTGATCCCGAAGACATTGTCGACCTGCGCGACGCGATTGAGACCAACGGCCAGACCGTGCCCGTCCTGGTGCGCCGCCACCCGACGGAACCCGACCGCTATCTGCTGGTCTACGGCCGCCGCCGGCTGGAGGCGATCCGCTCGTCGGACAAGGTTGCCAAAGTGCGCGCACTGGTGGCCAATCTGGACGATGACGCCGCCGTCCGGGCGCAGATCTCCGAAAACATGGCCCGCCGCGACCTCACATTCATTGAAAAGGCACTGTTTGCGCTGGAACTGGTCGAAAACGGTTTTGGCAACCAATCGCAGGTGGCCGAGGTTCTGACCGTCACCAAATCCTCCGTCTCTATGGCCATCGCCATTGCCGAGACCATCACCCCCGGTCTTGCCCGCGCCATCGGCCCGGCCCAGGGCATCGGCCGCCCCCGCTGGGACGCACTGGCCAGGGCGATTGACGAAACCGGTGCGGACCGCACCGCGCTGGCCCAAACCGCCGAGCGGGTCTACACCGACTTTGCCATATCCGCGGTGACTGACGATGGCACAAACAGCGCCGCTGCCGACCCTTCGGTGATGGCATTTGAGGCGGTGTTCAAGGCCGCGGTCCCCGCCCCTGCCCCGCAGCCTGCCAAACCACCGGCCAAAGCCGCGCCGGCCGCGCAGAAACTGACAATCGGCGGCAAACGCAGCGCAACCCTGCGCCGTTCCGCCAAGGGCGTGAACCTGGAACTGGCTGGCGGCGATTTTGCCGACTGGTTCGAGTCCGAGGCCCAAACCCTGATCCAAGAACTTCACGACCGTTGGCAAAATCGGTCGGAAGGTTAATAAATAACAATAACTTAGGAGGCACAGAGCAGACTAAAAAGAAGGCCCCGCAAAGACGAAGCTCCACGAGACCTACTTGTTTCTAGCACCTTCAAGTTAGTGGCAGGAGCCGTTTTCCGCAAGTCCAATGTGATTCGCGGGCCGCTCTTTTTTTGTCTTTCGTGATGAACACATGGGATACATGCCCCTCACGCCTTTTGGGCGAACGGTGGATGCTGTGCTGGTGAAACAGCAGGCTGCCGCCGAACAGGCTGGTTTGACCAGCGCTGTCAGCAAATGGGACGCGCTGCGCGAACTGGCCGCCGCCCGCAAACTCTACGGGCTCAGCGACCGTGATGTGTCGGTACTGCAGGCGCTTCTCAGCTTCCTGCCCGGCAAGATGATCGAACCGCAGCCCGGCACCCCGGTGGTGCATCCGTCCAACCGGGTGATCTGCGAGCGTCTGAACGGCATGCCCAACTCCACCATGCGCCGCCACATGGCCAAGCTGGTGCAGGCCGGCATCCTGATCCGCCGCGACAGCCCCAACGGCAAACGCTACGTGCGCCGCTACCAGGGCGACCGTGTTGCCTATGGCTTCGACCTCTCCCCCCTCGCCCTGCGCTATGCTGAATTCTCTCAGGCTGCCGAGGCAGAGCGCGTGCAACAGGCCCGTATCAAGCAACTGCGCGAGACCGTCAGCCTGATGCGCCGCGACCTGTTGAACCTCGCCCTCTGCGGCGCCGCCGAAAGGTCAGATCTCAGCATCTGGGACCAGTATCAGGACCTCGCCCAGCTCACCGCCCGCAGCCTGCGGCGTAAACTTGATCTGGGCGAATTGGAGCAGATTCAGGACCAGCTCGGCACAGCTCTCAGTAACCTGCAAACACATTTAGAGCCTGTATTTGCACAGAAACTGAGCACCAGTGACGCCCAAATTGAGCACCACTATCAGAATTCAAAGAAAGACTCATTTGAATCTGAACAGGCCGTTAAACCAGCGCACGCAGCAAATACGGAATCGAAAGACGGTCCCGCCTATGCTGAGAAAGCTTCAGCAGAAAGGCCGTCCCACCGTGAATCACCTCCCCAACCGGCTGAGGCCCCTGCCCCCAGCGGCCCAAGCCTGCCGCTTCGTCTGATCCTCGCCGCCTGCGGCGAAATCCAAGGCTATGCCGATGGCGCCATCCGTCACTGGGCCGACCTGCTGCGCGCCGCTGACACCGTGCGCCCGATGATGGGGGTTTCCAGCGCTGTCTGGGAAGAAGCCAAAACCGCCATGGGAGCCGCCGAAGCCTCCGTGGTGATTGCAGCAATGCTGGAGCGTTTCGGCGATATCCGTTCTCCCGGCGGATATCTGCGGCACCTCAGCGCCAAGGCAGCTTCTGGTCATTTTACCAGCAGCCCGATGATCATGGCACTGACCCGCCGCGAAACCGCCTAAAGTTCACAGCTGTGAACTCCTCAATTTTCTGCTCTGAAGAACTCCGGAAACGGGTTTCAACTCGACCCGGAAACAAAATCCCTGGCGGTGGAGAATGTACAGCTGAATGTAAACGTGGAGCCTTTTCCGGGTTTGGAACGCACATCAATTTCGCCGCCCATCAGATGCGCCAGACGGGAGGCAATACCCAGCCCCAGGCCGGTTCCGCCGAAATCCCGGGTTGCGGAACTGTTGACCTGGGAAAACGCATTGAAGACGCTGGCCAGCTTGTCTTCGGGTATACCGATGCCGGTGTCTTCGACAGCGATGTTAAACCGGGTCTGAGAGGCCATTCCGGTTCCGGTGACTTTGACTGTCACGGCCCCGTTCTCAGTGAATTTCACCGCGTTGCCGACCAGGTTGACGATGATCTGCCGGATCCGGCCCTCGTCGCCCAGAATGGCAGAAGGCAAACCCGATTCATAATCCAGCCGCAAGGCCACCCGGCTTTCCGCCGCATTGGCTTCCAGCATACGGACAACACCCGAAAGCAGGTCGCGAATATCAAGCGGCTGACTTCTAAGCTCCAGCTTACCGGACTCGATCTTAGAGAAATCAAGTATCTCGTTGATGATTTCCAGCAAGGCTTCACCAGACTCCGAAATGGTCCGGGCATAAAGCTCCTGGTCCTCGTCCAAGTCCGTTTCCTCCAGCAATGACGCCATTCCCAATACACCGTTCATCGGGGTTCTGATCTCGTGACTCATGGTGGCGAGAAACTCGGACTTGGCCTTGTTCCCGGCCTCGGCCGCGCGGGTTCGTTCTTTTACCTTTTCCTCAAGCGAGGCCGTAAGTTCCGTCAAATCTGCATTGCTGCGGTCGAGATGGGTCAGCACCTCGGCGAAAGCCAGTGCCAAACGGCCGATTTCGTCCCGGCCGCAATCGGGGACGCTCTGAGGGCGGCTGCCCTGGCGGATGCTGTCCGCGAAGTCCGTCAGCCGTTTGACCGGTCTGGTGATCCTGTTGGCCATGATGATGGCAGCAAGAGAGGCCAGCAGCGCGCAGAGACCCGACAGCAGCAGGATCCGGCTGACATGGGCCATCCATTCCTGGTCCAGACGGGCCGTTGAAAACTCCAGCACCACATAGCCAAGCCGGGTGTCCGCCGTTGCCAGAACCGGGCCTGCGGCTGTGATCCGGCCGTCGCCGGTTGAGACCGACCACTGCTTGTGGTCAATGGCAGGGCGCAGGAGCGGATCGGCGAACCGCCGGCCGCGCAGAGGATTGGCCTCGGTGCCATCTGTCAGCACCCGGGTGCCGGCGTCCAGGATCAGCGCGCGTATTGCGCCCTCGCTGGCCAGCGCAGACCCCGCCTGTTGCCTTAACTGTTTGATATCAAATTCATAAAGCGGTTCAAGTATGGCTTCGCCCAAGGTTTTGGCGAGATCGGTCACATGCCGTTCGTAGGCATCAGCGGAGTTTTTGTAGGCAAGGGTCAGAGAAATGCCCGAAATGGCTGCGGCCACCGCCAGAACAATCAATACAGTGTAGACAACCAGTTTGGTTCTGAGGCTGGACACAAACAAATCAGTCTCCGCTGATGAGAATTGCAACCGGGGCTTGGAATTGGTCCAGCAGCTCCTGGGTTGAGGCCGGGATGGCATCAAACTTGGTGGTGCCTTCAAAGTCCTGCAATACGTTGCGGCCGGGGCCGGATTGATCCATGCCGGTCAGCACGGCCAGCAGCGTCTGGGAAAATGCGGCGGAGGCATCAGGCGAGACGCTGACGACATGGCGCGGAATGGCATTGGTTTCCAGTAGGATTGACAGATCTTCAAAATCGCCGCCGGCGTGCATCTTGAGGCCGCGCAGCGACATGGCGCCGGCATCCACCAGACCGCGCAGCACCCATTCGAGGGTGTTTCCGTCGTCGCCGGAAAAGACATAGGCTGTGCCGCTGTCCGGACGTTCAGCCCGGAGGTTCGGAAGGGCGGCCAACGGCACGATCTGGTCCCCGATGGCCAGCCGCGGCAGGATGTATCCGCTGGAGGAAAACGGTTCCTCAAAGGCGACAACCTTGCCCTTGAGGTCTGCGAGCGCTTGAATGCCGCTGTCCTGGCGGGCAAAGATCACGGATTGATATTGGGCAATTCCCTTTTTCCAGCGGCGGGCCAGCAGGCGGCTGCCGCATTCGGCGCGGACCGCTAGTGATACAAGCGGGCTGTCTATGTAAATGTCGACGGCACCTGTGCGCAGGAGGTCGGACATTTCGCTGATGTCCCGTGCGATTGTCACACTGGCGCCGGTGATGCCCTGATCCTGCAGCTGCGCTGCGAGGTGGCGGGCAAAGGGAAGGAAGGTGCGGGTTTCCTTGACCGGTTCGTCGCTGATGGTGCCGATCACCAGCATCCGGGCAGCGGCGGTCTGGCCGGTCAACAGGCCAAGGCACAGGCAAAGCAGAAACACCGGTCTTTTGAAATGCATGGCTGGCCTCATTCTTGAAAAACAGCGCGACTGATGAGTGCTTCTTTACCGCACAAATTGCGTACAAAAAGGTAAAAGGTCGATTTTTAACTTGTCTGCGGCTGCTGCCTGGAGGGGGGCTAAATCCAAGCGGCTGCGGCGGCGGCGCGCGGACAGGCCGGGGCAAGGACCGGGACGGGGGCGGAAACGAGGGCAGGGCGGGCGGCACGGGTGTTGCGCCGCCCGCCGTTCAAACCAGCCGGAGCCGCAGGAAACGGGGAAACGGCTGCGCTGAGGGGACAGGCAGGGCGCCTAGGCCAGATCAGACAGGCCGGCTGCAGCTTTTTGCAGAGCGGGCAGGAAATCTGTCAGATCCTGCAGGCTGCGGCGCTGCACCGGGGCGTGCACGGACAGCGTGGCCAGGAGCCGGCTGTGCGCGTCCCGCACCGGCACGGCGACGGCAACCATGCCGGAAATGAACTCCTCGGCGTCGGTGGAATAGCCGCGGCTGCGGATGGCGGCCAACTCAGTGCCGAGGGCATCCGGGTCGGTGCAGCTTTGCCCGGTCACCGCTTCCAGCGGGCGGGCGTGCAGCACCGCCTGCAGCGTGCTGGGCTTCAGCGATGACAGATACATCTTGCCGCTGGCGGTGCAATGGAACGGCACCTGGGTGCCGATCGGCAGCTGGATGCGCAGCGGCCATTTGGTTTCCACCCGGTCGAGGTAGATCATGCCTTCGCGGTCGGGGGTGGCGAGATTGCAGGTCTCGCCCAGTTCCTCGGCCACGCCTTTCAGGATGCTGAGCCGGGCGGTGCGCAGATGTTCGGATGACATGGTATCCAGCGCCATCCGGCGCAGGCGGGGGCCGGGACCATAGGCGCGCCCGTCAAGGTCGCGCTGCAAAAACCCTTCGGCCTCGGCGGTTTGCATCAGCCGGTGCACGGTGGGCTTGGGCAGGCCCATCGCCTCGATCATCTCGGCCGGTTTGACGGCGGTGCCGCGGCGGGCGATCTCCTCCAGCAGCACCAGCAGGCGCAGGTTGGTGGGGATCTGCCCCTCTTTCTTATCGGACGCGTCGTCTGCCATCACCGCCTAATCCCTATTTGCCCGGCAGCAGCACCAGCGCGAAATCGGGAACCAGCGAGACCAGCACCCAGACCCCGATCAGGGCTGCAAGGTAAGGGACTGTATAGCGAAGCAGGCGGAAATACGGAACACCGGTGACGCCGGATGCGACATAGAGGTTGAGACCGTAGGGCGGGGTGATGAAACCGATGGAGGCGCCGACCAGGAAGATCACCGAAAAGTGGATCGGATCGACCCCGACAGAGGCCGCGATGGGGGCGAGGATCGGGGCCAGGATGATGGTGACCGGCAGGCTTTCCAGCACCATGCCCGAGAAGAACACAATCACCATCGAGGTGAACAGCACCGCGTGATAGCCGCCCATCGAGGTGACAAAATCGCCGATGGTCTGCTGGGCGCCCAAGAGCGACAGGATCTGCTGCATCACCACGGAGATTGCGATCAGCGGCGCCAGGATGCCGGTGATCTGCGCCGAGCGCACGACGATTGAGGGGATCTGCGGGATGGTGAAGCCTTCGACCACCAGCATCTCGGCATAGGTTTTCTCCTCCCATGATTTGCCGCTGCCGGCGCCGGTGAGTTTGGTCGCCACCCAGGACAGCACGCCTGCGATGACACAGAAGCCGACGGTGACGCCTGCGGCCTCGGTGGGGGAGAACTTGCCGGTGTAGATACCCCAGAGCACCAGTCCGATGGCAAAGAAGCCGAGCCAGGCGCCGAAGGCGGTTTTCAGGACGCGGGTCAGCTGCAGCGGGATCAGGAAGCCCCAGCCATTGCGGCGGCAGATGATCCAGCAGGCGAATTGCATGCCGACGACCATCATCGCGCCGGGCAGGATGCCGGCCACAAACAGGTCCGAGATCGGCAGGTTCATCAGGAAGCCGTAGACGATGAAAATGATCGACGGCGGGATGATGATACCCACCGTGCCGCCTGCGGCGGCGGTGGCGGCCGAGAAGCGCTCGTCATAGCCGCCTTTGACCATTTCCGGGTGCAGCATCGAGCCGATTGTGGCCGTTGTGGCCGAGTTAGAGCCTGATATGGCGGCAAACAACCCGCAGGCGCCAAGCGAGGCCATCGCCAGCCCGCCGCGCATCCAGCCGAGGCAGGCATAGGCAAAATCGGACAGGCGGCGGGCGATGCCGGACTGGTTGATCAGGTCGCCGGTGAGGATGAACAGCGGCATCGCCAGAAGGGCAAAGCCCTTGTTGAACACATTCAAGAGCTCGGCGCCCATATTGTCGAGGGTCAGACCCAGCACAAAGGAGCAGCCGATGACCCAATAGCCGATCACCAGCAGCACCGGCACGCCGAGCATGAACAGGAAGGTGACCCCAAGCGAGATCAGCGTGACCCAGGTTCCGGTGTCCATTACACGTCTCCTCCGATCACGGCCTGTTTGATCAGCGGCGCGCCGCTGCGGAAATTGCGGATGTCATCGGCAAGGTTTTCAAACACCCGGCCGATCATCAGGATAAAGGCCAGCGGCGCGGTGATCAGGAACCACCATTGCAGCACGCTGTCGGTGCCCAGCACGATCTGAAAATTCGAGGCCGACAGCGCCGTCATCCGGGTGGTGGTGACAAAGACGATGACGGCAAAGCCGAACCACAGCACCGCGTCCAGGGTCAGGCAGCCGAGCTGCGCCCAGCGGGGCATGATGGTGCGGAATTCATTGAAGCTGAGATGGGTGCGCAGGCGCACGTTGAAGGCGGCGCCGAACCAGGCCATC